>CAIVIS010000001.1 GCA_903906055.1 uncultured Acidimicrobiaceae bacterium
CTACGCCGACGAACTGGTGGCCAAGGCGGCAGAGTTGGCCGGTGATGTGGGACCGTCGCCCGAGTGGCACTACCTCGGAGCCATCCAGCGGAACAAGGTGCCGAGGCTGGCGCCACTGGTGTCCTGCTGGCAGTCGGTCTGCCGGATCGAGGAGGGCAGGGCCATTGCCCGGCGACACCCCGGCGCCCGGGTCCTGATCCAGGTGGACGTGGTGGGTCTACCCGGACGGAGCGGCGTGCGAGCGGAGGGAGTGGCCGAGTTGGTGGCGGCTCTGCGAGACGAGGACTTGGACGTCGCCGGGCTCATGACGGTCGGCCCCCCGGGGGATCCCGAGGAGGCCCGATCCGGGTTCCGCACGGTCTCACGACTCGCTGATGCCCTGGAGTTGCCGATCCGGTCGATGGGGATGACGGGTGACATCGAGGTTGCATTGTCGGAGGGTTCGACGATGGTGCGGGTGGGTCGGGCGCTCTTCGGCGACCGTCCCAGACGCGAGGAGTCATGACTACCCTCTGGGGCGCTGTAGCGTGCCACCAAAGCCCGTAGTCACGAACTACGCTTTGCCCGGGAGGAACAAATGGCAACTTCGTTCATCAAAAAGTCAATGGCTTATCTGGGGCTCGTAGACGACTACGACGAGTACGACGAGTACGACAGCCGACCAGCACCGCTCGCCGGCCGCCAGCGTCCGGTCGCGGCCGAATCCGAGGACGAGGTGCAGACAGCTCCACCCAGCCGGATCCGGGTGGCAAGCGGAAGTGGACCGACCAGTCAGGCAGCCACCGTGCAGCAGGGGCCGTCGGCGCGTCCGTCCCCGTCCCCCTCGGTCAAGGTCTCCAAGCCGGAATCGAGCGCCCGTGTGCACATCGTGGCCCCGGCTCGCTTTTCCGATGCCGTCGAGATCGCCAACAGGCTCATGGGCAACCAGCCGGTGATCGTCAACATGCAGACCGCTGACCGCGATCTGCAGCGCCGGATGATCGACTTCTGCAGCGGTGTCACCTACGCGTTGTCGGGCGGGATGGAGCGGGTGGCCGATGAGGTGTTCCTGCTGACCCCGTCAAACGTCAAGGTGTCCGATGAGGAGCGTCAGCGCCTCGCCGGTCTGGTCGGTTCCTGATCCATCTGTTCGTGGTCACCACCGGACCCGTAGGCTGATCAGACATGCTCAAACTGATCGGTGATCTCCTCTATCTGTACCTCTTGGCCCTCCTGGCCTACTCGATCCTGAGTTGGCTGACGTACTCGGGTCGCCTGAGTTATGACTCCCCGGTGCTCAAGGTCCACAAGGTCCTCGCTGCCATCTGTGAGCCTGTGCTCCGTCCGGTGCGCAAGATCATTCCCGCAGTCCAGGTGGGCGGTGTCGGGATCGATCTCTCGGTCCTGGTCGTGTTCTTGGTCATCGAGCTGCTGATCAACACGGTCTTCTGACCGGCATACCTAGGTGGCCGCATCTGCCTGACCTTGTCCGCCAGAGCGCTGCGTGCACTCCGGTGACCATGAGGCCAGGTCGACGGTAGATGGGAATCCCTGGCATGGATCGTCGACGACGCTACGATTGCGGCATGGATGCTTCCCAATCAGCACTCGATTCGCTTCGCACCGTGGAGTTCCGGGAGACCCTCAAGGGGTACCACCGGGACGATGTCGACGAGTACCTGGAGAAGGCCGCC
>CAIVIS010000002.1 GCA_903906055.1 uncultured Acidimicrobiaceae bacterium
ACGATCTGTGCCCTGCCCGCACGGGGTAATGGAAGACATCTCCTGTCACCGATTATCTACGGCCGACGGTCATATTTCGCCTACTTCTGGTTGCGGGACCGGTGTAACTAAGTGGTCGTCATCGACCGTGGGCACCCCGCCACTCAGCGTGCTGATCCATCCCCTCAGTTACGCCTGACCGCTCCGATCAGAAGGGGAAACCCGACTTCAGATAGCGCACCGTGATCGGCGCCCCGCTGGTCATCGGCTGAAATGCGTTGCAGTGGTCAGCAGTGACGTCACCCTTCACTTCGACGAAGCTCATGCCAGAGGCCGATGGGAGTGCGATCGAACCTGCCGGCGGGGTGGTGACCGACGTGGTCACCGGGGCCGCACCCGAATAGGGGGAGACGGATGCAGCCGCGGTGCTGAGTCCACCCTCGTTATCTACGATGTAGTAGCAGTTCCCAGGCGTCGAGTAGGCGGCGATCACGATTCCCATGCCATCGACAGACACGGCGACCGACAGCTTCGACTGCGAACCTGAACTGCCCGTCGTCGTCGAACTGCCAAGTGCTCCGGCATGGAACGACAATGAGAGCTGCGCATCAGTCAGCAGGCTGGACATCGCAACGGAGTCCTGTACCCCGTTTACGAAGTAGGTCTGCCCGTGGGTCTCGAACTGAGCCTTGGCATCGGTGAGCGCAGTGTTCAGGTTCGACTGGGCCGAACGGCTGTCTGCCGTCGCCGTCGTTCCAAGAAACGTCGGAATGGCGATGGCGAGCAGGATGGCCATCACCACGAGTGCGATCATCAACTCGACGAACGTGAACCCGTCGTCGGAGTGCGCCCAGTCGGACGCCGTCCGGGCGACCAACTCCGGAGGTCTGGCCCGCCAGCCCCCTGGGCCCGACCACGTCAGCACCCGGGCATCGTCTGGGCCCGAGCCATCGGGAGCAGCCGTCGCCAACTCACCTATCTGGCGCCCCGTGCCCACGGAGGCGCCTACCATCCCGCTATTGCTCATGATGTCCAATCGACTGATTCACTCTCGGACTTGAGCCTCAACTGGACCGACCTCGATGAAAGATCCCTGCTCATAGGCGTCAAGGGGCCTGCGACACGTTTTTGGTGAAAGCCCACCAGGTGACGCAGCCGGGCCCAGAACGGCTCCGTCGTAGGAGCGCACATTCCGCCGTCAGCCAGCGCACAGCCGACCGGCGATCAGTGCACGAGCTTGATGTAGTCGAACATCGGCAGGTACAGCGAAATCACCATGATTCCGACACCGATCCCCATGAACACCGTCAGCAGCGGCTCGAGCAGTGCGGTCAGATTGTTGACCGTTACCTCGACCTCTTGGTCGTAGAACGCAGCCACCTTGTGGAGCATTCCGTCCAGTACGCCGGTCTGCTCACCGACCTCGATCATCTGCACCATCAGCGAAGGGATGATGTCTTCGTGCTCGCGGAGGGGATCGGCCAACGGACGACCCTCACGTACGCCGTTCTTGGCCTTACGCAGGACGTCTCCGATGGTGACGTTCCCGGCCGTCTCCGCACTGATGTCGAGTGCTTCGAGGATCGGGACGCCGGAGCCGATGAGCGAGCCAAGGGTGTTGGTCACCCGGGCCAGCGCCACCTTGTGAAAGAGCTGACCGAACACCGGGGGCTTCAACATCCACCGGTCCCAGATACGCCGGCCGTTCTCCGTTGCGATCCACTTCTTCACCCCGACGATGGCCCCGACCACCATGGCGATGATGAGCAGCACCCATGCGCTCGTCATGATGTCCGAGATCTTGATCAGGATCTGAGTGGGCAGCGGCAGCGTGCCTCCCAAACTCTTGAAGAGTCCCTGGAACACCGGGACGATGAAGATGATCATGGCCGAGAAGATGAGCAGCATGACCGACAGCACCACGGCTGGATACGTCATGGCGGACTTGATGGTCCGGTTGAGCTGGGCCTGCTTCTCGATGGCATCGGCCAGCGACAGGAGCACCTCGTCCAGGTTCCCGCCGACCTCACCGGCTTGGAGCAGCGTGCAGTAGAGCTTGGAGAAGGCCTTGGGGTGCTTGGCACAGGCCACCGAGAGCGAGGAGCCGTGCTCCAGGTCGAGACGCACCTGCGTCAGGATCCGGGCCAGCTCCGGGTTCTCGACCTGTGTGCCCAAGATGCCGAGCGAGCGCACCACTGACAGTCCCGAGTCCACCATGGTCGACAGTTGGCGGGTCATCACGGCGATTTCGCGCAGTTTGATCCGGTCGGACAGCCCGGGGATCTTGATCTCGGTCTTCAGGTTGACCGCCGATTTCGGCGTCACGGAGATGGGCATGTAGCCCATCTCTCGGAGTCGACGGACGACCAGCGCCATGCTGTCGCCGTCGAGCTGTCCCTCGACGAGCTCGCCGCCCTTGTCGCGTACCTTGTAGTCGAATGTCAGTGCCACGGTTCCCCGATTCGTTGTTCGGTGGTGCGATCAGCGGTCATCACAGATGTAGGTGGTTGCGGAGGTCCTCTTCGTTCGAGGACCGGTCGTAGGCGATGGACTCAGAAATGATGCCGCTCTTGACCATCTGGGCCAGGCCCTGATCCATCGTCTGCATGCCGAAGGACCCGCCCACCTGCATGAGCGAGTAGATCTGGTGGGTCTTGCCCTGTCGAATCAGGTTGCGGATGGCCGAGGTACACACGAGTACCTCTGCACACGCGGCCCGTCCCAGGCCATCGGCCGTAGGTACTAGCTGCTGGGTGACCACACCTTCGAGTGTCGAGGCGAGCATGACCCGGATCTGCTCTTGTTGCTGGGTAGGAAAGACGTCGATGATCCGGTCGATCGTCTGTGGGGCATCTTGGGTATGGAGGGTGCCGAACACGAGGTGGCCCGTTTCGGCAGCGGTCAACGCCATCGAGATGGTCTCTAGGTCACGGAGCTCGCCGACCAAGATGACGTCGGGGTCTTGACGGAGGACACGACGGAGGGCTTCGCCGAACGAGTCGGTGTCCTCGCCAATCTCTCTCTGGGTGATGATCGAGCGCTTGTGGTCGTGGAGGAACTCGATCGGATCCTCGACGGTGACGATGTGGAGCGGCTTCGTCCGGTTGATGATGTCCACCAGCGACGCCAACGTGGTCGACTTTCCGGATCCGGTCGGCCCGGTCACCAGGACCAGGCCGCGGCGCAGGTCAGTGAAGGACCGGATCGAATCGGGCAGTCCGAGGCTGGTGAAGACCGGCATTTCGTGCGGAATGGGCCGCAGGGCGGCCGCCACCGTTCCCCTCTGGAGCGCCACGTTGACACGGAACCGGCCGACACCGGGGATGGTGTGGGAGGTATCGAGCTCGTGCTCGGCCTCGAACCGCTCGCGCTGCGAGGCCGGCAGGATCCCGAACACCATGTCGCGGATGGTCTCGTTGTCCAACGGAGGGCAGCCTTCGATAGGGCGCATTGCCCCGTGCAGTCGGATCGTTCCCGGCATGGCCGCCGTCAGGTGGAGGTCGGAGGCACCCACGGACACGGCGTAGCGGAGTAGGTCGTCGATGTGCAGCGGTATCGGGTCGCTGACGGCTGCGGCAGGTATGCCGGTGGTGAGCAGATCTTCGACCTTGGCTGCACGCTCCCGCTTGTCCACGGGGGACGTCGTTCCCTCTTCTAGGTCCCCTGCTACCTCAGGACGGCCGAGCCGCTGGGCGATGAGCACGGGGTCAGCCAGCACCGGATGGATCCGATGGCCGACCCGCCCAGCGAGCTCGTCGACCTCATGAGGGCTCGGAGGCTCCGAAAAGGCGACCACCAGTGCCTTGCCGTCGAACTGGAGACCGATGGCGTCGAAGTCGAGGCCTACCGTCGCGGGCACCGCCGCCACGGCGTCGGGATGGGGAGTGAAGGCGTCCAAGTCGACGGCCGGGAGTTGCGCCAAGGTGGCCAAGGTGCCGACCACGACGCTGGGCAGGGCGTGGCCCCTACTGATCAACACGAAACCCAGACTCTGTCCGGTGGCTGCAGCCTCGTTGACCAGGGGCACCAAATTTGCCTCTGTCTCGTAGCCAGCCTCGACCATGGCCTGTGCCAGTCGGGTGTTCCACACGCCTCGCGTATCCGACGTCACCGATGTCATGCCACCACCCGCAGGACTTCCTCGAGCGTGGTCTGGCCGTCGAAGGCCTTTCGCAGCCCGGCCTGACGGAGGGCGACCATGCCCTGGCTGACGGCAAGGCGATGGATCTCGTCCACCGAACCTCCTTCGATGATCATGCGTTCGACCTCCTCGGTCATAGGCATCAGTTCAGCTAGTGCGAGTCGACCCCGGTAGCCGGTCTGCGCACACGCAGAGCAGCCGACCGAGCGGTACACGGTGTTCAACGATCCGACTGCCTCGGCCTCGGCCAAGGTCCAGCCGGCAGCAGCCACATCGGCCTCAGACGGTTCATAGCGTTGCTTGCAGTGCAGACAGAGCCTCCGAGCCAAGCGCTGGGCAACGACACCAGAGATGGCCGACGTCACCAAGAACGGCTCGATACCCATCTCGATCAGGCGCATCGGCGTGGCTGAGGCGCTGTTGGTATGGAGGGTGGCGAGCACCATGTGACCAGTGAGGGCGGCCTCGATGGCGATCGATGCCGTCTCCTTGTCTCTGATCTCTCCCACCAGCACGATGTCA
>CAIVIS010000003.1 GCA_903906055.1 uncultured Acidimicrobiaceae bacterium
AAGCCGCCGCAGAACCCTACGGCCACCAACGGTCTCAGGTAGCGGTCGGTGGGCCACCGCTCGACCACCAAGGTCACGACCACACCGAGCACGAACGACCCCAGCACGTTGACACTGAGAGTGGCCCACGGAAGCCCCGCGGGCGAGGAAACGAAGCCCCGCTCGATGACGTAGCGAGCCAATGTGCCCAGGGCACCGCCCAGGGCGATGGCCGCCATCGGCCCCGGACCGTGATGCGGGTGGCGCATGGGGATCGTGCCGTCTCGGATCGGATCGTGCTGGCCAGAGTCTCCGCTCTGTCCACCGGTTCCAGTCGACTCGGGCACCGTTGCGCTCCTTCCGGGGTGGCGACGAGTGCCGTCGGAACGGCAGTCTACGGCAGCAGTTGGGTCCATCCTCGGACCACCGGACCCGCTGAACGGCCCGGTCCGACCCGACGGCACGAGTGGCCCAGTGGCATTGCCTAAGGTCGGAGCACCGGTGCTCGGGCACCAGGGGACGACGACGGAGGCGAGCACATATGAACGGGACCGATGCCACGGACGACCGCTCGGCAACAGTGGATCTCATGTCCACCGATGAGTGGGGCGACCTGGTGGGCCACTTCGAGCGCCTGCGCCACCGCCACCTACGTCAGTTCTTCGCCGATGATGCCGGCCGGGGGGTATCGATGGTCGCCATCGCTGGTGATCTGGTCCTCGACTACTCGAAGCACCGAGTCGATGACGGAGCACTTGCCTCGTTGATGGACGTGGCCAACCGGGCCGGGGTGGCCGAGCGACGCGATGCCATGTTCGAGGGCGCGCGCAGCAACACGACCGAAGACCGGTCGGTCCTGCACGTTGCCCTGCGGATGCCCAGAACTGCCCGACTGGTGGTCGACGGACGAGACGTCGTGGCCGATGTGCACGCCGTGCTCGACGCCATGGGTGCTGTGGCCACTCGTATCCGGTCGGGGGAGTGGACGGGGCACACCGGTCAACGAATTCGTTCGGTGGTCAACATCGGGATCGGCGGGTCGGATCTGGGCCCGGCCATGGCCCACCAGGCTTTGGGCGACTACGCCGATCCGGACATCGACTGCCGGTTCGTGTCCAACGTCGACCCGGTCGACCTGTATGCCAAGACCCGTGACCTCGACCCCGCCGAGACTCTGTTCGTCATCTGCTCCAAGACCTTCACCACCCAGGAGACCCTGACCAACGCGCGCGCTGCTCGCCAGTGGCTGCTCGAGGGCCTCGGCTGTGGTGACGAGGCGGTGGCCCGGCACTTCGTGGCCGTGTCGACCAACGAGGCCGGAGTCACCGAATTCGGGATCGATCCGGCAAACATGTTCGGGTTCTGGGACTGGGTCGGCGGCCGCTATTCGTATGACTCCGCCATCGGGTTCTCCCTGATGGTGGCCATCGGCCCCGAGGCGTTCGCCGAGATGCTGGCCGGGTTCCATGCCATCGACCGCCACTTTGCCGAGGCCCCGTTCGAGTCCAATCTTCCTGTGATCCAAGGGATGTTGAACGTCTGGTATTCGAACCTGTTCGGAGCCGAGACCCACGCCGTCCTGCCCTACAGCCAGCGGCTGGCTCGGTTTCCGGCCTACCTGCAGCAGCTCACCATGGAGTCCAACGGCAAGTCGGTACGACGCGACGGTTCGCCGGTCGAAGGGAGCACCGGGGAGATCTTCTGGGGCGAGCCGGGCACCAACGGCCAGCACGCCTTCTACCAACTGATCCACCAGGGAACTCGCCTGGTCCCCGCTGACTTCATCGGGTTCGCCCACTCGACCCATGAGGACGGGGATCGCCAGGACTTGCTGATGGCCAACTGCTTCGCCCAGACCAAGGCCCTGGCCTTCGGCAAGACGGCCGAGGAAGTGGCGGCCGAGGGGACCCCAGCCTCCGTCGTCCCCCACAAGGTGATGCCGGGAAACCATCCGACCTCCACCATCTTGGCCCCGAGGCTCACGCCATCGGTGCTGGGTCAGTTGGTGGCGCTCTACGAGCACACCGTCTTTGTCGAGGGGGCGGTATGGGGGATCGACTCCTTCGACCAGTGGGGAGTAGAGCTGGGCAAGGTGATGGCAGGCCAGCTCGGTCCGGCTCTCACCGCCGACGAAGTTCCAGACCTGTCCGACCAGGACAGCTCGACGGCGGCACTGGTGCGCACCTACCGATCGATGCGGGGCAAGCCCGTCTGATCACCCCGGTTGATCCGTTCAGGCAGATCCAGGAGTTCAGGCGGAGGCCAGCGCTCCCCACAGGGCTCGATACGTCGGATACGTGATGCCGTCGGTGACGTAGCCGGCCTGCTCCAACTCGGCATGGAACCGGGGCAGGTTGCGCCACGGCACACCCATGTCGACATGGTGGGCCAGATGCCAGCCGGTATTGAAGGGGACGAACCAGAACCGGGCGATCCAGCCTTGGCGGACGTTGTGGGTGGTGACCCGACGGTCAGCGCCGGCCTCGAGTCCGCCGTGTTCGGCGATAGCCCGCAACCGGTTGATCACCCGCCACTGGGTCATCCATGGGAGCCACCACAGCAAGGGGTAGATCCACCAGCGGCCGGTGGTGGCCCACATGACAGCCCACAGAAGGAGCTGTACGCCGATGATCGAGCCGGACGTCCTACGGAACGCCGGCACCTTGAGCGATCGGAACAGGGGGAGGAAGTTCTTCCACCCCGAAATCCCCACGGCGTCGCGAACCAGCCGGCGGGCCAGAGTTCGCCGGTCACAGGGGTAACCGCCGTAAAAGGCGATGTCGGGCTCGTTCGGTCCGAACTCCTCCTTGTGATGGGAGAAGTGGCCCCGTCGGTACAGGCTGATGGGAGTCCACGTCGGGTAGGCGATCAGCCAGGTGCCGACCCAGTCGTTGATCTGTTTGTTGCTGAACAGCAGCTTGTGTGCCGCCTCGTGCATGAGGATGGCGAACCGGGCGTACATCGGGCCCATCAGTACGAAGGCGATCAGATAGGCCCACCAACGGTCGATCCACACAGAGCCGCCGATGAGGACGGCCACCCAGAACCACAACGAGGCCACGGTGAAGGCATTGCGGCCATCAGCGATCCGCCGTAGATCGGCTCTCAGGCCCGGCCGAGCCATGCCGTTGGCCAGCAGGCGCTCGGTGGGCAGGACCTCGGGGCGATCGGCCGGATCGGCCACCATGGTGGATGCCATCCAAGATATATTACAATATGGAATCAATCGAAGCAATCACGTAACACTGATGCAGCCGGCCGACCTGCCCCCGAGGGCCCCCCTGACTACTCCGGTACCTGGCCATGCAGCAGTAGACAGTGAGACACCGCTGACGGCCCGATCGGTCCTGGCCAGCGCCCTGCTCGGCGAGGATCCGCCCGAATTGCCGGTGGCCCACTTGGTCCACCTGGCCGGCCTGTTCGGAATCAACGCCAACCGGGCCAGGGTCGCCCTCAGCCGGATGGTGGCTTCCGGCGAGGCGGCCTCGGACGGAGCGGGTCGCTATCGGCTCGCCGGTCCGCTGCTCGAGCGCAGCACACGCCAAGGACGCAGTCTGCAGGGCCGGACCCGGCCATGGGATGGCGGGTGGCGCATGGTGGTGGTGACCGCTGCGGCTAGCTCGCCCGAGCACAGGGCCGCACGTCGACGCCGCCTCACCCAGGCCCGCTACGCCGAGCAGCGCGAAGGCGTATGGCTCCGGCCCGACAACCTCGACGTACAGCTCACTCCTGGGGACGATCCGGACCTGTCTGTATTCCTAGGTACGCCCAGCGGTGATCCGATGGCTATGGCCGCCTCTCTCTGGGACCTGGAGGAATGGGCGGCACGTGCAGTAGATCTGGCTGGTCGGCTCGATCGCAGTCCTACCCGAGGACCGGACGACCTCGCCCTCGGGTTCTCCCTGTCGGCGGCCGTCCTGCGCCACTTCCAGTCCGACCCCCTCTTGCCCGTCGAACTGGTTCCTGCTGCGTGGCCGGGACCGGCTCTACGCCAGACCTACCGAGCTTGGGACCAGGAGTACCGCAAGGTACTGGCCACCTGGGGCCGATCTGCACGCACGACATAGGATCCTGGACACGGATCCGGATCTGACCACCACGCGCGTTGGACCGGGCACATACCGGGGGAGGCCCCATGTCGCAAGACGCAGCAGCGAGCCAAGTCGGAGCAGGCCAGTTTGCCGGGCGGGTGGCAGTCATCACCGGTGGGGCACGAGGCCAGGGCCGCAGCCACGCATTGGAGTTGGCGCGACAGGGCGCCGATATCGCCCTCGTCGACCGGTGTGCCGATCTGGACACGGTCACCTACCCGCTGGCCACCAGTGATGACCTGGCTGAGACGGTGCGCCTGGTCGAAGCCGAAGGAAGGCGATGTGTGGCCGTCGAGGCCGACGTGCGGGACCTCGATGCCATGGTGGCCTTCGTCGACGGTGTCGTCGCCGAACTCGGCTCGGTCGACATCTTGATCGCCAACGCCGGCATCTCCACCCTCGGGTCGATCGTCGACATGGACGCCACTCAGTGGTCGGAGACGGTAGATGTGAACTTGACCGGAGTGTTCAACGCCATGCGGGCCGCCGCTGCGCACATGCGGCGCAACCGGTGGGGCCGGATCATCGCCATCTCCTCGATGATGGGCCGGTCGGCCAACCCGCTCATCCCCGCCTACTGCGCGTCCAAGTGGGGGGTCATCGGACTGACCAAGTCGGTGGCCCACGAGATGGCCTACTTCGGCGTGACGGCCAACGTCATCGCTCCAGGAAACATCTCTACCGACATGATCCACAACGACATGCTGTACGGGCTGATGCGCCCTGACCTCGAATCGCCCACCAAAGAAGACGTGGCTGGTCCCATGACATCCCTCCACGTGCAGCCGGTGCCGTGGCTGGAACCCGAGGAGGTCACCGCCGCCGTGGTATTCCTGTGTTCGGAGGGGGCCCGCCACATCACCGGGTCGGTGATCGACGTGGACGCCGGAGCATCGGCTCGCTTCACGGCTTGAGTCCTGAAGGCACGGCCGCTACGTCTGCCGTCATGCCGCCCTGCCGGACGGTTCCGGGGCCATGACGAGCGCGCGTCTACTGGCGGGCCATACCTGAGCGCTGCTCCGACTCGACGACCTCGGGCGGGACGTAGCCCTTGTGGACCACCGCCACTTCGACCTTGTGAAGTGTTCCCTCGAACGGGAAGTGGCCGCGGTAGCGCTCGCTGACCGGGCTGCCGTGGTCGTAGCCAACGCTCGGGCCCACGCTCGAGATGATGTTCATGGCGAACGGCACGGTCATCTCGCCGCAGGGAGCGCCATCGATGAACATGACTGCAGCCCCCGCTGCTCCCTGGCGCCGGAACTCGATGCTGACCACAGACGAACCCACCGGTACTTCGACGTCGGACTCGAGGATGTGGTGGTCGCTGAAGCAGTTGTAGTCGAAGACCAGTCGGTCGTTCTGGACGAAGAAGCTGAAGCCGGAGTTTTCGGTACCGGTGGCGTAGAAGACGCCTCCTGCACCGGCCGGCCGGTCGATGGTGGCCGACATGTCGAACCCGCGGCCGCCCATGGCCGGAGCCACTTGCGCAGGCATCGGCGCCATCGGCGGGTAGTAGGCATAGCGGCGGCTGGGCGGGTGCACCGAATGGTCCCGGTAGCGGGTGTAGAAGAGTTCGATGGTCCGATCATCGAGCGGCAGCACTCCCTGCTCCTCGGCCTGGACCCACCAGAGCGCGATCAGCTCGGCCAGCTTCTCCGGCATCGCTTCGGCCAGGTCGTTGCACTCGGATCGGTCGACGTCGTAGTGGTAGAGCTCCCATGTGTCGTCATCGAAGGACACGCCTTCGATGTGGCGGGTGACCGCTTTCCATCCATCGGAAACGATGGCCCGGTGACCGAACATCTCGTAGTACTGCACCAGCTTCGTCGTCGGTGCCTCGGGCGCATCGAGCGTGTACTGCATGGACTGCCCGCTGATGGGCATCTGCTCGTAGCCGCGGTAGACGTCGGGTGCAGTGATACCGAGAAGGTCGTAGACGGTAGGGACGATGTCGTTGACGTGGTGGAACTGGTCGCGGACGCCACCACCACTGGCGATCCGGTCGGGCCAGTGCATGATGAGTGGCACGTGGACTCCGCCCTCGTGCGTGTTCTGCTTGAACCACTTGAAGGGAGTGTTGCCGGCCTGAGCCCAACCCCATGGGTAGTTGGAGTGGCTGTGAGGTCCGCCGATGTCATCGATGCGCTCGACGGCTTCGTCCGGCGTCTCCACCATCATGTTGAAGTACTTCATCTCGTGCATGACTCCGAATGGGCCACCTTCGCCGCTGGCCCCGTTGTCCGACAGCAGCACGATGAGGGTGTTGTCGAGCTGGCCGAGGTTCTCGAGATCGGCGATGACCCGGCCGATCTGTGCGTCGGTGTGCTCGAGGAAGGCGGCGTACGCCTCTTGGAGCCGGGCGGCGAGGCGCCGTTGGTTCTCCGGCAAGGTGTCCCAAGCGTCGACACCGGGATTGCGCGGAGCGAGTTCGGTGTCGGCAGGCAGCAGTCCCAACTCGATCTGACGAGCAGACCAGCGCTCGCGCGCAACGTCCCATCCCTCGTCGAACTTCCCCCGGTACTTCTCCATGTACTCGGCTGGCGCCTGATGGGGGGCGTGCATGGCGCCGAAGGCCAGGTAGGTGAAGAACGGGCGGTCGGGTCGGATGGAGAGCGAGTCGTGCATGAACTCGATGGCGTGATCGACGAGGTCCTCACTGAGGTGGTAGCCCTCTTCGGGGGACCTCGGTGGCTCGATGGTGTGGTTGTCGTAGACCAGCTCAGGCGAGAACTGGTCGGTCTCCCCTTCGAGGAATCCGTAGAACCGGTCGAAGCCCCGCTGGCACGGCCACTGGTCGTAGGGGCCCGCCGCCGAGGCGTTCTCCATAGCGCACAGGTGCCACTTGCCCAGGGCGAACGTGGCGTAGCCCTCGTCTCGGAGCACCTCGGCCATGGTGGTGGCGTGGTTGGTGATGTGGCCGCGCATGTGCGGATAGCCGCTGTCGAAGTTCGAGACTGCCCGCATTCCGACGGTGTGGTGGTTGCGGCCGGTCAGCAGGGCGGCTCGGGTCGGTGAGCACAGCGGCGTGACGTGGAAGTTCGAGTAGCGCAGGCCGCGGGCGGCCAGGGCGTCGATGTTTGGTGTGGTGAGGTCTGATCCGTAGCAGCCGAAGTGGGAGAACCCGGTGTCATCGAGGAGGATGACCACCACGTTGGGCGCACCATCTCCTGGGTGGGGCGGGACCGGCCATGCAGGCTGTGACTCTGCCTGGGTAGGTGCGATCACACCGTCGAACGGCTCGAACTGCTGCATGGTGGTGTCCTCGCCTCGTGGGAGCCCAGAGTGGAGCGCAGAATGCGCAGCACGCGAATCATGTGTCAATAGGACTGACGATAGATTCCCACCGCGTTGCTGTCCACTATCAAGGCGGAGTGCGACCGACGAGCTCGCTCAGCGGAAGGTGGATGACCTGCGCTTGCGACGTTCACCCACAGCAACCAGCAGAAGTAGCGACACGGCCAACACCAGGGAGGCGGCACCGAGTATCGGGCTCCAGGGTGACCCGCCGACAGCGAGCACGAGGAGTGTGAGCACAACGATGAGCACTCCGCACGCCACGGCGCTAGCGCGGAGGATCTGACCTTGTCGGCCAGACACATGTCGGGTCAGTCTGATGGCGACCGGAAGTGACGCCACGATGAGGAGTTCCACGATGAAGGGAGATCCCTCCGGCAACAGGTGCAGCCACTGGTAGCCGGAATAGATGGCACCCGCGGCCAGCAGCACCAGTGCGGGTGCGGCAAGTGGGTTATGGCGAAGGTCTTCCTCACGGCCAGACGGGACCTTTTCGACAGGCGACGTCGTCTGACTCATCTCACGGACCAGCGGTGGTTGCGGGTAGTCCATCTGAGGATCAGGACCCAGGGATCCAGAAGATGGCCCTGATGGGGCGACCAAGAAGAGATCGATAGCATCGCAGGCGCCGGGCGTCAGACGTCACGAATCTGCTCTTCACGGTGGCCGCCTTCAGTCGTTCGCTGGTTGATACGGGCATCCGATAACGCATCGGACACCCGTACCGACCATGATCCCCCCGAGGGCCGTCCATCCCCTCGAGCGGCTGATCCGCCACCCGTGATCCAGAGTATTACCCGGATCGTGCTCTAATTGCAATCTCATATTGCAACAACTGTTGCGACCGGGGACACTCCGCTGGCCCCACGTGCCGTCCGGCGAGCCGATGAAGCGGCTGGCCAAGCCGCCCTCTGGTCTGTGACGGCGGGGTCTGCGACGATAGGTGCGTGACCGTGGGAACCGATGTGCCCAGACCCCGACCCCGACGCAGCCAAGACGAGCTCCGCTCGCTGCTGATCGACGCTGGCCGGGTCATCCTCGAAGAGGACGGTCTCGGCATCGGGGCGGGGGACCTCTCGTTCAAGCGGATCTATGCCGATGTGGAGATGTCCACCGGATCACGCATCACCAACGCTTCGGTCATCGGACGGGTGTGGGACAACTTGGAGGACTACCGGACGGACGTGCTCATCGACATCGCGTCGACGGCCGACTCGGCGGCAGAGTTGAGCCGGACACTCGAGGCGCTCTCTCCGTTGCTCGGCTCTGCGGACCGCTCGACTCCTGAGGGACGGATGTGGGCCCTGTGTGAAATGGCCCGGCTCGGTGGCGGCGAGGCGATCCGTGCTCGACTCGAGACCCGGGAGTGGTCGCTATGGATCGGAGTCTGGGTCCTCTCGGTCACGACCACGCTGACCGGGCGGCAGGTCGAAGTACGCGACGCCCTGTTGGACGGACTCGAGCAGCTGGCGAGTCTGTGGGACGAAGTGTTCACCGGAGTATGCGCCCTCCTCGGCCTCCGGGTCCGTGCGCCGCTCAGCTTGCGTCAGTTCACCGTGGCGGTGAGCGCCATGGTCGAGGGCAGCGCGCTCCGTCAAGGTGGCGATCCGAGCCTCGAGGTCATCGTGCGGCCGACGGGACCTGATGGGGAGTCTCAGGAATGGACTCTGTTCGGGGTGTGCATGGAGGCGCTCGCCTTGCGGTTCTTCGAGATCGACCCGGACTGGACTGGTCCGTGACTGAGGAGGCTTCGGGGACTGCGCGCACCGACTTGATCTGCGTGGGCGACATCTCCGTCGACCTGTATCTGACCCTGAACGGGGACGCAATCTCCTTAGAGGCCACCGACGGAGGTCGCACGTTGGCGCTGCCGTTCGGAGCCAAGATCCCGTGTGACGTCACCACGACCGTTGCCGCCGGGGGCAACTCTGCCAATGTGGCTGTGGCCGGTGCTCGCCTAGGGCTCCAGGTGGCATTGGCCGCCGGAGTGGGGGTCGACCAGCCCGGCCGCGACGCGCTGGATGCGCTGCGCCTCGAGGGCGTAGACGTGGCATTGGTTCGGATCGACCCGACGGCTCCGACCAATCGGAACTTCGTGTTGCGGGTGGACCACGAACGCACGATCCTGGTCCATCACGAGGACCATGAGGCCCACTGGCCCGACCTCTGGTCGTCGGGAGTTCCGGCGTGGCTCTTCCTGTCGTCGGTGGGACGCGATGCCCACAACTACGAAGCCGAGATCTCCCGATGGCTCGAGGAGTTCCCCCAGGTCTCTTTCGCGTTTGAACCGGGGACGCTCCAGATCGCCCGAGGGGTCGCCCCGGTCGCCCCGCTCTATCGAAGGGCAGACCTCGTGATCTGCAACCGCCAAGAGGCAGCCACGATCACCGGCGGAGCCGCGCAGGACAGCCCAGTGGCGCTGCTCGATCGGATGCTTGCTCTCGGTCCATCCCTGGTGGTGATCACCGACGGCGCTGCTGGGGCCTACGGGAGCGACGGCAGACGCCACATGGCGGTGCCGGCGTTCCCGAACGACGGCCCGGTGGCCGACCGGACCGGAGCAGGGGATGCCTTTGCCGCCACCCTGGTCGCCAGCATGGTCTCGGGACTTCCATTGGAAGATGCCATGACCCGAGCAGCCATCAATTCCATGCGGGTGGTCCAGCAGGTGGGATCCCAGGCAGGACTGCTGAGGCAGGGCGAGATGGAGCTCCTAGTGGCTGCTGCCCCGCCGTCCTTTGCCGTCTGCGACCTGCCCGCCTGACCCCAGGTCGGCCGTGAGCCACTACGGTCCCCACCCGTGGCCCGACTTCCGCTCTTGTTGATTCCACCCTCGGAGGGGAAAGCCGCTGGCGGTCGGCCCTCTGGTAGGCCTGACTCCTTCGACGCAGCACTAAGCGCATCACGGGCGTCCGTCCTGTCCGAGCTGGCGAAGGTGCTTGGGGCCGGTGATAGCGCGCAGGACTCCTCGGTGCTGGGCGTCCGGGGCGAACTGCTGGATCGGGCGTTGGGCGCCACCGCCGATCTGGTCGCCGGCACCGCCCCGGTGCTTCCGGCATGGAAGCGCTACACCGGTGTGGTGTGGGCAGGCCTCGATCCGGCCACGCTGTCGGCCGCTGACCGTGCTCGGGTGCTGGTCCCATCGGGCCTGTACGGGATGACCACCGCGGCCGACCCGGTGGCCGACTACCGGCTCAAGATGCTGGTGTCGCTCGGCGCCCTGGGTCGGCTCTCGACCTTCTGGCTCCCTGAAGTGACGGCGGCGATCGCCCGCCGCGCCCAAGGCCGGGTCGTGGTCGACCTGCTGCCGGCCGAGCACGCCCATGCCGTCGATATGGCTGCATTGGCTTGCTCGACCCGGGTGATCCGGGCACAGTTCATCAGTGCGGACGGGCGACGGGCTGTCGGGCATGAAGCCAAGTCGGCGAAGGGCCGTCTGGCCCGGACCGTGCTGGAGGGGGGGCTCGAGGCCCTGGGGACGTTCCGGTTCGAGGGTTGGCGGGCGACCCTCGAGGGGGATGTGCTGTCGGTCGTCGCCCCTCCACCTGAGTGGTCGTAGTCAGCGCCGTGGCCGTGCATTCGCCTCCGGGATTGGGAACCTGCTAGTTCTGTATGGCCTATTCGGCTGTCTGGACAGATACGAATCGATCACTGATCCGATGTCATCTCGGAAGCGGCGTGCCTGTGCGAGCGGCACCGAGCGAGTGTGCAGATCCCAGCAGCCACACCCGAAATCGAGCATGCCCTACAGACACCCTGTGACCCACAGAACGGAGTTCTCATGTCGGATCCGGTGAGCGACAGCGTCACAGACGCCGAACATATCGATGTGCTGATCATTGGGGCTGGGATATCGGGGATCAACGCCGCTTATCACCTGTCGACTCAACTCCCCGACCGCAGCTTTGTGGTCCTCGATGCCCTCGAGAGCTTCGGCGGGACCTGGCTGACCCACACGTTCCCAGGAGTCCGTTCCGACACCGAACTGTTCACCCTCGGCTACGAGTTCAAGCCTTGGACCGGAGCCCCGTATGCCAGCGGGGCCGAGATCCACGCCTACTTGGGCGAGGTCATCGAGGAGAACGACCTCGGCGGCCACTTCCGGTATCAGCACAAGATCACTGATGCCCGATGGTCCAGCGAAGCACAGTGCTGGACGGTCACCGGCAGCCGCAGCGATACCGGCGAGCCGATCACCATGACGGCCGGATTCTTGTGGATGTGCCACGGCTACTTCCGCCATTCCAAGGGGCACACCCCGACCTGGCCGGGCATGGAGGAGTACCAGGGGCGGTGGATCCACCCCCAGGCCTGGCCGGCCGAGCCCGAGATCGACGGCCGCGAGGTCGTGGTCATCGGGTCGGGGGCGACGGCGGCCACCCTGGTGCCCGCCATTGCCGACCAGTGCAGCCACGTCACCATCCTGCAGCGTTCGCCGACCTACTTCTTCCAGAGCCCGAACGTCGATGTCCTGGCCGACCAACTGCGCTCCCTCGATGTGCCCGACGAGTGGATACATGAGATCGTCCGCCGCAAGGCCATCGCCGAGATGCAGTCGCTCACCCAGGTGGCAGCTGTGCATCCGGAGCTCACCAAGGCCGGACTCATCAACATGGTGTCCTCCCAGCTTCCCGAGGACTACGAGGTGGACGTCCACTTCACCCCTCGCCACCTACCGGCACAGCAGCGGGTCGCCCGGATCCTCGACGGCGACCTGTTTCGGGCCATCAGCGACGGCAAGGTGACCATGGTGACCGACGAGATCGAGACGTTCACGGCGGACGGCATCGTCACCAAAGGGGGCCAGCAGCTGCACGCAGACGTTGTCGTCACTGCCACTGGGTTCGACCTCACCGTGTTCGGTGACATCGCCTTCTTCGTGGATGGCGAGCCGGTGGACTTCACCGACAGTGTCACCTACCGGGGGATCATGTTCACCGGTATCCCCAACATGGCGTGGACGTTCGGTGCGCTGCGTCTCAGTTGGACGATGCGGGCCGAACTGGTGAGCCAGTTCATCTGCCGGCTCCTAGGGCACATGGACGAACTGGGGGCGGGAAGTGTGACGCCTGGTCTGCGGACCCAAGACGTAGGCATGGAACTGCTGCCCTACATCGACCCCGCCGAGTTCAGCCCTGGGTACTTGCAGCGCTCCATCGCACTCATGCCCAAGTCGGGATCGTCTACCGAGTGGCGGCTGAGCCTCGACTACTGGGATGAGCGCGAGGTGCTGCCCATCGCCAACCTGGACGACGGCTGCCTGGCCTACATCCCGAGGGTGGGCTAGCGCTACCGGCATCATGGCGGGGCGACCGGCGGCCACCTGTGGAGCGGGGGCGGTGGAGCAGGGGCGGTGGAGCAGGGGCGGTGGAGCAGACGTGGGCGTGCATCCTTATGAAATTCATAGGTTCCGCTCACGGTGGCCTTAGGCGCGCCGTGTCAACTGTCCTGGTGACGTCGTCACAACTGCACTTTTCACCCCGGAGGTAGGACGAGATGAACGAACACACCGATTTGAGCGAAGGCCCCCAGGAGCCATCGATCGCAGATCCATCGCTTGTCGACCCGTCGCCCATCGACGACTCGTCGATCGCCGATGCCGTCGTAGCGGTTTCGCCGCAAGTCGATGCAACCATCGAAGGGCAGTACGCAGCTATTCCGGCGGGGTTTGCTCCGCTCGCCGTGCCCGAGCCCATGGCGACCGCCCAGCACCCGCTCACGCAGCCGGTTCCGCACGTGCAGCCGCCGGTCGAGCCGCCTTACCCGGCACAGATACAACCAGCCGCCTATGAGGACCCCTTTGCTCCAATAGGACAGCCCGCCCCCGCGGGCACCTGGGGAGTGCAGTCGTATCCCGGATCGGCACCAGCTCCGGTCTGGGATCCGACAGCACCCCCGGCTCCTGGTGGCTGGGGTGCAGGCATGGGGGCAGGACAGCCGCCCATGGCTTGGCCGCCGTCGCCTTACGGCTACTACCCGGTTCCCCCAGCACCCCCAGCACCTCCGGTGGCACGCAAGAGCCCCAAGAACCAGATCGCCGTCATCGCCTCGTTGGTGGCGGTACTGGCGCTGCTACTGGGGGCCGGGATCGGCCACGCCGCATGGCCGACGACCACGGCGGCCCTCGCTCCCGCTCAGTCCCCAGGGGTCCCCGGATCCTCGGGTGGGGGCAGCTTCCCCTTCGGCTCCGGAGGACAGGGGACGGCACCTGGGCGCTCCAGTACCGGCGCCGGTGCCCCCGCCGACACCGCTGGTATCGCTGCCAAGATCGCGCCGTCCCTCGTCGACATCAACACCAACCTGAGCTACCAGAACGAACAGGCTGCCGGGACGGGCATCGTGCTCACGGCAAATGGCGAGATCCTCACCAACAACCATGTCATCAACGGTGCGACCAGCATCAGCGTGACCGACATCGGCAACGGCCAGTCCTACAAGGCGAACGTCGTCGGATACGACCGGACCGGTGACATCGCCGTGATCCAACTGGTCGGCGCCAGCGGCCTGCAGACCGCGCCCATCGCCTCAGCGGCAGCAGTGGTCGGCCAAGGCGTGGTCGGCGTAGGTAACGCCGGCGGTGCAGGCGGAGCGCCGAGCTCGGCTGGTGGGTCAGTGACCGCACTGAACCAATCGATCACGGCCAGTGAGAGCGGTGGAGGCAACGCCGAAAACCTGGCTGGCCTCATCGAGACCAACTGTGACATCCAGCCGGGTGACTCCGGAGGTGCCCTGGTCAACGCGGCTGGGCAGGTGTTGGGAATGAACACCGCGGCTTCAAGCGGCAGCTCAGGGGTTGGGGGCATATCGCAGTCCTACGCCATTCCGATCGCCACCGCCCTGTCGGAAGCTCGCAGCATGGTGGCCGGCAAGGGGAGCGCCACCATCCACATCGGAGCCACCGGATTCCTGGGCATCCAGGTCCAGGACTCGAGTGCCTCCCAAGGAGGCTCCTCCCAGGGTTCGACCAGCGGCGCACTGGTGGACGGCACGCTGCCGGGATCACCCGGAGCCACCGCTGGCCTGACCCAGGGCGATGCGATCACGGGAGTGGACAACACGCCGGTGAAGTCCTCGACCGACCTGAGCAATGCGCTCCAGGCGCATCACCCGGGCGACGTCATCCATCTGCAGTGGGTCGATCAGAACGGGACCTCGCACAACACACCGGTGACCCTGGCCATCGGCCCACCGGCCTGATCGCGGACCAAAGGAGACCGGGGCGCCGCCCACTGGCGGCCCCCGGAATCCCGGGCCCGACGGCGTGACTGGCCCGACGGGTCAGGCCAGGATCCGGGGCCATCCCTCGCCGTCAGGTGAGACGAACACCGTGGTGAGCGTCATCGAGGCGTGCAGCCACACCCCGTCGACTCGGGCGTAGACGTCGTCTTCGTACCCAGACATCCATACGGCCATCCCATCGAGACGGGTGCACGGACAGAGCAGGTCCCATCGACCGATGGCCTGGTCGCCACGGACCTCGATCAGGGGCTTCATGAACAGATGCCGGGAGAAGATCAACGTCGGCTCGGCCAGACGTGCGGCGATCTCTGTGCGGCCCCGGGCGATCCCGAGGCCGGGGCCGCCGTCCCACACCCCGTCCTCGGTGAACAGCGCCGCGGCTTCGGTGGCCAACTGCGCCATGACGACCGGGTCGACCTGGCTGCCTCGCACGAAGCGGGCATCGACCACCTCGCCGTAGCGGGCCTTGAGCGCATGGATGGCCAGGACCGACTCGGCCGCGTCGACCCGACCAGCTAGTTCGTCGACCCGCTCGTTGAGCGACTCGATGGTGGTCATGTGGCCCCCTGATGGTTCCTGGTCGGACGTTGTCGCCCCAGGTCGGGGATCACGATCGCACCGCCGAAGCCCGGGTCAGGTAGAACCAGGCTTTCGGGCCGGCCCCGTACTTCTGTTCTACGTCGTCGAGTGTGAACCCGCCGGACTGCAACAGGGCCAGCGGATCACGGCTGAGGTGGCACCCGTCAGCGATCCGCCGCTCGATGGGATCGAATCGGCGCTGAAATGCAGCTACCCGTGCATCTGGGGCTAGGCCGTGCTCCAGGAGGTGGAACCGACCCCCGGGCCGCAGGACCCTGCGCACCTCGGCCAGTGCCGCCTCAGGATCAGGGATGGTACAGAGCGAAAACGTACAGAGTGCAGTATCGCAACTGGCGTCCTCGAGCGGTATCGACTGCCCGTCGAGGCCTACCTGCTCGATCGGCATCGAGGCCGCACTGATCCGGGCCGCCGCCATCTTCCATGCTGTTGCCGACGGCTCGACGGCAAGCACGCGGGTCACCTCGGCGGGATAGTGGGGGACGTTCGTACCCGAGCCGAACCCGATCTCGAGCAGTTGACCGTCCAGGCCAGCCGCGGTCCGAGCCCGAATTCCGGCGAGAGATGACGAACCGCAGGCGAAGCCGACCAGCCTGGGGACGATGTGGTCACGGTAGAACGGCACCCGGCAAGGCTAGCGAGGTCAAACCTGCTTCTGGGGACGAATCCAAGGGCCCGACAAGATCGACTTCCCCCAGGTGGGTTCGTGTCATAAGGTCTGTCAGAACACCACCGGCCCGGTAGTGCCGACCCGACCTGAGGAGTGCACCATGCAGATAGTGATCTTGGGAAGTGGGAGTCCTATCCCCGCCCCTGACCGAGCAGGACCGTCGACCTTGGTCCGCACGTCGGTGGGCGACCTCCTCTTCGACGCCGGCCGTGGTGTGCTGCTGCGGGCAGCCGCGGCATTCTCGGGGGCGGTCGCCTTTAAGGCCGTATTCCTCACCCACCTCCACAGCGACCACATCACCGACCTCAACGACATCATCACCACCCGGTGGGCCATGTCGTTCGTCCCGACCCCTCTCACCGTCTACGGCCCCGTCGGGACAGCCGCACTGGTGGCCAAGACCGAGGCGATGCTCGAGCAGGACATCGGTTACCGCCTGGCCCACCATGAGAATCTGAGCTGGAACCCGAACACTGAGGTGATCGAGGTGACCGATGGCGTGGTGTTCGAAGAGGGTGACGTGCGGATCACCGTCGCTCCGTCCGACCACGCACCGGTGCATCCGACTGTGGCCTACCGGATCGATGACGGTGGTCGGTCAGTGGTCATCGCCGGGGACACCATCCCGTGTGCGGGCCTCGACACTCTGGCCACCGGAGCGGACGCCCTGGTGCACACCGTGATCCGTCGAGACCAGATCGAGGCGCTGGGGATTCCCCGCCTGATCGATGTCCTCGACTACCACTCGACCGCTCCCCAGGCCGGCAACACCGCCGAGCGGGCAGGAGTGGGCACGCTGGTCCTCACTCATATGGTGCCGCCGGTGCAGCCAGGTGGCGAGCAGGAGTGGATCGACCAGGCCCGTGGCGAGTTCGCGGGCGAGATTGTGCTGGCTGAGGACCTGACCACCATCGAACTGCCCCCCCTCGATCAGTAGGCTGCATCTCGGTGGAGCGACGATGAGTGACAACCAGATGGACCAAGGTGGCACGGCCGAAGTAGTCGCCGCCGCCGACGACGGGCACGAGGACAGGGAGCCTGACGTCCGGTTCACCTATGCCAACGAGCGCACATTCCTGGCCTGGAACCGGACGGCCCTGGCTCTGATCGCCACTGGCGTGGCCGCCACCCAGCTCTTGCCCGAGTTCCACATTGCCGGTGGACGACAGATCCTGGGCATTCCGCTGATCGCCCTCGGTGCCCTCGTGGCCCTGACCAGTTTCCGGCAGTGGAAGGCCAACGAGTCGGCCATGCGTCGCGGACTGCCTCTTCCGTCATCTCGGATGACCGCAGTTCTGGCCGTCGGGATCGGCGCCATCTCGGTGATCGCCATCATTCTGGTCATCAGGGGATCCAAGTAGGCACACGATGACGGCCCGGGAACCGCAGCGCATCATCGACGGCGAGATCGACGACGGGCTCTCGCCGGAACGAACGCAGTTGGCCTGGGGCCGCTCGGGCCTGGCCGTAGTGGTGGCCGCCGGAGTACTGGCCCGCCGGGTGTGGAGTCTGAACGGCTCGTTGGGAGCGATCGCACTGGCGATCGTCGGTATCGGGGCACTGGTCTGGCTCATCGGGATGCGAGCTTCTCGGCGCCTCCATCTGACCATGGAACCCCATGGACTGACCGGCCGACATGCGTTCGGCCTGGTGGCCACCGGCACCGTGATGCTGGCCCTGGGTGGCCTGATCTTCGGGGTGCTCCTCGGCGGCTGACGGAAGACACGAGTACCCCGCCCCGCCTCTGTTGGCGTGACGTTCTCCTCTAGCGGGCCGTGCAACGCGCGCACACCATGGGGTCGAGGAGGTGGTCTTCATGAGGACCGTGATCATCTATGAGTCGGTGTATGGAAATACGCGCAACGTGGCCGAGGAGTTAGCCGAGGTGGCGCGAAGCCACGGGGACGTGGAGTTGTTCACTCCCGCTGTCGCCCCCGCCGACGCGTTGCACGGGGCCGACCTGGTCCTGATCGGAGGACCTACCCACATCCACGGGATGTCGTGGGCGGCCACTCGCCAGTCCGGCCTGGCAGCGCCACCGGTCACCGGGCACCATGCGGCGGGTGCCGATGTGCCCGGTCCCGGGCTCCGTAACTGGTTCCACGGTGTTGGCCGGGTCGACGGGGTGCTGGCTGCAGCCTTCGATACCAGGCTCGAGGGCATCGAGGTCGTCACCGGCCGGGCATCGCTAGGGATCAGCCGGCGGCTCCGGCACCATGGATTCACCGAGGTGGCGGCTCCTCGCAGTTTCATCGTCGGGAGGGACAACGTGCTCTGCGTCGGCGAGACCGACCGGGCTCGGGAGTGGGCCACGTCGGTCTTCGACTCGCTGCCCGCTCTGGCGTTCCAGTAAGCGGGGCGGTTGGCCGAGTCAGTGGCGGTCCGTTGCCCGCAGTGGGGCCTGTCGACGGGTTCAGATGCCCGACTTCTCCAGGATGTGGATACCGCAGGCCGATCCGAGTCCGATCACATGGGTCATGCCCACGGTGGCACCTTCGATCTGACGGGGACCAGCCTCGTCGCGTAGGTGGGTGGCTACCTCCCATACGTTGGCGATCCCAGTGGCCCCGATGGGGTGGCCCTTGGACTCGAGCCCTCCGGACACGTTGACGGGCATGGAGCCGTCGCGCCAGGTGGCTCCTGAATCGAAGAAGTCGACCGCACCGCCTTGCTCGCACAGCATCAAGTTGTCGTAGTGGACGAGTTCCGCGGTGGCGAAGCAGTCGTGCAGTTCCACCAAGTCGAGATCGGACGGCCCGATACCAGCCTGTTCGTAGGCCATGGTGACGGCGTTACGAGTCAGAGTGTTGACGTCGGGAAGGATCTGGCA
>CAIVIS010000004.1 GCA_903906055.1 uncultured Acidimicrobiaceae bacterium
ACGGACGTTCATCTCCAGCGAGGACGACTTCACCGACCACCTCCGTCACTACCGGCGCCGGTGCTACCTGACTATGGCCGAGGAGATCCGCAGTGCCGGGGCGGCCACACTCGACGTGCAGCCCGAGCGCTGGACAACAGCCACGTTTTCGAAGGTGTACCGCTTCGCCGGACGACGGCGGCTCGAGGTCGAACGGCTGGCTGGCCGCACCCGGGGTCGCTCCCAGCCGACGTGATCCCAGCCGACGTGATCCCAGCCGACTCGTGTCGAACTCACACCTCCCCCGGCCGCCTGCGGTCAGTGCGTGTCCGCTAGCAGCAGATGCGTGGCCGCTAGCACGACGTGTTGACCACGAACGCCTTGGCCAGCGAGGCCCATGCGTAGGCGATGCTGTGGAGGTAGTTGACGGCGTAGCCGCTGACCGGCACCACCACTAGGTGGATGTCGCTGCATCGACGAAAGAGAAGACGTGCCCTGGTGGCCTGATCACGGCCGGGAACGATCATCAGCGACGTCCAGTGGTGGCGTGCGGCGACTTTGGCAGCAAACTCCATCTCCCCCCTGGTGTTCAGCGGGTTGGCTCGAAAGCAGATGACCTGGATCCCATGGCCCGCTCGAGGACACGGCACCGCAATGTTGCCGCCCCGGGAAATCACGACCACTGGCGCATAGCCGGCCTCGGCCAGGGAGATCGCCTTGGCGGACCGCAGCTCCCCCGGGTCGCCACCGGTAGCCACGATGGCGTCCACGTGGACGGGGGCATCCGTCGGAGGCCACAGGAACAGTCGTGCGGTGGCTGCCGCGAATACCAGCCCGCCGAGGCAGGCCAGTAGCACGGCCCAGGCAGCGAGCCACCGGAACGTGCTCGCACGCGATGAACGAGTCACGGGGCGATGTGGCCGGCCCGGACCAACTCGCTGCGGAGCAACTCGAGCCGGGCCGTACCGACCTCCTGGTCGGGCTCCAGGTAGTTCCCCTCAGCCCATTCGTTCCACGATTTGATCACCACCACCTGCTCGTCAGCAGGGAACGACGACACCCACTCCAGACCTCGCCGCACATGGGCACCGAATAGTTCAGGAGTGGAGCCAGTGGCTACCACCCCTCCTCGTCCAGATCGGGGGGTGTTGTCCCAATTGGGGTAGATCCCCGGGAAGATCTTCCCGGTGAACCAGTCGGGCGCATCGGCCAAGGTCTCGGGGTATGGGTAGCGCTTGGGCCCGCGGATCAGTCCGCGTGCCACCAGCCGGTCGCGCACCTTCACCGTGGTGGTCCGGGTGAACGGGTACCGGAAGAGCACGCCGGCATCGAAGCCGTCGGCTTGCTGGCTCCTGTAGCCCGACTCCCCTAGGGCAGCCACCAGGTAGAGGCCTCCCAGTCCGGCATCGACCGCCATCTTCTGCCAGGACTCCACGAATCGGGCCGGGTCCGGAAGGCTGGCGGGCTGGTAGACGAAGAACAGGGGTCGCCCGCCGACCCGGATGTAGCGGGGATCGCGGAACGCGGGCAGCAACGACTCGAAGTGGGCCCGGTCGTCCTCGGGGCCGGGGTAGGTCTGCTCGATGAGTATCCGGTCCGGGGCACCATGCCAGATTCCAGACCATGTCTGGTTGGCCCAGGCTGCACAAAACGGAAAATCGGGTCTCCCTGAATCCACAACCTCGTCGAACGGGCGCTCGAGGAGTCTGTGCCCGGCGAACCAGTAGTGCCAGTAGCAGAACCCGGTGACCCCGAATCGTCGAGCCAGATCTGCCTGAGCCTCGCGGGTCTCCGGCACCCGCAGGTCGGTGAAGCCCAGATCTGCCGGCAGGTGGGGCTGGTCGTGCCCGCGGAAGAGTGGGCGGGACTTGGTCACATTGGCCCACTCGGTAAACCCCGTACCCCACCAGCGGTCGTTCTCGGGGATCGGATGGTACTGAGGCAGGTAGAGCGCGAGTACCTCCATGGGGCGACATGCTACCGAGCGACCACCACTCCAACTGACCAGCTACCGCTCAATGGCCTGCCGCCCGTTGGCCTGCTACCGGAATACACAGGCGGAACCGGTGCCCGGGCCGGTAGCATCAGAGGGGAGCATCCATGGACCGATCACGAAGACTGGTGGTGAGCCTCGCCCTCAACGTGGGGCTGGTGGTCGCCCAGATCGCCTTCGGGGTCCTCGCCCATTCGACCGGTCTGCTGGCCGATGCCGGGCACAACCTGACCGATGTGGGCGCGCTGTGCCTGTCCCTCGTGGCCGTGCGACTGGCGCTCCGTCCAGCCAGCCCGGCCCGGTCGTTCGGCAACCACCGGGCCACCATCCTGGCCGCCTTGGCCAATGCCGTCCTGATCGCAGCGGTGACCGTCTTCATCGTCGTGGCCAGCGTGCATCGCCTGATCCACCCCGTTCCCATCCACGCCGGCATCGTCGTGGTGGTGGCTGCCGGTGGGCTGCTGGTGAACGGTCTGGCCGCCTGGATCCTCTCCGACCACAGTCACGACCTCAACATGCGCTCCGCCGTCCTGCACATGATGGGCGATGCTCTCGCCTCGGCGGCCGTAGTGGTGGCCGGACTTGTCCTGCTGGCGGCCCCTTCGGCCACCTGGCTCGACCCGGTATCGGCGCTCGTGGTGGCAGCCATCATCGTGACCCAGGCGGTGGGCGTGCTGCGCTCCACGGTGGCTGTGCTCCTCGAGTCCACGCCGCCCGATGTCGATCTCGACCATCTGACGGCCGCCATGGCAGGCGTGCCTGAGGTCAGCGATGTCCACGACCTCCACGTCTGGAGCCTCTCGAGTGAGATGCGGGTGCTCTCGGCTCATCTCGTGCTCCACGGACATCCCACGCTCGAAGAGGCCCAGTTGGTGGGCGAGCAGGTGAAGGCGGCCATCGCCGGCCCCTACAGGATCGCCCACAGCACGCTCGAACTCGAGTGCGAACCGTGCCATGACGACAATGCCGATCCGTGCCAGATGGAGGGCGCTGAGTCTACGGCGGCCAGCCACCACCACTGAGGCTGGCAAAGGGTGAGCACAGGGCTGTCCGTTTCCGGTCCGAGCTGATCGTGTCCTCGGCGGCCGCTCCACCTAGGGAAACTGCCCCCAGACGCGTCGCAGCCCCGAGTAGCCGGACGGTCGAAACCGAACCAACTCCTCGGGACCACGTACACGGTGATTCGACTCCATCTGACACACGGGTCGTGTCGGACGACCCAGCGCCAGACACCGAACCGGAACCACCCCCTGAAGGATGACCCGATCCGTCCTCGCACCACCTGCCGGTCACCTACGGCCCATCAGACACCCCGAACTCGCTCCTTCGGACCGGTCTACGACCTGTCCTCGAATCTCCTCTGGGGCCTCTCAGGGCTTCGGCTTTCCGAACCGAAGTCACTGTGAACCGTCCAGATTCAGGGGTCAAGAGCAGAACGCGAAATCCCGAGGTTATCCGCCACATTTCCTCGTCCATCCCCAGGTATGGCAGAGATGTCCACTGTTCGTCCCCAGGTCGAGAGTTCCCGCTCAGGGTGTCGTGACCGTGGTCCCGTGGGGCAGTATCGTGAGTCCCGCCAGCCCCGATCGGGACGGTGCCGGGGGGCATGAACACGAGAGCAGAGGGCGCGCGCTTCAATGAGCAGCAACGAGGAAGGGGATGCCCCTCCAAACACCGCCACCCAAGGCAAGAGCGGAGGGCGGAGCGCCGTCGTTCTGTCGATTCTCCTGGTCCTGGTGGCCACCATCCTCGGCGGTGCTGCCGCCAGTTGGCTGAGTGCTTCGGCATCGGCCTCTGGCCAGCAGACGGGAGCCAGCGCTGCTGGCCCCGCGGCCGGCGATGCGACTACGGCCGCCCTCCTGCGGGCAGCCGCCGCGCCCCCCGCCAACCCGGTTCCCTCCGCGCCAGGCACTGAGGTTCCTGCCGGGCTCCACGAATCCGACCCGTTCCTGACCGTGGCCGACGGCCGCTACCTGCTCACCACCAGCGGCGGTGCTGGAGACAGCGCCATCAACGTCCCCGTCGTCACCAGTACCGACTTCATCCACTGGACCGCCCCCATCGACGCCCTGCCCACGCTGCCCGCCTGGGCCGCTCGTGGGTTCACCTGGGCCCCCGACATCCACCGATTCGCCAACTCGTATGCCCTCTACTTCACCGCCCAGGTCAAGGGTTCCAATCCCACGATGCAGTGCATCGGGAGCGCCTTCGGCACCTCTCCCACCGGGCCGTACACCGCCCGGCCCCGCCCGTTCATCTGCCAACTCGACCAAGGTGGCTCGATCGACCCCCGGGTGTTCGTCGACTCGGACGGCACCCCTTGGGTGATGTTTAAGTCGGACCAGAACATCGAGGGCTCCCCCACGCCTACCAAGATGTGGTCCCAGCGGCTGTCCGCCGACGGCACCCGCCTGCTGGGCAGCCCTTCGTTCCTCATGTCACCCGACCGGCCCTGGCAGGGGACGATCGTGGAGGCCCCGCAGATGGTCGAGGTCGACGGCACCTACTGGGTGGTCTACTCGGCCAACTGGTACAACAACCCTCGCTACGGCATCGGCATCGCCCGCTGCAATGGACCGGCTGGACCGTGCGCCGACCAGAGCTCGGCGCCGTTCATGGGAACCAACGCCCAAGGAGCAGGCCCCGGTGAAGCATCCGTGTTCCAGACGGCCTCGGGCATCTGGATGCTGTACACCCCCCGGTGCTCGGCCGCACCCCACGCCGACATCCCGCCCCGACCGGTCTACATCACCCGGCTGGGGTGGACTACACAGGGCCCGTACCTGGCCAGCGGCAACCCGCCGAGTGCATCCGATCTGCTGTCGGTGCCGTTCTGGGCGCCGACAACCTGATCGGTCAAACACTGCCCGCGGCTGCTGGTCGAGCGCGTACCGCTCAGCCTCGCAGTCGTCGTAGCTCAGCGGCCACTGCCTTGCCGTTGGCCTGACCCTTGGTCGCCTTCATCACCAGTCCAGTGAAGAATCCGGCCAACTTGTCATCACCTTCGCAGAAGCGCGACCACTCGTCGGGGTTGTCGGCCACCGCTTGTGCCACGGTGTCAGCCAGGGAGTCCTCGGACATGGCCTCGAAGCCTTTGTCCCGAGCGATGGCCGCCGGGTCTCCCCCACCGGCAGCCAGTAGGTCAGCCAGTACTGACTTGGCCTGGGTGGCCGACAGCGATCCCTGAGCCTCCAAGGTCAGCAGTTCCACGTACGACTTGGGGTCGAGCACACGGGCAGCATCGGCATCGGTGGCGGCCTCGTTGGCCGTACGGGCCAGGGCCAGGCCGGAACCGACCCCAGCGGCCACTGCCACCACTACCAGGTCATCGAGGCCCAGGTCGACGACGGTGGTCACCTGGTCGCGCTGCGCATCAGTCATGCCCCCGGCGTCATCCAACAGCGCGGCCAGACGGGACCGACGGGCGGCCGGCATCATTCCCAACGTGTCCCCCACGGCCCGGATCCACTCGGCATCGGGCACCAACGGCACCAGGTCGGGCTCCAGGAAGTACCGGTAGTCGTAGGCGTCTTCCTTCGATCGCAGTGCCTCGGTACGACCAGCACCCTCGTCCCAGTGACGAGTCTGCTGGATCACCCGCTCACCCGACTCGATGAGGGCGATCTGGCGCCCGGCCTCGTACTCGATGGCCCGGCCCAGCGACCGGACCGAGTTGAGGTTCTTGATCTCACAGCGGGTGCCGAACGGATCGTCCACGGTGCGGCGGACCGACACGTTGGCATCCACCCGCATCGACCCTTCTTCCATCTTGCCGTCCGAGGCGCCCGAGGCCACCAGGATGGCCCGCAACTCGGTCACATAGGCCCGGGCCTGATCGGCCGTCCGCATGTCCGGGTCGCTCACGATCTCCACCAAGGGGACCCCGGAGCGGTTGTAGTCGACCAACGAGTAGTCGGCCCCGTGGATTCGCCCGGAGGCTCCAGCGTGGCTGGTCTTGCCAGTGTCTTCTTCCATGTGGGCACGCTCGATGCCCACTCGGAACCCGTCAGGCAGGTCGAGGTGGCCGTTCACGTTGATCGGCTCGTCGTACTGGCTGATCTGGTAGTCCTTGGCCTGGTCCGGGTAGAAGTAGTTCTTCCGGTGGAAGGTGGACGGCCGGATCTCGCAGTGCAGGGCGGTGCCGATGGCCATGGCCAGCTCCACCGCCTGCTGGTTGAGCACTGGGAGCGATCCGGGCAGGCCCAGGCAGTTCGGGCACACATTGGTATTGGGCTCGTCCCCGAAGACGTTGGGGCAGCCGCAGAACAGCTTGGTGGCCGTCTTGAGTTCGCAGTGGACCTCGAGGCCGATGACCATCTGCCATTCGGTCGTCATGACGGTGCTCCTGTGGTGATCCGCGGGACGCGGAGGGCGGGTGCGGCGGCCTCGACCACGGCGGCCACCTGGAACAGCGTGCCCTCGGACAGGGCGGGGCCGAGCAGTTGCACCCCGATGGGCAGTCCGTCGTCGCCGGGGCCGAACGGGATGGAGATAGCCGGGTGGCCGGCCAGGTTGGTCGGGATCGTGCAGACATCGGACAGGTACATGGTCAGCGGGTCGTCTACCTTGGCGCCGATGGCGAAGGCCGTCGTCGGGGCCGTAGGGCCGAGCAGGACGTCGCACCGGGCATAGGCGGTGGCGAAACCCTCGATGATCTTGGTGCGCACGCGAAGGGCCTGGTTGTAATAGGCGTCCATGTAGCCGGCCGACAGGACGTAGGTGCCCAGCATGATCCGGCGCTTGACCTCGGCACCGAACCCGGCCGTCCGGGTGGCGGTGTTCATGGCCACCGTGTCCTCGGCATCGACCCGGACCCCATAGCGGACACCGTCGTAGCGGGCCAGGTTGGACGAGGCCTCGCCCGGGGCGATCAGGTAGTAGGCCGACAGTCCGAGGGCCACCTCGGGAACCGAGATCTCTTCGATGCGGGCTCCGGCCGCGGCCAGGGCCTCAGCAGCCTGGTTGACCCGTGCCACCACGTCGGGGTCAGCCCCGTCGAGAAACTCGGTCAACACGCCGACGGTCATCCCGTCCACCCCTTCGTCGAGGACGGACAGCACCCGCGGAGTGGGACGGTTGAGCGAGGTCGAGTCCAGCGGGTCGTGGCCGCCGATGACGTCGAACAACAACGCCGCGTCGGCCACCGACGTGGCGAACGGCCCGATCTGATCGAGGGAGGAGGCGAAGGCCACCAGTCCATAACGCGACACGGTGCCATAGGTCGGCTTCATGCCCACCACACCGCACAGGGCGGCCGGCTGACGGATCGAGCCGCCGGTGTCGGAGCCGAGGGCCAGGGGGGCGAACCCAGCGGCCACGGCGGCAGCCGAGCCACCAGACGATCCGCCCGGCACACGGGTCAGGTCGTGCGGGTTGCAGGTGGTGCCGAAGGCCGAGGTCTCGGTGGACGAGCCCATGGCGAACTCGTCCATGTTGGTCTTGCCGATGATGACCGCACCCGCATCGGCCAGCCGGGTGACCACGGTGGCGTCATAGGGCGGACGCCAACCCTCCAAGATGCGCGATGAGCAGGTGGTCGGCACCCCTCGGGTGCACAGGTTGTCCTTCAGTGCCACCGGGATGCCGGCCAGCGGTCCGGGGTCCTCGCCCGCGGCCACCTGGGCATCGATGGCCCGGGCCCGGTCGCGGGCGGAGTCGCCCATGACCAGGTTGAAGGCGTGGATCGACTCCTCGCCAGCATCGATGACGGCCAGGTGGTGCTCCAGCACTTCGACGGCCGACTCCTCGCCGGCCCGGATCATGGCGGCCGTCTCTTGGACGGGGCGGGGGGCGGTCATGGTGCCTCCCCCAGGATGCGTGGAACCCGGAACCGGTGGTCCTCGACGGAAGGGGCCTGGCCCAGGACCTCGTCGCGGTCCAGGCACGGCCGGGGCTCATCGAGGCGCATCACGTTGGTGACGGCCATGGCGTGGGCGGTCGGGACCACGCCAGCCAGGTCCAACGAGGCGACGTCGGCGGCGTGGTCGAGCACCTGGGCCAACTGGCCGGTGTAGAGGTCGAGCTCCTCGTCGCTCAGGTGGAGGCGGGCCAGGGCGGCCACGTGGGCCACGTCTTCGCGGGTCAAGCGCGCAGGTTCGGTCATCAGCTTGCTGCTCCGCCGGGGCCACCCAGCACCTCGAGCATGAACTCGACCACCTTGGCCTCGATCAGCGGGGCATCGTTGTCCAACGTGGCGACGTGGTAGCTGTCCTCCAGCCAGATCCGCTCGACCGGCCCGGCAACCTGTGCCACCAGCACGTCACCGGAGACCGGCTCGACCACGTGGTCGTCGCGGCTCGACAGCACCAGCACTGGGCAGTGGATGCCGGCCAGGCCGGCCTCGACCTCGTCGACCCCCTCGAACAGGGAGAGCACGGCGGCCAGCGGAGTGCCGGAGTAGGCGGCCTCGACCGGACCTTCCTTCTTGATGTCCGAGCCGATGCCGTCAAACGTCTCGGTGCCGATGTCGAGGAGTCCTTGGATGCCGGCCCGGAACTCGGCGTCGGGTGCCTTCACCAGCGGGTTGACCACGGCGATGCCGGCCAGATGTGGGTGACGCTCAGCCAGCCAGCAGGTCAGGGCACCACCCATGGACAGCCCGACCACCGCCACGTGGTCGCAGCGTGCCGCTAGCGCCTGGAAGTGGGCTTCGGCAGCTCCCGACCAGTCGTCCCACCTGGTCGGGACCATGTCCTCGAGGGAGGTTCCGTGCCCGGGCAGGAGCGGCAGCTCCACGGTGAACCCGGCATCGGCCAGAGCCACGGCTAGCGGCCGCATGGACTGGGGGTTCCCGGTGAACCCGTGGAGGACGAGGACGCCGTTGGCGCCGCCGGCGGCGGACCACGGTTCGGCACCAGACATGATGGGGGCGTTCATGGGAGCGATGCTAACGGGTCACAGCTGCCCGTCCCGTCGGATCCGTGCCGCACCGGCGTTCCCATCGGCCTATGGAGCCAGCACCAGGTGGACGGGTAGAGTTTGCCGGTACGACCGACCCGAAGGGCAAGGAGCACCGCTGCGATGGCCACCTATCTGTTTTTGAGCGACGACTGGCTGGATGAGGCCCGTTCGATCCGTGCCGAGTACGAAGGGCGCGGCGGCGGCATCGACCAAGCCGTCCGGGTCAATCTGGTGGTGATCGAGGTTCCCTTCGGCGAGGGGCCGGTCCATGCCCACGCAGACACCAGCACTGGTGAGTTGGTGCTCGACCTCGGCCACATCGATCCCGCCGACCTCAAGGTGACCATCGGCTACGACATCGCCCGGGCCCTGCTGGTGGAGGGAAACCCCCAGGCCGGCCTCCAGGCCTTCATGCAGGGCAAGATCAAGGTCGAGGGAGACATCGCCAAGCTGATGGCCCTGCAGTCGCTGTCCCCGGATCCGACGGCGGCCGAAATTGCCGCTCGGATCCAAGCCATGACCGAGTAGCGCGCCAGAAGAGTGGGTGCAGGCCCGGCTCAGTGCAGGGCCGGCTCAGCCGGCGCCCCTCGCTTCTGGCGGGGTGTGTTCTTGACGAAGAACCCGCAGACGACGGCAGCCAGAGCCACCAGGGCGCCTACCAGGTACGCCTGGTGGAACGAGGCCAGCGAACCGGTCCCCCCGTGTGAGGAGGCCTGCACGGTGACCATGACCTGGATGCCAGCCACGACACCGATCTGGGAGATCAAGAGTTGGGCGGCGCTCATGACCCCGAGTTCCTCAGGAGCCACCTCGTTGGCTGCCGATGCTGCAGTCGAGGGACTGGACACTCCCATGCCTAACCCGGACAGGACCAAGGCCACCACGATCAGCACCACGGACGGGTTCCCCCCGACCTGGGTGAACACCAGCATGGAGACGAACAGGGCGCCGGCTCCGGCCACCACCGACCACCGCTCCCCCACCTTGACCGCCGCATATCCGGCGATCGGCGCCGATAGCGAGAACATCAGCGGCCGGGCCGTGGACAGCAGCCCCGCACTCGTCTCGCTGTAGCCGTAGACCCCTTCCATCAAGATGGGGAAGAGGAAGAAGCCACCCATATAGGCGAAGTTGATGAACGCCCGGGCCCCCAAGGGAAAGATGAAGTTCCGCTTCTTGAAGTAGTGGAGTGGAATGAGCGGGTGAGGGGCTCGCCGCTCGTGGAGGACGAAGGCGATGCCGAAGGCCAGGCTGAGGACGAACAGGCCCAGAGTATTGGGCGCGGTGAAGCCCCAGGACGGAGCCACGTTGAGCGCCAGCAGGCCCAGGGTGACCGAAGTGGACAGGGTGATCGATCCGACCCAGTCCAACTGCCGCCACGGGCTGACCGGCTTGAGTTCGGACGGGTCGGAGTCCGAGGCAACCACCAGCGGAGCCGGGGCCACCGGCACCGGCGTGACCGCCCGGCCGGTCCGCTTCTGGGCTTCCGCCGCATGCCGGGCCGCTCGGTCGTGGGACGGGAGCACGATGATGGCCAAGATGGCTGCAGCAGCCATCAGGGGAAGTTCGCCCCAAAAGAGCGCCCGCCATCCGTAGAACTGGATGATGGGGGCCCCGATGGTCACCCCGAGCACCGGGCCGCCGGCACCGACGAGGGCCCACCACCCCATCGCTTTGACTCGGTCCTCATGAGAGAAGGCCTGGAGCACAAGAGCCATAGAAGCCGCACCCGTGGCCGCACCCTGGACACCGTCGAACAGTCGGGCGGCGATCAGCACCCCGGCAGTGGGCGCCGAGGCCGTCAGGACCACGCTGAGGGCGGCGCCCGACAGCCCCCACAGATAGAGCTTCCGGTAGCCGCGCAGGTCGCCCAGCTTGCCCAGGATCGGGGCGGCCACGCCGAAGGCCAGCAGGGGCCCAGTAGAGGTCCAGGTGAGCGTGGACACCGAGGTGTGGAGCTCCTTGGCCACCTGGGGCAGGGCCACCACGAACACCGTGAAGGTGATGTTGACCGACAGCAGCCCGGCCAGCACCGTCCACAGCACCCACCACTGGTACCGGTCGGAACCGGCCACCTTGTGGTGCATCCGGTGCCGGAACAGCATCGGCCACGGGACCGAGATCCCACCGTCGCCACCCGAACCGGTGCCACTCAGGAGGCTCTCGGCCTCCCGCAGCTCATCGGCATCGAACTCCACACCGTCGGAGGAAGCGCCAGGCTTGTCGGCCCCAGGGGCCACTCAGCCTCCGAGCTTGTGCATCTCAGCCTGAAGCTCTGCCACCGTCCAGCGGTCGTCCTTCTCCAGGGTGTCGGTCAGCGTCCAGGGCTGGAAGGTGCGGACCTGGCCGCCGAGGACGAAGTAGACCTTGCCGGTGGCCGGGCAGGACTCGGTTCCCAAGTACGCAACCAGGGGCGCCACGTTGGCCGGGTCCCAGGCGTCAAAGGTGGCGGCGTCCTCGGGGGCCTGGACCAGGTCGCCGAGTCCTGGAGTGTCCAGTGTCATGCGGGTGCGAGCATTGGGGGTGATGGCGTTGACGCGCACGCCGTAGCGAGACAGCTCGGTGGCGGCAATGGTGGTGAAGGCGGCGATGCCGGCCTTGGCCGCGCCGTAGTTGGTCTGTCCTGGGTTGCCCAGCAGACCCGAAGTCGACGAGGTGTTGATGACCGAGGCTTTGACCTCGGCGCCGGCCTTGGTCTGCTCGCGCCAGTAGGCGGCGGCGTGGCGGGTGGGGACGAAGTGGCCCTTCAGGTGGACGTGGATGACTGCGTCCCACTCCTCCTCGGACATGTTCACCAGCACCCGGTCACGCAGGATGCCAGCGTTGTTGACCAGGATGTGGAGATCGCCGAAGGACTCGATGGCCGTGTCGATCAGGTGCTTCCCTGCCGTCCAGTCGGTCACATCGTCATTGTTGGCCACGGCCTCGCCGCCCATGGCGGTGATTTCGCCGACCACTTCCTCAGCGGCCTCGCCGAGGTCGTTGACGACCACCTTGGCGCCCTCGGAGGCGAACAACAGGGCGTACTCACGGCCCAAGCCGCGTCCCGCTCCGGTGATGATGGCGATCCGTCCGTCCAGTGCTCCCATGTCCTCAGCTTCTCTCTTGTCAGCCGCTCGCCGGTCGGCGGGCAGCGGCGGTGCCGGTCAGCGGCATCGATCTGGTGGTGTGCGAGCGCTCCAACCACGTCCGACCAGACCGGTCGATCGTGGGGATGTGCCGCCCACACGATCCCATCGGCCCGTTGCCCGGGTCAAGCCGACGCAACTCTTGCGACCGCCGGACCACACTGGCCACTGGATCGAGGCAGTGCTCAGGCAGCCGGAACCGGCACCGGCCGGTCGACGCGGGCCCCGAACCCGGCGGACTCGACGGCCGCGGCCATGGCCTGCACCCGGGCCCGGGGCCCGGCCAGCACCATGTACTCGGTATTGCGCACGTGCGATACGCGGCCCACCTTGCGTCCCGACGGACCATGGATCCCGATCCGGGCACCGACGTAGCGGGCCGAGTCGAAGGCCAGGACCTCGACCTCGCCCCGGGTGGCACACACGGCACGGAGTTCGTCGAAGCTCAGCCACGATTCGTTGTTATAGGAGAGCACGACCACCTCGGCCGCTACCCGGGCCACCACATCGGTGAGGGCAGGGGCCATGGTCCGTCGCCCGTTGAAGGCACTCCGGGTCTCCGGGTCTCGCAGCTCGGACCGCTTGCAGGCCACGCCGTAGTGGTCGGGTGCATCCCACGCCACCAGGGTCTCCCACACGTGATAGTTCGAGTCGTAGCGGTGCTGGTTGTAGGGCGGGTCGAGATAGGCCAGATCCACATCCGGCAGGCCCGACGTGCCCACCAGGGTGCACGCATCGCCCCGGACGGCATGGCCCGGACCGGTCAGCAGTTCGGGCACCCGCAGGGTCAGCGGGTTGTCGGCTCTCGGGGCCCACTGCTTCAGATAGGCCATCTGGAGCCCGGTGGTGGAATCGACCCGGTCGGCGGCCTCGAGCAGGCTGGTCAGCAGCACCGGCCACAGGGGTGTGTCGGCGTACTCGGCCTCGATCACGTCGCGCACAGCGTCGATCCGGGCGCCGTTCTCGGGCCGGAAGAACCGCGACTCGGTGCAGAACGTCTCGGTGACATACCCCGGGACACCCGGCACGGCGTTGAGTCGCGCCACGGCTTCGGTCACCTCGTCGAGGAATCCGGGAGCAGCATCAGGGTCGGTGGCCACATAACAGCGGGCCAGCACGTGGGCGCACCGGGCACTGTCGACCGCCGTCATCTCCACGCCCAGGCCCTTGAACGCCTGGGAGACCCGTGTGGTGCCGCAGAACAGGTCGAGGCCGGTGCGAGCCCCAGATGCGGTCACCAGGGCAGCCAGGGCAGGAATCAGGCGCCTCTTCGACCCCAAGTACTTGATCACCGGTGCACCTTCGTCACGCGCACATCGCCACCAGGCCGTGCCTCGTCATCAACGCCGTCATCAACGCCGTCAGGACCGGCCGAAGCGCCGGGCCCACCAGTTGGGGTCCCGGGCATGGGCGTGGAAGTGGTCCGGGATCTGGCGCATCACCCGGTCGTAGGACCAGACGCCCTCGCCCAGTTTTCGGTCGGCCACCAAACCCAACTGGGCCAGCATGTGCTCGACATCGGCTTCGGGGGGTTCGTTGCCGTGCTGCTTCCACACCACCATCGGCACGTCGCACACTTCGCAGTCGGCCACCCAGCACGTGTCGTCCTCGAAGTGCCACTCGGTGATCCGGGCCGCCTCGCACAGTTCGCACGTTCCATCATGACGACTCATTGGGTGTACACGTTAACCGTGGAGCCGACCGGGACCGACGTGCCGCCCGCTGGAGAGGTAGAGACCACGGTGGTGGCCCCGGAAGGACCATACGGGCCTCCGGCCACCAGGCCGAGGGCGGACAGGGAAGCGGCGGCCGACGACGGCGACTTGCCGGTCAATGACGGAACGGTGACTGGTTGGGGTCCACGCGATACCTGGACCGATACCGAGGAGCCGAACGGCTGGACACTGGCGGCCGCCGGAGTCGTCCCCATCACTTGGTCGACCGGCACCGTCGACGAATACGTCTTGGCCTCCACCGGTGCGAAGCCGGCAGCGGTCAGGGAGGCTGCGGCCGATGCGTAGGTCGAACCGGACCCTGCGACTGCCGGAACTGCTACCGGGGCATGGCCCTTGGAGGTGATGATCGTCACCGTCGAGCCATACCGGGCACTAGTAGCCGGCGTAGTGCCGACGATGGCGCCGGTCGCCACCGTGGAGCTGTACGTAGCAGCCTCGGGCGGACAGACGCCGACCAGGTGGACGGCGGCCAGTGCGCCGATGGCGTCGGTGCAGTTGGAGAACGTGGTCAGGTTCGGAATGGTCACCAGCGGCGGCCCCGTTGACACGACCACCGCAATAGCGGAGCCCTGCTTGAGCGTGGTCTGCTGACCAGCGGTCCGGGCCGACGGGTCCTGGCTGATCACCCGGCCGGCCGGCACCTTGATCGAAGTCGTCCGGCTGGCCACGGTCACCTGCAGATGGCCAGGGGCGGCGGCCGCAGTGGCGGCGCCCAGGGTCCGGCCGACCAGCACCGGCACCGGACTCGACGGGGTGAAGACCTTGGCCTCGATCGCCCAGGCGGCGCCTGCACCTAGCAGGGCGACCACCAGGATGCAGATGACCACCACCACCGGCCACCGCCGGCGGCGCTTGGGACCAGGGTCGATGGGAAGCGCGCCCGGTGTTGCCGCCGTCGGCAGACCCAACTCCGTCAGATCCGAGCGGCCACCAGGCGCCGGTCCGACCGGGGGGTGCTCGGGCTGCTCGGACGCAGTCGTCAGCCCCACGGCGGCCGCCATCAAGAAGGGGTCACCGTCGTGTCCTACCGGGGCGGCCCCGGGGCTCGCCAGAGGCAGCGGATCAGGCTCGGGCAGGGTGGCGGACAGATTGGACAAGGCCAGTCCGAACTGGGCGGCGTCATACCGCTCGGCCGGATCGGGAGCGGCCGCCCACATCAAGACCTCACCCAGCGGTCCGAGAGCCTCGTGTTCGGGCAGGAGTGCACCCATGCGGGCCATGAGGGTGGCGATGGTGGTGTCGCCGATGAACGGGGACTCGCCCGTGACGCCTTCGTAGAGCACCAGCGCCAGTCCGTAGACGTCGGCCTTGCCATCGAGGACCAAGCCCTCTACCTGTTCGGGGGCGGCATAGCGGGCCGTGCCCAAGATGGCGCCGTCGGGCTCCGTCCATGCCGCCTCGGCCAGGGCTCGAGCCAGGCCGAAGTCGGCGATGCGCAGGCGGCCGTCGGCATCGAAGAGAATGTTGGCCGGCTTGATGTCCCGGTGGATCAGGCCCCGCCGGTGGGCGTAGTCGAGTCCGGCACAGGCTTCGATGCCGACGCGGACCGCCTGTTCGGGGGTGAGGAGCGTCCCGGTATCGAAGACCTGGCGAAGCGAGCCACCGGCCAGGTACTCGAGGACCAGGTAGGGCTCGTTGCCCTCCTCACCCCAGTCGTAGACCCGCAGGATGTTGGGGTGGTTGAGGGCAGCTACCGCACGGGCCTCGGCCCGGAACCGCTTGAGGAAGGCCTGGTCGCCGGCGAGGGCGGGGTGGAGGACCTGGCTGGCCACCTGGCGGTGGAGGGACACGTCGTCGGCTAGGTAGACGTGGGCGGACGCACCGGTGCCCACGGCGGTGACAAGTCGGTAACGGTCGCCGAGGACACGTCCGATGGAGTCAGTGAGACTCGGCATGGCGCTTCCAATCGTAGTGACCGCAGGCGGTCGAGCGGTGGAGGGTGCCTGGGCGCCAGATGTGCGGCACGAGCTGTGTCGATCCCACTGTGTCGACCCCACCGCAGCGGCGTTACCACGGGCGAAATGTGACACTTGCTTCAACAGTCGGCACCCCCTACTGCGGACGCGTCGAGGGCGGGGCTTGCGCCCCGCCCTCGACGGACTGCCTCAGCCGCGTGAGCGGCGTGTGAAGGTCAGGCCGGCACCACGATGTGCAGAGTCGACGACGTCGTGTCGAAGTTGGCACTCGTGATGGAAAGGGTGTCATTGACCGGAGCAGCAGGGCTGCTGGCCCAGAAGTCGAGGATCTCAGACGTAAGATCGCCCAAGAAGGTGCCCTTAGGAGCGGCCCCAGTTGAATCGAGTCCCGTCACGGTGGCGGTGCCGAGGCACAGAAGAAGCGTAAATGTGACCGCCGTTGCCTTCTTCTCATGCCCGGAGATCTGGAACCCGGCATTAAGACCACAAACGCCACCCGGAAGCTGCTGCGCGACGGCAGTCGGAATCAGGGTCATCTTGGCTCCATTGGACTCGGTGTACTTGACGCCCTTAGCGAGGGCCGTCAGGATGCCCTGAGTCACTGGGCCGGTTGCTGAACCACCAGCAAAGCCCCACGCACTATTTATCGCGTAGTAGGTCTTGGCGGGCTTCGCCTGTCCAGCCGGGAAGCATCCCGGAAGGTTCGTCCAGTTGGGCGTGAGCGAGATGCCAAGCACAACGATCGGAATCAACGGGCCATTGGCGGCACAGGTGCTCGCGGGCTGCTGGATTTTGGAGACGACCGACGACGTGGAACAGGCGGCGTCAGAACCCGAGGCGGTCGCCATGGTGGCGATTGTCGTGGTCTTCTTGTACGCCCCGGTGTATCCGGTCTGGCCGTTCTCCTGGAGGCCGGCACCAGCGAACGCCAGGGTACCACCAATGTTGCAGTTTGCGGAAACGATAGCTACGCCGGCGGCGGCAGGAGTTGCGTTCATCGCAACGGCGCCAACGAAACCGGTCATCGGGATCACGGACGCAGCCGCAATCGTAAGCATCTTG
>CAIVIS010000005.1 GCA_903906055.1 uncultured Acidimicrobiaceae bacterium
CTTTGGACGAACGATGTGCGTCAGGTACGGCCTGCGTCAGGCGTCGCCAGTTTCCAGGGGTACGCACAAGATGACCGACCCGTCGTCAGTGGCGATGACCCATTTTCGGCCCAGGTGGCTGATCTCGTAGCCAGGGCCGGATTGCCCTGTCGCCCAAGAGCCGTCGGCGAAGGCGTCGACATAGGCCTGGCGCATTACCTCGCCCGTCTCGGCCTCTTTGGGCCGGAGACCGGCGACTCGAGCGAACTGGTTGGTGGCCAGTGAGCTGATCCGCACCGTGGACGGGTCGACGGTGTGGCGCAGGTCCTCGATCTCGAGTGGAGCCCCACGTGGGCGACGCTCCTGGCTGCGACCGGCCCCGAACCGCGAGGGCTGGCCGGCGAACACCTGAGTAGGGGTCCGCTCGTAGTGGCGGGTGGCGTAGCCGACGACGGTCCGGCCGTTGGGGCTCAGGTAGAGGACGAACTTCTTGGCCGACAGTTTCAGCCGGCCGGTATCGAGGAGTTCGATCGAGTCCATCTCTACCGCCCGTGCGGCCAGAAACCGGATCTCGTCGATGGCTACCTCGGGTAGCACCTGGTGGCGGGTGGTGAAGGAGCGCTGGGCGGTGGCCGACACCAGCAACGAGCTGGCGTCGATGGCGGGGATCTCCCCGTCGTCGAGGTCGTCGTCGAGGTCGTCGAACAGGTCGAACTCCTCGTCGACCACCAAGGTGGGCCGGCGCACGCCCATGGGGATCGACTCCCTACCCGGTGCCCGCTTCTCGGGCTGCGGCGGCACGACATGCTCGGCAATCCCACAGTCCCGGGCGTCGAGCGCCACCGGACGGTCGCAGTCGGCACCGGTGAGCTCGCGGCAAGGCAGCTTGGGCGCCATCAGGCCGGTTGCTGGTGGGGGCTCGGCGGGGTGGAAGTATTTGATCGGGTGCGGGGGCGCATCGGTTCGACCTTAGCCAGAGCGACGAGGGATCGAGTCGAAGAATCGCCTCCATCGTGCCGATAGAACCTGGGTCGAGCGATAGGCTGATGCGGTGGTCCCGGTTGGCGGCATCGGGAACGAATAGCGGCGGGGCGTGTTGGTGGTATCGACCAGGGAATCTGGCGAACCAGGGGATTCGCTGATCGATCAGGGTATGCCCGCGACCTTCCAAACCTGGATCGTGGGCCGCACAAGAGAGATGAGAATGTGACAGAGGGCGCTAGGCAGTGACGTTCACAGGTAGGGACCAAGAACTCGGTCGACTCATGGAAGCCGTCGACGCATCGCGCTCTGGGTCCGGCAGTTTTGTCACTATCAGTGGGCCAGCAGGAATCGGACGGACGGCGCTGCTTGGGGCATTTGCCGCACAACTCGATGGGTCTGCATCCGTGCTCACCTGCGTCTGCGAACTAGATGGCGACCCTTTCCGGCCGATGGGCCAGATCCTGATCGAAGCGTCGCACCGCCTCGGCCAGGCACTTCCCATGCAACAGATCGAAGATGCCAGGAATCTGTCGGAGTTCGTTGACCTGTTCCTCGAGACCCTCCTCAGCCTTCCGGCACCGATCGTGCTCCTGATGGACGACGTGCACCAGGCTGACGAGGCAACACTCAGCTTGCTGCAACGAGTTGTTGCCAATCTGGCCGAGGAGCCCGTGGTGGTGGTGGCGACCATGCGCTCACCGCGGGGTGCGATTGCGCTTTATCACCTCCCTCGTGCTCACCTCGAGATCACCCTCGGCGGGCTGACCGTTGACGATGTGGCGCAACGGTTGACGGACGTGTTGGCCATGGAGCCAGGAGAGCTCCTCGACAGCTTCGCTTACCAATTGCACGGACTGACCGGTGGAAATCCGGGGTTCGTCGAGGCGGACCTCGAACTGATGGTCGCAGGTGAACTGGCACCGGATCCAGAGGGGAAGCTTTCTGGTGGGCTGGTGGGATCC
>CAIVIS010000006.1 GCA_903906055.1 uncultured Acidimicrobiaceae bacterium
CCGAAGTAGTTTCCCTGCCCGACAGATGCCCCGTGGGTTGTGGCGAGGGCCAGATGCCGGTCGGTTTCCATGCCTTCGATGACGTGGTCGAGGCCGAGTTGGTTGGCCAGGGAGATGGCCGAGCGCAGTGAGTGCTCCCAAGGTTCGTTGTTGCCGTCCGGAGCGGGCCATGGCTCGGAGTCGATCTTGATGGCGGTGACCGGGAAACTTCCGATGCGGTTGAGGTTGGAGTTGCCGGTGCCGAAGTGGTCGAGTGAGAAGCGCACGCCGAGTCGGTGAAGTTGGGTGATGTTGGAGCGGGCCACGTCATCCTGATGGCTGGCTACCCGTTCGGTGACCTCCAGAACCAACAGGCCGGGATCGATCCCGTGACGCCGGAGGGTGGCGGCGACGTTGTCGAAGAAGTCGGAGTCGTCAAGATCCAGGCTGGAGATGTTGACCGACAGTCGGACCGGAGCCACCCCGGCGTCCTGCCACAATCGGGCCTGTCGGCAGGTCTCGTCGATCACCCACGCGTCCATGGCGACGACCAACTCGCTCTGCTCGGCCTGGGCAATGAACTGCTCAGGGGCCAAGGTTCCCCATCGGGGATGATGCCACCGGACCAGTGCCTCCACACCGATGACGCCGAGGGTGGCGAGATCGACCTGGGGTTGGAACTCGACGAAGAACTCGTCGGCGTCGAGGCCCCGTCGGAACTCGTCGGCAAAGGTGGAGGCATCGAGAACCATGTCGGCTTCCGGCGTGAATCCAATCGGATCACCGGCGTCCGGTTCATCTACGGCAGCCAGTTCGGGTGCATAGACGATGTAGCCATGACGACCGAGATGTCGGGCCTCGCTTCGGGCCAACGTGGCAGCCGTCATGAGATCGCCGGAGTTCACGCCATGGAACGGGGCGACAGCCACGCCGAGCGATGCCGTGAGGGTGACCTGGGTACCCATGATCTCCAGCGGTGTGCTGACCACTTCGAGGAGTTCAACGGCCCGGCGTTCGATCGCCGGACGATCGGGCAGTCCGGTACTCAGGAGGATGAACTGGTCGCCGGTCCAGCGGGCGATGGTCTCGCCCTCGACGGCCAGGCCGTCGAGCCGCTCTGCCGTCCAGCGCAGCAGGTCATCGCCGGCCCGGTGACCGAATGCGTCGTTGATGGCGGTGAACGACTCAAGCCCGAGGATGAACAAAGCCACCGAGCCGCCGGAGATCCGGGCCCGAGTCAGGGCCTGGTCCAGCCGGTCCTCGAGCAGGTGACGGGCGACCAGGCCGGTCAGCGCATCGTGGGTCTCGGCGAACCGGAGCCGACGGAGCAGTGCGTCGCGCTGGATCACGGTGGCGGTCATGGCCGCCAGGGCCACAAGCGACTGTCGGGTGATGAGGGCCAACGACACCTCGGCCCGGGGAAAGACGGCCGCCAGAAAACCAAGAAGCTCTCCGTCGGCCACGAAGGGAAACACCTCGGCCCGGGCGCCATCCGCCAGTTCCAGCCAGGTGCCGAACGCCAGGAGTCCGTCCCCGGCGTTGATCGAAAGCGACTCCCCCTCGATCGTCGCTCCGGCGGAGAGCATCGTCTCCAGTTCCGGTCGCAGAAGGTCGAGGGCGACACTCGGCGCCGGCCGTCCGGCAC
>CAIVIS010000007.1 GCA_903906055.1 uncultured Acidimicrobiaceae bacterium
GCGCCAGCAGGCGCAGCGGTGCCGACGATGCCGGCTGCTCCGATCAGGCCGAACGAAGCGATCGCCAGCGCTGACCCAACAGTGGCCAAGCGGGTCGATAGTGACCGTGCAACTCTCATCTACATCTCCTGAAGATTCGTATCGGTGCGACCCATCGGGCCGCCTGCACGCAATACCGCTGGCTCGATGTAGGCATGCAGGTCCCCACCGATCAAGTGAAACCAAACGGCAACGCATCAGAAACCTAGAACAGTCATCGATCCAATGCAACCGTTTCGCCAGACCGTGCCGGCGCTTCGGCCTACCATCGGACGGTGACCTCGTCCCCTCAGGCCCCTGATCGCGGCGAGTCGTGGGGCCGTGACGGTTCTACCGGCTCTGCCGACGGGGTCTTCGACGTGGACAGCCTGGACGATCTCCATGCGTTCTTCGAGGTGAACGGCTACGCCACCCTTCGCTCTGCCCTCTTGGACGACCAGCTCACACTGGCCGAATCCGAGCTGGTCCTGGCCCAGCAGCAGTTGGTGGAGGGGGCACTCGATGCCCACGGCACCGACATCTTGGACGACCCCGGGGCCACCATCGACGGCGAGCGGTTCGCCCACTATGTCTGCTTCGCCACCCGGGCGTCCGCGGCAGCCGCTCGGCTGGTCCACCACCAAGCACTGGTCGAGATCAACCGCCGCATCCTCGGCCCTAATGCCTGGCTCCTCGACTACGCCCAGTTCGGGATCGTCTACCAGGACTCCCGTCCCGGTCCCGGGTCGGGCTATTCGCGGATCGGCTGGCACACCGACCACCAGTCGGGGCCCCATCTCGACATGTGGCCAGCCGTGGCCTTCACCATCCACCTCGATCCGACCTCACCAGCCAACGGCTTCCTGCGCGTGCTCCCCGGGAGCCATCTGCACGATGACCAGGGGATGCCACTGGGCTTCGAGCGGGTCCCCGGAGAGATCGCCGTGTACCAGGAGCGGGGGGACGTCATGTTCCACCACGCCGATCTGTGGCACAGCGCCGCTCGGGCGACCGCCGAAGGGGATGCCGCTATCCGGCGACACCTGAGGGGAAGTTGGCATACGGGCACGCGACTCGCCGAAGATCACGGCACCGACGACTTCGTCAAGAACGCCCAGCGCTGACGGCCTCACTGACCGGTGGGCGATGACCGGGGACGGGTGCTGCGCCCCGAGGTGCTACGAATTGATCATGACGACCGAACGCAACGTCCTAGGTGGTCCACTCGAGGAGTGTGGGACCGACCCGATGACCGGCTTCTTCCGTGACGGCTGCTGTGCGACCGGGCCCGAGGATCTGGGCAGCCACACCATCTGTGCCGTGGTCACCCCTGAGTTCCTCGCCCATCAGGAGTCGATCGGTAACGACCTGACCACGCCTATGCCGCAGTACCGGTTCCCCGGCCTGGTGCCCGGCGATCGCTGGTGTGTGACGGCAGCCAACTGGCTTCGGGCCCACAAGGACGGTGCAGCCGCCTTCGTGGTTCTGGCCTCGACCAACGAACGAGTGCTGGATATCGTGCCGATGGATGTCCTGCGCCAACACGCGGTCGATGTGCCGCCTACGCCCGAATATCTGTAGCCACCCGAACTAGCGCGGCGGAAACAGCGACCTCCCGATCAGATCAGCCTTGGTTCCCCTCGGTTTGGTAGGTCCGGCACGGCTCACCCCGCAGCGATCCACACGTCGGCAGCGTCGCCGGTGCGGCAACACCGTTGACCGCCTTGACCACCAGCGCCGACGGGCTGACCTTGCCGAGGCCGATAGTCGCCGACTGCCCGGCATCCACCGTGTCGAACTGCCACGACGGCCGGTCGCCACCAGGAGCGGAAATAACGACTCGCAGCTCGGTACCGGCCCGGAAGGTGTGGACGATCGGGTCGATCGGGATCTTCACCAGCCGATAGGTAGTCGGCGACAGCGACTGCCCATCAGAGGCCAGGTAACTGGGGATGGTGAAGATGGGCGAAGAGCCAACCAGGTCGACCTGGTTGGAGCTGCGCAAAAACCCAGAGGTCACGTACTCCTCCTGGGTGTCTGCCGGTCGAACTTCGGTGACTGTGGCCTGGAAGTCCAGAACCGGTGTCGACGACTGCACCCATAGGTCGAGGGTTGCTGAACCCATGATCGTCGTGTCGGCGGCGAACGGGACTGTCTGGAATCCGAGGCCGTTCACCGCCGGCACGGTCGTCCAGTTCCACGGCGGGGCGGCAGACCACGGGTTGCCCGACGGCAGGCTGACCGCTGGTCGGACCGTCGGGTCGAGCACCAACGATGTGCTGCTCGAGGTCTTGAGGGGCTTGGTGGCCATCGTCCCGCCAGCGCCGAAGTAGTAGGAGACGGTCTTGCCGCTGGCCGGCCAGGACTTGAAGCCGGCCGAGTAGGTGGACCCGGGGTTGCCGGAGCCAGCCGTGCTGGCTCCATTGTCGAACAGCACGGTGACCCGTGGGGTGTGCTTGGCGAAGTCCTTCAGCGCCTTGGCCGCAGTGGTGTCCGTGGTGAACCTGATGGCCGGTAGCGGCACCTGGGACGAGGTGCCCGAACCGAAGCTCGTGAAGTCGTCGAGGACTACCGCAGCCAATCCGGTGGGAGTGACCGGCACCTTCTTGGCCACGTAGACGTCGAGGAACTCGAGCCACTGGCTGATGATCTGCGGACCGGTGGAGTCGATATGTCCGCCATTGACGATGTGGGCAAAGACCGGAGTCGTCGACGGCAGGGCCGACAGGAGTGCTGGCCACTGTGGTCCGGTCTGTTCATCTTCGGTCGCCCCGGCCACGAACACCGGCACGGTGATCCGTGACGCCCACTGACTCATGGAGCGCCGGTTGAACAGCAAAGGGTCCCGTCCCGTTCCGGTACCTGGAGCCACCATGGCCGGTCCGACCAGCGCCGAAAGGCTCTCCGACTGCCCGTGGAGGGCCTGGTTGGCCAGACACGCAGAGGAGGCACCGCTCGAGGCCGCTAGTTCGGCATCGATCTCGTAGTAGGTCCAAGACTGCCCGACCCCGGAGACGGGTGTCGATGCCAACGGCGCCAGCGCGCCGCCGCTCAATTGGGCAGCCGCCTTGGCATCGCTGATCCGGGAACCGATCCATCCGGCAGCAAAACCGCTGTTGTAGATGCCTCCGGGATAGCCGGTCGAAAAGAGGTCGTCGGTCGGGCTCATCGGAGCAATGGCGGCCAGGTCGGGCGGGTTCGTTCCCGCCGATGGCAACTCGGAAAGTCCGGAATAGCTGATCCCCACCATGCCCACCTTGTGGTTGGCCACCCAGTTCTGATGGGCCACGATCTCGATGGCGTCGTAGGCGTCGTAGTCCGACGGGTAGCCGAAGAGGTCGAAGGCACCGCCCGAGCAGCCGGTTCCACGCATCTGCAGGCTGACGGTGGCAAAGCCGCTCGTTCGTGCCACCACGCTGCCGACCTGGGTGGCCGAGTCCGGCAGCAGGTTCTTGTCGACCGACTGGCCGAGCAGGTTGGCAATGGGATCCGACGGGCCTGCAACTCCGTACCCCGAGTACTCGATGACCGTCGGACACGGAACGGACGCGCTGCAGGTGCTGTTGTAGGGGTGCGCACGGTGGCCGCCATCTGGATCCCGTCACGCATGGTGATGTAGTTGAGGCCCTGTGCGAGTGCCGGTCCGGTGTAGAGAGCAGAATCCGTCGCCGGATTGGCATCAGGAGCCAGTACCGCGAACATCGGCGTCGTCACACCGGTGGTGGTGTCGTCCCATGCAAACCCCGACCCCGGTGTCAGATTGCGGATGATCAGGGAGCCCAGCGCGTCCGCCGTGCCCGGATTGCCGGCCACGATCACCGGCGAGCCGTTCTGCAAGAGAGTGACGGAATCGCCCGGTCCTGCCCCGGTCAACCACGCCTCGTCCACCGATCCATTGGCATGCAGTGCCGGAGCGTCTGCGCCAGCAGTTGATGCCCCAGAGACCAGCAGCGGAGCCAGTCCCAAGCAGGCTACGGCTGCGACCGTGACGCGACGTATGGAAATACGGCGACCGCTGTGGAACATGTTCTCCCCTTTGCCTCGCCACACAACTGGTGGCCCCCAAGGCGGCACCCCCGCCACCTTGCATCAGGATCTTGACACATCGCCGTGTTCAGATCACTGGAGTTCTGGTTTTCGTCACCCAGCGTGGTGGGAGGGTTCGGTGGAGGTGAACGGATTCGAACCGTCGACTTCTACATTGCGAACGTAGCGCTCTACCAACTGAGCTACACCCCCGAGTCGAATCAGAGACTAGCCGCCCCGACAGCGGACAGGCCCGCGCTCCCAGGTCCGCTCCCCCGTTTGTGCGCCCCTTACGGGCCAGTGGTGGTGGTCGAGACCGGATCAGTCGACGATGTGGTCGTAGTCGGCGCCGCCAGAGTCGTGGTCGTGGTCGGGACCACCGAGGTCGACGTGGTGGTGCTCGACCGCGGAACAGTCGAGGTGGTGGTCGTGGTCGCCGGTTGCGGTTGCGGCATCGCGGGTTGTGCCGGTGCGGGCGGGACGAACGTCCACACGGCCGATGCGCACGCTTCGGGCGTGGCTGCCTGGATGACCAGCACCCCGGGCAGATTCGAGTACGACCAGACCGGCAGCGGCACCCCGGTCTGCAGGCAGGCCAGTGCCGGGTCGGTAGTGGCGAACCCGTCGAGCAGCCCGACCTGGGTCGACACCCCGCCGGATGCCGGTGGTACGACCGGGGTCAGGGGGATTGCCGACGTACCGGCATAGGTGGCGAAGGACAGGAATCCGGTTCCGGGTGGAGGGGGTGGGCCGATCGTCGGGTCCTTGACCGCGGGCGCATGGCCCAGCAGTGCGCCCAACATGGCGGGATCGTTGCCGTCCATGCCCAGTGCCCAGATGCCGACCCCGGCAATTTTGAAGAAGTTGGCCAACTGTGCCTTCAGGGCCATCGAGGTCGGATCGTCGAAGAAGGTCTCGTGCCACTGGTCGCCGTCCTTGTATGCCGTCCACGGAGTATTGGTCGTCGGATCCCAGTACACGGGGTGCCCCGCCCCCACCACCGTCGCATAGGTCAACGGAGTCTCCGGACCAGTCGCCGTGGCGGCCAGCGTCCCATCCGTGGTCGGCCAGTCGTACCCGTAGTAAGGCAGTCCGAGGATGATCTTCTGGGCCGGCACTACCGCCAGGTACTGCTCGATGACCGTGACGTCGGTGTAGGCCGGCCCTACTAATGGTGATGTGGCGCTGGGGTGCGCCTTGTCGTTCATGTCGTAGGCCATGACGAAGAATGCGTCCACCGACGGCGCCAGTGCCGCCACATCGCTGAAACCACCCGCATCAGACGCGGCACTGCCGTACGTCGCCATCGATACCTGCCAGTGCGGATTCGTCGCATGGAGAGCGGCTGACACCTGGGTGACCAGTGCGGTCAGGCCAGTCCGATCTCTCGACCCTTGGCCTTCGAAATCGATGTTGACGCCATCGAGGCTCTTGGCCTGCACGGCGGCAATGAGGGCTGCCGACAGCTTCGACGCTGCGTTCGGATCAGAAGTCACCCGGTCGAGCGTCCGTTGGTCGAAGCAGGTCACCGTCAGGACCACACGGTCACCGGCGCCATGTGCTCGTCCCACCAGGTCGACCAAGTCTTGGCTCAGGTAGCCGTTCCATCCGGGTCCGGACTGCACCAACGACCCATCGGCCGCCACCCCCACACTGAAGTAGGCAAGCGTGGTGAGGTTTTTCACATCGAACTCCGATGCATGCGGGAGCGTCCAGTAGGGCGCGTAGCCGAACACCTCGTGGGCCTGCAGCGGCGCCGAATCGGCCAGCGCGGGTGGGGCGGGGGGCGGAGCCGTGGTAGCAGCAGGCAGGACGGCTGACGGGTGGGACGCCGACTGGGCCGAGTTTCCCCCCGCGTGATGGCGAGCGCTGCTCCCACCAATCGGTGCAGCATCCGACGAGGAGAAGACGGAGGCTGCTCCAGTTGCGGCCAGCACGAGGGCCGACACCACTGCTAGGAGGGCGATCGCCATGACGGGTCGGCTCCTTGACCAATGCCGGGTCGCCTCATCCGCCAATGCGGAAGCAGACGATTCCGAACCACCAGGCTCCAGGCCGCCAGCAGCATCCAGATCCGGGGTCGATGGCTCAGGGGCGGTTGGTCGAGGCAGGGGGCTCATGGGCAGATGTGGCGTTTGATCATGGGGAGGACGGCTCCCGAAGGCGAGGATCGCCCTAGTGGGCTGCCGAGGACCAGTGTAGAGCAAGGCTCATCGGTAGCCGAGTCGTCCCATCCTCAAGATCCGCCTAGTTCGAGCCGATGAATGGGACAAAGCGAGCGAGGCGGAGCTCCCCACTGGAAGCGATCCATCAAGGATGATGACCACACATACGGCTCCACCATCAGCGAGCGACGTCGGTCCGTGATCTTCGTCGAAGGCATGCGCCTGATCGTCGTTCTGCTGGGGGCCCTGGTCGGCTACGAAATAGGCCGGCGCATCGACCCGCTGGGGACCGGAGGCGTGACCGGACTGCTGATCGGGGCAGGCGTCAGCTACGTCCTCGGTGGGGTCATAGGTCGCCTGATCGACAGCGGGCTCAAACGCGGTGTTGCCCTGTTCCGAAACTCGCCGCCCGGGGAGATCTTTGCTGGGGCCATCATCTCTACCTCAGGCATGATGCTGGGGCTGATCATCGGCCTGGCCATGGTGGCGGTCATGCGGACGCCCTATGCTTTCGTGGTCACCGCTGGTCTGGTCTGGATCCTTGCTGCATTTGGCTGGAGACTTGGAATGGTCAAGGGTCGCCAGATCGTCAGTGCCGCCTCGCTGTCGAGGATCCTGGCACCAGCGACCAGCCCGCCTCCTGGGCATGCCTTGTTGGTCGATGCATCGGCAGTGATGGATCGTTTCCTGGTGATCCTCGGCCGCAGTGGCCTGATGCCAGGAGGACTCGTCATCCCCAAGTTCGTGGTGGATCACGTCTCGGCTGTAGCCGCGTCACCCGATCCGGTGGCATCGAGGCGAGCGAGTCGAGGCCTCGAGGCCATCGAGGCACTCCGCGAGATGGGCGTCTCTGTCAGCATTGCCCCTGATGACGTTCCCGAGGTCGACGACCCCACGACCAAGCTCCTGACACTGGCCCGCAGGACCGGACTACGCATCGGAACCTGTTCCCCACATGTTGTGGACAGAGCCGAAGAATGGCAGCTGTCATCGGTGAACTTCCACGCCGTTGCAGCCGAACTCTCACCTGATCGGATCCCGGGAGAGCGCTTGATGATCGAGTTGGTGAAAGAGGGAAGGCAGCCCCACCAGGCGGTCGGCTATCTGGCGGAAGGCGACATGGTGGTGGTTGGGGATGCTTCCCACCTCATCGACTCGGGTCCTATCCCGGTCACCGTCCTCTCCACCCGACCGACCAACCAGGGCGTCATGGTCTTCGCCAAGCTCGCACCGTCGGATTACGTCGTGGGCTCGGGCTAGGTTCGCAAGCTTGGTGAGGCGGATGTGTTGACAAAAGCACATCCGCACCTGAGTCCCGAACCAAATGCAACCACTCGCCTCTCATCTGAGCGACCGCACCCCATCCACGTCCTACACCACGACAGTTGCGTGGCTGCGTGGTTGCGTGGCTGCGTGGCTGCGTGGTTCTGCCCTACAAGCGGACAGTGCCGCCGTGCCTGTCAGCACCTCGGTCTTCTCTGGCCTCGGGTCAGCGTTTTTTGGTCTCCGGTCGTAGCCCGGCGACGTCTTTCATTGGTGGTATCGGCTGGACGGCTTGCGGCCTGGCCTCGAGCAGTCGCTTGGCCTCGGCGCCGGATTGGCCTGGTGCTGAAGGACACACCAATCACTGAAAAATTGGCCGGATCTGGTATTGGATCAGATACCGCTCCAGCGACGATTCCTGCCACCGCCCACCGACATACGAGAGGGTGAGATTCTGGATGGAGCTTCACCAGCGGCGATCCTCCAGGGAGCAGACTGTTCCTTCGCCTGCCCGAGTGCCCAGTTCTACACAAGCCGTGCTGTTGCGGAGTAAGAACTCAGCAAGCGCTATTGGCCCCATGATTCCCCATAGGGACTGCACTTGCGGCCCACCGGGCACGCCGATCTCCGTCCCTCGATTGCGGACCCGATGATCCACCCTCAAGACCGACAACGTCTCGGTCGGCACCGAACAAAAGTGCAGACATCCGTGGCTGATCCGGCGACACATCGTCGCCGGATCAGCTCATCGGACTAGCTACTCAGTTAGCGATCGCCACGATCGGCTTGTTCAGCGTGGTGCCGCCGGTGGATCCGTAGAAGGTGGCATCGCCGTAGGAGAAGACACCGCCGTCTGCGGCGACCAGCCAGTACCCGAGGCCGTCAGGCGTCGCTGCCATGTGCACGATGGGCTTGTTGAGGGTCTTGCCACCCATGGAACCGTAGAAGACAGCATCGCCGTAAGCGAAGATGCCACCGTCGGAGGCCACCAACCAGTAGCCGAGGCCATCGGCCGTGGTGCTCATACACACGATCGGCTTGTTGAGCGTCTTGCCTCCGGTGGAGCCGTAGAAGACGGCGTCGCCGTAGGCGAAGATGCCACCGTCGGCGGCCACCAGCCAGTAGCCCTTGCCGTCGGGCGTGGCGGTCATGCACACAATCGGCTTGTTGAGGGTCTTGCCTCCGGTGGAGCCGTAGAAGGCGGCGTCGCCGTAGGCGAAGACGCCACCGTCGGAGGCCACCAGCCAGTAGCCCAAGCCGTCAGCCGTGGCCGTCATGCCCACGATCGGCTTGTTGAGGGTCTTGCCTCCCATGGAGCCGTAGAAGGTGGCGTCGCCGTAGGCGAAGATGCCACCGTCGGAGGCCACCAGCCAGTAGCCCTGACCGTCAGCCGTGGACATCATGTCCA
>CAIVIS010000008.1 GCA_903906055.1 uncultured Acidimicrobiaceae bacterium
CTCTCCAGTTCGGGCATCGCTCGTCAGGCAGTGAAGACGGCGGCTACTTCCGTGGTGATCACCCCGTCGGCTGGTACGTGCACGGGCTCCTCGTGCTCGATCGGGCAGGGCACAGCAATTTCGTTCACAGCCGTTGACACGGCGACCGGAACCGATGGCGGGTCCGGTGTCCCGGCTGGGACCGCAGTGTTCTCCATCAGTAAGCCTGGGTCGAACGTCTCATTGCCGTGCGATGGGGGATCGAACTCGATCGCCCTTGCCTCTGGCCAGGCGACCTGTTCGCTTGCTGCTGGACTGTCAGCCAGCATCTACTTCAAGGTGACTGCGACAGTCACCGCTGCTGGGTACACGACAAGCTCGGCCACGATCTATGAGAACTCGTCCCTGGTGTCGACCAGTGTGACCACGTCGGTGCCGCGCAACATCGGCACCGGTCAGACGTTCGATGTCACTGCCGTTGTGGCTCCGGCGGCCGGATACAGCGGGTCGAACCTGCCCACCGGCTACGTCAACATCTTGGTGTGCGGAAGCAACAGCAACGGGTCCAACGGTTGCCAGGGCGGGGCCTCGCCGGTCGGTCCGGGCGGAGTTGCCACGCTGACCATCGGTGGTGGCGAGTACGTCGGCACGTACTCCTACCAAGCGGTCTACACCGGGGATGCGAACTTCTACTCGAGCACCGCTCGGTCCAAGTACATCTTCATCGGTAAGTCACCGACCCAGTTGTCGCTGACCGAATCCGGAGGCTTCTCGTCATATGACGGGGACGCAGTGGCGATCACCGCCACGGTGGCCGTCACCAACGGAGCGGCAGGCTCCACACTGGTCGGTCCTCCGACCGGCAATGTGACCTTCACTATCACCGGCCCCGACGGGCCTGTCAGTTGTGCCGGGGGTAATACGGTTGCCCTGGCCCAGGACCCCGGCCAGGTGCAGGGGTCGGTCTCCTGCTTCTTGCCGCCCGGGACGTTGACCAACTCCACACCTCCGACCACGAGGTACACGGTCCAGGTCAACTACGAAGGTGACTCGAGCTACTACTCCTCCAACGCCAGTGCGGTCCAGGTCGTGGTGCCCGTCCTCGCCTGATAGTCCGGTCTGCGATCCTGCGAGGATCGCCCTGAACGATGTCGACGGAGCGCCTCCGGGGTCACTACCCATGGGGCGCTCCGTTTGCGTTGACGGGATGGGTCGTGGGTTTGTGGCGGTGGGGGCGAGATGTAGGGGCGAGGAGTAAGGGCGAGGCCTCGTCTGCAGGATCGGCCTGACAGGTCATCTATCGGGGGCACCGACACACGACGGGGTCGTCACGTCTGTGGAGCGGCGTCTGTGGAGCGGCGTCTGTGGAGCGGCGTCTGTGGCATGGGTCGATGCCACGGGTCGATGGCACGGGGCGATGCCACGGGTCGATGGCACGGGGCGATGCCACGGGTCGATGGCACGGGTCGATGGCACGGGTCGATGGCACGGGTCGATGCCGACCATGAGACCGAGGACTCGCTAGGTCGATTGTTGCGGCATCAGATGGGTGGTGACCTTGGTTCCTGCCCGAGTCCGGCGACTGAGGCGGCCGAGGCAGTACGGGTGACGGGCACCTTGTGTGCAGTGCCGGCGACGGATGCGGTAAGGATCACCGATGGACCCGAGCAGCAAGACTGCATCGGCCCAGACGCGCTGGTTGACGAAGGTGAGCACCGTGGTGGTGGCGATGACGGTTCTGATCCAGGTGTCCTTGACCCCCCCGTATCGGCGCTCCGAGCACTCGTGGCCGAGGCTGACTCCCTGGCCGATCTGTGGCTCCGATCCAGGAAAGCATCTGCTTCGTCGATTCCTCCAACCGTCCACAGCGACGAGGAAGTTCGCCAGTGGTTCAACGAAGTGGTGGTTCCCTCCCGCGAGGTCTGGGTCGCTGACCTTCATGGTGACCTCGTTGCGCTGATGGTCTTGGACGGCCAATGGATCGTTCAGATCTATGTCGATCCGACAGTGACCGGGACGGGCATCGGCGGGGTTTTGGTCACACAGGCAAAAGGGCTTCGTCCGGCAGGGCTCAAACTCTGGACCTTCCAGGGCAATCTGGGAGCCAGACGCTTCTACGAGGCACACGGATTCGTCGCCACTGTCTGCACGCAAAGAG
>CAIVIS010000009.1 GCA_903906055.1 uncultured Acidimicrobiaceae bacterium
ACCACATCGAAGGTACCGGCACGCAGATGAGCCATGGCTCGACGAGCAGCCAGAGGGGAGATCGACACCGGGGCAATCGATCCGTTGCCCGGAAGCGATACCGACGTGCCGCTGATCACCAGATCGACCCCCTCGGGGGTCTCGACGGGACCGTCAGACGGTGCGTAGACGGTGACTCGATGGCCACGCCGCTCCAGGCTGCGGGCCAGGCCGAGGACTTGCCCCTGCACGCCACCTGGTCGAGAAAGGCTGTACGGGCAGACAAGCGCCACTCGCATCGGCGCGACTGCGCCGTGGTCCACCATCAAGACCTCGTCAGTCCGTCATGGAACGCCGGCGCCGCCGACTCCACTTGACCCCGTACATGGCATCGTCGGCCAGGCTCAGCAACTTTCCGGGATCAGTGTCGGGATCATCGGCGAACACACCGCCCACTGATGCCTCGGCTACCAAGGTCTGGCCGTTGATCCGATACGGGCGAGCCAGTGCCGCCGTGATCCGTTGGGAGATCCGCAGCATCTCCTCTTCGCCACTCTCGATCTCGCAAACGACGACGAACTCGTCTCCACCCAACCGGGCCACCGTGTCCGAGGGTCGGACGATGGCCGACAATCGGCCGGCCACCGCGGCCAGCAGATCATCTCCGACGTCGTGTCCCAGGACATCGTTGACGTCCTTGAAATTGTCGAGGTCCAACAGATAGACGGCAACCCCGGGGTGGAGTGGTTGGGCTCGGTCGCCTTCGGGCCAGTCGGCATCCCATGGCCCCGTTGCTGTTTGCAAACGCCGTCGGCTCAGTCCATCGATGGCCTCACGCATGCGCGTGGCCAGCAGTACCCGGTTGGGGAGCCCGGTCAACTGGTCGTGGTGGGCCAGATCGATCAGCCGCTCTTCGTTGCGCTTCTGTTCGGTGACGTCGTGCATGGCCACGACGGCTCCCAACTTCCACCCGTCCTCATCGACGAGTGCCTGCCCGTTGACACTCACCTTGCGCTGATCGCCGCTGGAGGTGGCCAGGATGACCTCTACGTTGCGCAGGCGCTCGCCCGACATGGCCAGCAGCAGCGGGTTCTCCTCGGGTTCCATCGGAGACCCATCAGGATGAAGGAGGTGTCGGCTCACGGGAATCCGCCCGATGGGCTCGACCGAGTCGTCCAGTCCGTGGAGCAACCGGGCGGCGGGATTGAAGATCGTCATGCGCCCATGGGCATCACAGGCGATGATTCCCTCATCGAGCGTGTCGAGTAGCACCCGCAGGAACTCCTCCTCTTGACGGAGTGCGTACGACGCACGCCGGATATCCGTGATGTCGGTGAAGGAACACACAGCTCCCACGACCTCGTCGCCAGGGCCGAGGATGGGCCGGGCGTTGACCCGCGTCCAGCGGGCGGCGGCGTCTCCGTAGCGATACCCGATCACCGTAGGTCCGATCCGAGATCCGTCACGAAGACTGGCGAGCACCGGATGATCGGCACTGGTCATCGTCGCGCCTGACTCGTCGAACGTCTCGAGCCCCCGCATACGCGAATCTTCCATGATCACTTCGAGCTTCCGACCCAGAGTCCGAGCCCGCGCCGCCCTAAACATCACCTCGAACGCCTCGTTCACTCGCACGATCGTGCCCGTGTGGTCGACCATCACCAGCCCATCGACCAACGATTCGATCAGCGCATTTTGGCGCCGTTCCATCTCCTTGGCCCGCACGGCCAACTGCCGGTTGGAGGTGACGTCTCGAATGGTCACGACGATGCCGCCGACGGGGTCCCCCAGATGGTTGGCCGCCACCAGCTCCAGGTCGATCTCGCGGCCGTCAGAGCGAACGGTTCGGATCTCGAGCGACACCGAAAGCCGACGGCGGGCCACGAGGTCGTCGAAGAGGGCACGGACACCGTTCACGTACTCGGGATCGAACAACCGGAATGCGTCTCGTCCGACCACATCTCTGACGGCGTAGCCGAGCATCTGCTCGGCCGAGGCGCTCACGAAGATGAACCGGCCTTCGGCGGACACCACGGCAACGACATCGGCATCGTGGAGTGCCACGGTGCGAAAACGCGGTCCGGAGTCGAACGGAAGCGTCGGCTGTCCATCGGAATCGGCGCGGCCGTTGGACGATCCAGAGTCGTACCGGTCGGTCTGGTACTCAGGCTCTACGGCGCTACGTCCGTGGCCATTTCCGTTGCCGTTGCCGTTGTGGCCGTTGCCGTTGTGGCCGTTGCCGTTGTAGCCATCACTGCCCCCTTGACCAGGATCGATCTCGGGAACCGGACGGTGCGGGGTCGCCACGGATGGCGCATCGCGGCTCACTTCCCTACGGTCGACGGGGCGGTCGACGGGGCGGTCGACGGGGCGGTCGACGCTGGGCTCGGGACGCCGAGTCCACGGCCTGCGGTCGGTCCAACTCATACCGTCACATCCTCGACCGGCCGATCGGCCAGCCACAACGGCTGAAACACGTGCCACTGCTCGGGAGCACGTCGGATCAACCCCTCCAAGCGGGTGGCGATCTCTTGGGTCATGCGAGCCACATCCTCACGCAATGTGGATGTGCGCGTGGTGTCGATCGGTGCCTCGATGATGCCCCGGTGGTTCGGACCCGGTCCGCTGAACACCGCTCCGGTAAGCAAAGTCGCACCCGAGCGCAGTGCCAAGGTGGCGGGTCCGGCGGGCATGGTGGTCCGTTCGCCGAAGAAGTCCACCTCGATGCCGGTTCCCTCGATGTCCCTGTCGCACAGGAGCCCCACCAACCCACCGGCCCGAAGCGCGGATAGGAGCAAACCCCCGGCATGTCGGTCCAGGGGGACGATGTTCAGCCCCATCGCCGCTCGCTGCTCCACGAAGTAGTCGAACAGGGCCGGGGGCTCGATCCTTTCTGCGACCGATGTCATGTGGATGCCCTTTGTGGCCAAGAACGCCGCCCCGTACTCCCAACTGCCGACATGAGGAAGCGCCATGATGACGCCTTTCCCCTGAGCCAGGCCGGCATAGAGATGGTCGAGTCCATCGAGCGCGACAAGACGGGCGACGTCCTCACTCGACGTCGACGGCAGCCGGGCACCTTCCACCCAGTAGCGGGCGTACTCGCGAAAAGAGCGGCGGGCCCAGCGGTCGAGATCACTCGGATCCCCGGCGTCAGGGCCGAGCACCCGCTGCAGATTGGCCGTGACCACAGCACGCTGGTCTCGACGGACGTGGAACATGACGTCACCCGCCACTCTTCCCATTCCGAGCGCGACGGAGTCCGGCAGAGCCGAGATGCACCGACCCAGTGTGGTGTAGGTCCGAAAGACCGCCTGCCCCTTGTCCACGGTCCTCAGCCCCTGACGGGGGTTCGTCGTGTCCGGTCAGCCATGGCGGCGGCCCGTCCGCTGGCGGGTTCCGGCTCGGGCCTGGCGGGCCCTCCACGTGCGACCGGATCGACTGGAGAGCTCACCTTGGCGCCGTGCCCGCCACCTCGTGGCTGAGCCAGCGGCGGTGCGGCTCGTCGACCGGACCGTGCTGCGACCCATGGCCCGCGCCTCGGTGCGGGTCCGGCGCACTCGACGGTTCGCCGATGGTGCCGGCGCCTCGGCCAGCCTCCACACCTTGGCGAAGCGACCGGCCGCGGTGATAGCGGTGAGTACGAGCATGATCCACAGCACCGGGACCAGGAACGAGGCCGACAAGAAGGCGATGCCGAGGAGGATCATCCGCTCGGCCCGCTCCATCAATCCGCCCTTGGCCGATATCCCGAGCGACTCGGCCTTGGCTCGCTGGTACGACACCAGGGACGTGACGCCCAAGACGGCGAACGGCAGCAGCACCAGGTGGCCGGGGTGAGTGGATACCAGATACCAGGCGATCCCACCCAGGATGAGGGCGTCGGCCACCCGGTCCGTCACTGAGTCGAAGAACGCTCCTCGTACCGAGGATGTTCCTGAAGCCTTGGCCACCGGGCCGTCGAGCAAATCATGGAGACCGGTGAGCAGCAGCAAGAGAATGGCCAGATGCAGATGGCCGGACCCGACGGCTACCGCAGTTGCTGCAGCCGAAATCAGGCCCGTGGCCGTCAGGACATCTGCCGAGATCCCCAGTTGTTGCAATTTGCGTCCGACCGGCCCGGTTCCCCGGTCCACCGTGTCGCGCCACCGCCCGTCGAACATGCATGCTCCTCTTGCAGGGTTGCCACAAGAGTATCACCTGCTAACTCCAGACAGCGGTCCGATCGACGCCGACAAAATCCCTGGTCAGATC
>CAIVIS010000010.1 GCA_903906055.1 uncultured Acidimicrobiaceae bacterium
GCGCGATGCCGATGCACTGTCGACCGATCACGACGGACGCGGGTCGCCCGTCGCCCGTGCTCAACCGTTGAACCGCCAGTTTTCGGGGTAGATCTGGGTGAGCGGATCCTGCGGGGTGACCCCGGTCAACCCCTTGGCGATCTCGGTGAGGCTCGTCACCGCGTTGGGTTGATAGACACCCGGCAACTGCTCGGCCAGATAGTTTTCGTACTGGGTCAGCGGCGTCTGTGAGTTGGTCGTGGCCAAGATGTTGGCGTCGTTGATCGGATCCGAGTAGTTGCCCGAGTTAGAGCCGGCCCCGGTCTGGAAGATCGCTTCACCAGTCGGGTAGTAGTCCGGAGCGAAGATCCAGCCACCACCCCAGCTGGCCAACTGCCAGGCGCACGATGGGCCGGCGTCGCAGGGGACGGCCGTTCCGAGTACCGAGTTGAACGAGGCCTGGGACAAGGTGATGTTGATGCCGGCCGATGCCCAAGACGACTTCTCAGCCGTCATCATCTGAGTCAGGCTGTCCGATCCGCTGGCGTACTGCAGGCTGAAGGCCAACTTCGCCCCCGAAGGGATCCCGGCACCGCACTGGTTGGCAGCAGTACCTGGGGACACGCAAGTGCTCGTCCCGTTGGCCACGACCTTCCATCCATGGTCCTTCAGGAGCGACGCCGCCTTGGCAGGGTCGTAGGGGTACGGGTTGTTCTTGACCTCATCGGACACGAAGGCGTTGGCCGGCTGACTCGGCACCGGACCGTACGTTCCGACTCCATAGCCCTTGTAGATCTTCTTGATGTACAGGGGCTGATCGACCAAGAGCTGCATGGCCTGGCGGAAGTAGAGCTGACTGAAGATCTTGCCGGCGTTGCCATCAGAACCGGTCGAGTTGAAGTTGTAGGGGAAGTAGTTGATCCCCCAGCCATACAGCGGACTCAGGTTGTAGTTGCTCAACCGGGGGTTGTTGGGCCCGGCCTTGAGCGCGTCGGTCGTGGGCTCGGTCACATCGGCAGTGGGCAGATAGCCCACGTCGATCTTGCCGTCCACCAGAGCGTTGAACTCCGCGGTGTCCGACGTGTAGGGAAGCTCCTGGAACGTCTTGATGGTGGGCTTGATGGGGCCGGAGTAGGTGGGGTTGGCCGTCATCGTGACGTTGCCGCTGGCATCGAAGTGAGTCAGGTGGAACGGCCCGTCCACCACCTGCCAAAGCGGGTTGGTGGCGTAGGTCGACAGTGAGTTGTTGTCGGCCTTGGGATTGCTCGGGTCGTACCCCGACTGCTTGGAGAGGTAGGTGTACACGTTGGTGCAGGCAGCATCAGCAGTGCCGTAGGCGGCAGCCCCACAGCCGCCCGAGTTCGGCGCGCCCCCAGTGGCAGTGATATCCCAAGCATTGGACATGGGTGTGATCTGAGACAGCTCGTTGTAGGTGAACCAGTTGCTGTTCACTGGGCCCGTCAACACCATCGTCAACTTGGTCGGGCTATTGACCACCAGGCTCTTGATGTTGTCCGGGATGGCGCCCGGCGCATATCCGGCCCAGTTCTCCTTCTGGGCGTGCAGCATGTTCATCCAGAACATGACGTTCTGTGCGGTGACCGTCTCCCCGTTCGACCACTTGTAGGCCTTGAGGTCGATGGTGACGGTCTGTCCGTCATTCGAATAGGTCGGGTCGTTGGCCAGCGACAGCGACGAGTTGAGACTGGGCTGCCCGTTCAGGCCGAACCAGTAGAGCGGCCGGTACATGAGCTCTTGGAACGTTGACGTATTGGAGGTGGAGAAGAAGGCCAGGCTCATGAACGGGAAGATGTAGTTCGGTGGCGCCTGCGGAGCCTCGGCCCACGTGGCGTTGGTCTGGTTGGCGGTCACGGGCGCCGTGCCGCTCGACCCGGAACTGCACCCAGCAGCCAGGGCACCGGTGGCCACGATGGCAGCCACCACACCGATCCGGACAGTGGTGCTGAACTTGCCTGCATGCCGCATCGGTCACCTGGTTTCGCTCGGGCGGCTCGGCGATGGCAGCGTGCATGAACATGCACCCGCGCGTCGTCTAACCGCTACACCCCTCGTGCGCAGGACACTAAACCACTGGACCCGCTCGCTCAACTACCCCTTACTGGGGCCAAGAGACCCATCGGCAGGCGATCGCAGATAGCGGGTTCCCTTTTGGACCCGTCGGCGCGATGATGGGGTCACGGTCCAAGCAGAGGTCGACCACATGTGACATGTGTCGACCACAGTGGAGGGAGAGCGCCATGCAGGTCTCTACGATCCTCGAGACGAAGGGCGATCTCGTCGCCACGATCTCACGTACGGCGACGATCGGCGCGGCTGTGGCCGAGTTGGTCCGGCACCGAGTCGGGGCACTGGTCGTCTCCCCTGGTGACGGCACTATCGAGGGCATCGTGTCCGAGCGCGACATCGTGCGTTGCCTGAGTGAGATCCACGGCGACCTGCTCGAACAGCCGGTGTACACGCTGATGTCCACCTCGGTGCACCAGTGCTCCCCCGACGACACCATCGATTCGATCATGAACCTCATGACCGAAGAGCGGATCCGCCACGTCCCAGTAGTCAGCGACGGTCTCCTATGCGGGATCATCAGCATCGGTGACGTGGTCAAGAGCCGCATCGGCGAACTCGAGAAGGACCGCAATGAGTTGATGGAGTACATCACTGCTCGGTAAGCGGCCTATTGGGCCACGTTGATCTGCTTCCTCTGCCCACCGCCGTGTCCCACGACGAGCCGGGATTCCACCGTTGGTGCCGCTCGGTCTCGCGATCGCTAGAGTCCGGACATGCCCTCCGATCCTCGCGACTTCGACATCGTCCTACTAGGAGCCACCGGCTTCACCGGCGGCTTGATCGCTGACTACCTGGCCGCACAGGCCCCCTCGTCGGTCCGGATGGCCCTGGCTGGCCGCAGCCTGACCAAGTTGGAGGCGGTGCGGGCTCGCACGGGTGCCGCCCTTGCACTGATCGAAGTGGACGCCACTGACGCCGCCGCTCTGCGGGCCCTGACGGCACGGTGCCGCGTCCTGATCACCACGGTCGGGCCCTACATCCTCCACGGTGACCTGGTAGTGGCTGCGTGTGCTGACACCGGCACCGACTACCTCGACCTGACCGGTGAGCCCGAGTTTGCCGACCTCACCTATTTGAAGCATCACGCACGCGCCGCCCAGACCGGTGCCCGCCTGATCCACGCCTGCGGCTTCGACTCCATCCCCCACGACCTCGGAACTCAGTTCACCGTCGACCAACTCCCCGAGGGCGTCCCCATCTCAGTGCGTGGCTATGTGCGCATGAAAGGCACGTTCTCCGGCGGCACGGCCGCCTCTGCCCTCGAGATCATGGGCCGCATGCGCCAAGGCAAGACCACCCATGACATCCGCCGCCAGATCGAACCCGAGCCCGTTGGCCGCACCGTGCGGGTAGTCAAAGGCAAGGTGGGCAAGGACGCCGACACCGGCTGGTGGGTGGCACCGATGCCGACCATCGATCCGCTGATCGTGGCTGAGTCGGCCCGCCAGCTCGACCGCTACGGTCCCGACTTCTCCTACTCCCACAGCCTGGCCGTCGACAGCCCGGTCGCCTTGGCCGGAATGGCTGCCGGGGTGGGTGCCTTGGCCGCCGCCGCTCAAGTGCCAGCGGCCCGTCGGGCCCTCACCCGTCTGCGCCCCTCGGGCAGCGGCCCGACCCAGGCCCAGCGCGACGCCGCATGGTTCGCGGTGCGATTTATCGGCGACGGCGGCGGCAAGCGCGTCGTCACTGAGGTGGCGGGCGGCGATGCCGGATACACCGAAACCGCCAAGATGATCAGCGAGGCCGCCCTCTGCCTGGCCCTCGACGACCTCCCAGTGACGGCAGGCCAGGTGACGACGGCCTCGGCCATGGGGCCCGCACTCCGGACCCGGCTGCAGGCGGCCGGCATCACCTTCACCGTGCTCGACTGACCGCCAGCGGCTCGGGTCCGACGGGCATGGCACAGCAGTTGGGTACGGGTTGGCTACGGTAGGCCAGTAATGAGCGAGCGGCCATCAGTTCCTGGAGACGACGATCTCGACTCTGATGGCATGGCGGACGAGCCACGGATCAACGCCCACCAGGCGCGCAACGACCGGGCCGCCTGGGGTATCCCATCGAACACCGAATCACGTTGGCCAGCGGTAGCGGCCGTCATCGTGGCCATCGCCTTACAGGTCGTGCTGCCCAACCGGCTCATCCAGGGGCTCGGGCCCCGGTGGCTCGTCCCCGTCCTCGAATCGGTGCTGCTCATCGCACTCGTCATCGCCAATCCGACCCGGCCAGATCGTGAGGAGTCGGCCTTGCGCTGGCTCTCGGTGAGCCTCATCGCCCTCATCACACTGGCCAACATGCTGGTACTTGGTGAGCTCATCCGGGCATTGCTCGAGCACAGCGGGGCCCCGGGGCGGAACTTGGTCTACGCCTCGGTTCCCATCTGGCTGACCAATGTCATCGCCTTCAGCCTTTGGTACTGGGAGCTCGATCGAGGTGGGGTGGCGGCACGGCTGCAGCCCCAACACCGAGAGCCCGACTTTCTCTTTCCACAGATGGGGACCCCCGGGTCGTCCCCCGGGTGGACGCCGAAGTTCATCGACTACCTGTACACATCGTTCACCAACGCCACCGCCTTCAGCCCCACCGACACCATGCCGCTGACGGGGTGGGCCAAGATGCTGATGATGGTGCAGTCCATGGCCTCGCTGCTGACGGTCGCCCTGGTGATCTCCCGGGCCGTCAACATCCTGGCCTGAGGAGCCCTCAGGCCTGCTGGTCCTCCAGGGCCCGCATGTCCTCCATCACCCATGCCGGATACGGCGAGTCGTACGCCGTCACCCCGAGTTCGGTGCGGATCTGAGCGATGGGCTGGTCCCAGATCGTCTCCCACTCGACGCCGATGAGCGCAGGGGTCTCCCGTCCGTGGCGATATCCGGTCAGGATCGTATCGAGGGTGAACCCAGTGACCTCGGGAGCCTGAGTGAAGGCCATCTTGGTCAGGAGCATGCCAAGGAACATGGCTGAGTACTGGTGGCCGAACTGTGCCATCTGGAACCCCGTGACCGAGACCTCGTGGAGACCGGAGGTCTCGTGGCCGGCCACTAGGTGCCAGATGTCGTGGCACTGCAGGATGCGCACGTTGAGGTAGTCGAGCGGCGGTGGCAGCTCCTGGAGTCCGAGAGCATCCCGGTCCAGCACCTCGAGGTCGAACCCCTTGTCGATGACGAACGAGTACAGGGCCCCGCCAAGGGAGTCCTTGGGGCATGCGGCCAAGTCCTCGAGTCTGAACCGATCGGGGATACCGCCGGCCGCGGCCTCGGCCACCCCTGGATACAGCATGGCCATAGCGGCGGTGCGCCGGTTCAGTTCCGGGGTCAGATGCTCGGTCAGCGCAGCGGTCCGCACGGTGATGAGGGCAGGGTCCCGCCCGGCGTCAGGATCGAACACCAGCGGCCACAGTCCAGCCCATAACTCGTCGGAGATCCCCTCCGAGGTGGCAGGAAGCGGTGCGGTGATCCTTGGCCGGTCCGGAGCCGAACCGAGCCAACCTTCGGTCAGCCCGTCATACACATCGACCACGAGTTCGGGGGCGACCACGGCGACATACAGACACTGGGCCGCCATCCGGTAGCGGGCGTCGGTATCCCCTGCCCGCGATGCCAGCGCATCAGCCAAGGCCTGCTCGCGCCCTCCTCCGGCCAGCACCATCTCCACGAAGCGATCTGTCGTCATGTCGACATCGGTCATCGAATCCCCCTTCGATCTCCTTGCAGTGCCCGCAATCTACCACCGGGCCAAATTCGAGAAGAGTTATTTTCCACTCGGGGCCGACTGTGGCAATCTGGCTGCGTGACCAGCGCAACCGACGACCTTGACGCGTCCCAGTGGGACCCCACTGACCTGGCCTTCCGCCACGACCCGATTCCCTGGTACCGGGCATTGCGCGAGCAGTCCCCCGTCTATGGGCACCCCGACCTCGGCATCGTGCTGTCCCGCTATGAAGACATCGACCGTGTGCTGCGAGACACCCGATTCGGCCTGGCCACGCCGTCTCCGTGGCGAGAGATGTTCGCGGCGGGCGCCCCGGCATCAATGCTCCTACTAGGAGAGAACTCGTTGCTGTTCATCGATCCGCCCCAGCACACCCGAGTGCGCGGCCTGGTGGCCCAGGCCTTCAACCCTCGCCGCATCGAACAACTCCGACCCCGCATCGAGGCAGCCATCAACGGAATCCTCGATCGACTCGAGGCCCAGGCCACGTTCGACGTGCTGACCGAGATCGCCTGGCCGATCCCCATCATGGGGGTGACCGACCTCCTCGACGTGCCCGCCACCGACCAGGCCCTGCTGCACGCCTGGACCGATGCCATCACCGCCGTCGACGAGCTGCCCATCGACTTGGCCGTGCTGCCGGCCGCCGGGGTGGCCGCCGATGAGTTCCTGGCCTATGCCGGCGACCTGGTCGACGAACGACGCAAGAACCCCGGTGACGATCTCATCTCTGCGTTGATCGCCGCCGAAGAGGACGGGGAGAGCCTCACGCACGAAGAACTGCTGGCCATGATCGTCCTCATCCTCCTGGCTGGACACGACACCACCGCCAGCCTGATCTCCACCGGCCTGTGGCTGCTGCTGTCCCACCCCGAGGCCGCCGACGAGGTGCGCAACAATCCCGAGTCCGTCCCCAACGCCATCGAAGAGATACTGCGCTATCTCGGGCCGCTCCAGGTGGCCTCCGGTGGTGGGCGTTGGCCTAACGAGCCGGTGACGATCGGCGACACCCTCATCGAGCCGGGCACCCCGGTACGTCTGTTGTTGGGGTCGGCCAACCGGGATCCCGAGCAGTACGACGATCCCGACCGGTTCGACATCCATCGGACAGCCATCCGTCATCTGGCCTTCGGTCGTGGGCTCCACGTGTGCTTGGGGGCAGCACTCGGCCGCCTCGAGGCCCAGATCGTCATCCCCGCCGTACTGAAGCGCTTCCCCGACCTCGCTCTGGTCGATGCCGAGCCCACGTGGCGACCGTCGCTCGTCGTCCGCCAACTGGCCACACTGCCCGTCACCACCGGACGGGGCTGACTGCCGGCCTGGTCGCGCTGGCGGTCAGTCGTTAACCGCGGGGTCGAGGAGTTGCTCGACCATCGCTGTCGCCAACCACTGCTCGTACTCGTCCGGGCTCCATCCAGCGCGACGCACGAGGTGACGGAAGACGGCTGATCCGTTGAGCATCCACAAGAGATCGGTGGCGCGTTCCACGTCGAGACCCGGACGGATGCGGCCGACCGAAAGAACTGATTCGATGACGCTTCCTGCGCCCGTTCGACGCCGGCCCTCCGTCATCTGGGCTAGCTCGACGAGTTCAGAATCGATGGAGGCCGCTGACTCGAGGACGCCGAAGAGGTCGCCGGCTCGCTCCTGTATCCGTCGGACGACCGCTGCATACGCTTGGAGCCGCTCCCCAGCGGTGGGTGCCGAAAACACCGGCTCCATCCACTCTCGATCGTTGACGGCCACCCGCTCGTCGTCACCGGCGATGGCCACGTCGAGCAGTTGCTCGAGCAGGGCTCGCTTGTTCCCGAACACGGCATAGATGGTCTGTACGGCTACGCCTGCTTCGTCAGCCACCCCCTGCAACGTCGTCGAGCCGTACCCGTCAGCCACGAACAGCCGGCTGGCCGCGGCCAACACATCCCGCCGGGTCTGGCGCGCTCTGGCCTCACGTCGAGGGAACGATGAAGCTCCCCCTGGCGGCTTGACATCGAGATCCACATGATTAGAGTAACACTATGTAAATAGAGTCTCACTCTATTTACTTCAGGAACAGACCTTGATCGGAGATCAGCCATGACCGTGATTGACCGCACGCCCACCGACCGTGACCGCTGGTTCGTCGGCAGTCTCATCCGGATCCTCGCCCAAGCCGACGAGACCGACGGGACACTCGGCATCTTCGAGCAGACAGCACCCCAGGGCTTCTCCCCTCCCCTGCACGTGCATCATCGCGAGGACACTGCGCTCTACGTCATCGACGGGGCCATCACGGCGGTGGTCGGCGACGTCCGCCGACAGGCCAGTGCTGGTGACCTGGTGTGGCTGCCCAAGAACGTGCCCCACACCTTCCGGGTCGACAGCGACGGCGCACGCTTGCTGGAACTGATCACCCCAGGAGGTTTCGAGACTTACCATGTCGACGCCAGCGACCCGGCGCCAGCGTTGGTCCTCCCCCCGGCTGGAGCCCCTGACATCGGTCGGCTGGCCGCTGCCATCGGACCCTACGACGCCGAACTGGTCGGACCGCCGCTGGGGCCGAACGACTGACTCAGGCTGGCTAGTCGGCCACTGATCGTGACCGGCGATCCTGAAGAGCGATCGTGACCAACGGGGCTACATCCTGCATTCGTCCCCGCACGCCATGATCGCTGACTGCATGATCACTGACCGCAAGATCGCTGACTGGCGACCACTACTGCGGCCAGCATCTTGCTGCGGTTCAGTGCCTCTTGGCGTAGTCAGCAAACCCCTGCCAGTCGATGAGGACGCATGCCTCATAACCCAGGGTCCATGCATCGTGACCAGCCGGGCACTCCATGAAGTCGCCAGGACCGAACTCCATTGCGTCGCCGTTGTCCATGACCACCTTCAGACGGCCCGAGATGATGTACCCGGCGTGGGCGGCCTCACAGCTGTCTGTCCCCGCTATCGGCTTCACGTGTTCTGACCACTTCCACCCTGGAGCGAACGTCGCCCGGCCTACCGGCCCATCCTCCAAATTCACCAGTTCGAGCCGACCTGTGCCCTGTTCGAACGGCCGGACCTCCTCTGGCTCGTCGAAACTCCTCCGGATCATTCTGTTGTGTGTCATCTGTGCCATCGCGCACCTCCTGATCAGGTTTCCGTTCGAGGCCGATCGGCAACAACTGCAGAGGCGGCGACCCCTCCGCATCGACGCTCCGGTCTTCGATCGGAGCGATCTATCCAGTTAGACAGCGGAGAGGACGAAGTTCAAGAGGCCAAGGGCCCTCCGCCGATCACCGACGCCAAGGACCATCGACCCTGAACCAGAGCTTGGTCACAACTCAGTCGTCACCTCCCGGGCGGGCGACCGCCACCAGTCGCTTGGCCCGCCGGACCTTGGGGCACGACGCCGGTGTCGCTCCGCCCTCGGCCACCGCCACGCACGTCCGGCACTCCCACTCCCCACCCGGCATCTTCCACAGCATCGACCCGCACGTGGGGCACAGTTCGCGCCCCTCGCTGCACTCGGTCCCGGCGTAGCGAGCCGACGACAGCGGGCACCCCCGGCCGTGGCACACGGCCCAGTCCGGGTCGACCACCAGTCCGTCCACCGGGCAGACATCGAGGCAGAGCACGCAGTCGTTGCACAGCAGCGGGTCGATCACATAGGTGACGATGAATCCGTCGCTCTGAGTGATGGCCCCCTGGGGACACGCCGACTCGCACGCTCC
>CAIVIS010000011.1 GCA_903906055.1 uncultured Acidimicrobiaceae bacterium
GTCATCCCACCGATTGACCTGCTGGAGCGGATCCTCGGCCATGTCGTAGAGCTCGCCCTCGGTGCCGTCGTGGCTGGTGCCGGGACGGTAGACGGTGACCAGGTAGTGGTCGCGCATCATGCTCCGCAGGTGGACGTCGATGCCGAAGAGCTCGCTGTCCCACTCGGTGAGCACCTTGTCGAAGCCGCGGGTTTCGGCATCGGAATCGTCGGCCGGCAGGGGCTTGCCCTGCATCCACTCAGGTGGCTCGATACCTGCGATGGTGCAGAACGTCGGGGCCAGATCGACCAGGCCGACGGGACGAGTCACCACGGAGGCGGTGGCCCCTTCGGCGCGCGATGAAGGCGCAGGTCGCCACACGAGCGGAAGCCGCATCAGGCCGTCCACGTGATATGGGCCCTTGAACAGCAGTCCGAAATCACCCTGGAGCTCGCCGTGGTCGGTCGTGTAGACGACATCGACGTCGTCGCCCCAGCCGCGCTCGGCCACCCGGGCCATGACCCGACCCAGCGCCTCGTCGATCAGTTCGACCTCGACGGCGTTGCGGGCATTGACCTCACGGACCTGATCGTCGGTGAGGGTGGCCGGCACCCAGTCGGCCGGGGCCTCGTAGTTCGACACCAGGGTGCCGTCATACCAGGCACGCCAGTGGCGGGGCTTGCCGTCGATGATGGCCTCGCGCTCGGCCCGGTCCTGGGGGTAGCCAGCGGGGAGGGGGACCTCGCGCCAGTCCACCCGGCCGACCTCGGACTCAGGCGGGTCCCACGGATGGTGGGGGTCGGGGAAGCTCATCCAGCAGAACCAGTCCTCGTCAGCATCGAGCGAGTCGAGCCAGGCGATGACTCGGTCAGCCACCCAATCGGTGTGGTAGATCCCACGCTCGATCGGGTTCACCTTGACCTGGGGTGCCCCGGTGTCGCCGCCACCTTCGGAGTTGACCTGGAGGCGGTCATCGACGGTCCGGTAGAACATGCCCAGGGCCTCCGGGTGGTTCTTGATCAGCCACTGGGAGTAGTGGAGCGGACCCATCGCCCCATGCGCTGCCGTCTCGAGGTGCTCGAAGCCCCGACGTGAGCCACCGTGGGGCGTGGTGCCCTCGACTGACAGGGCGTTCTCCTCGAAACGGAGGAACGGGTCGAAGTACGGCTCGAAGTGAGCTTTGCCGACCAGGGCGGTCCGGTAGCCGGCGAGGCGCAGCACCTCCGCTACCGACGGTGCGTCACCCGGGAGCGGCACCCCGTTCATGAATACTCCGTGGGTGGTCGGGTGCTGCCCGGTGATGATGGTGGACCGGGACGGCATGCACACCACGGACTGGGGGTGGGCCCGGTCGTACCGGACGCCGTCGGCGGCGAGACCGTCGATGACCGGAGTGCGCGAAAGGGCGCCTCCGTTGCAGGCCAAGGTGTCGTAGCGCTGCTGGTCAGTGGTCACGAAGAGGATCTTGCGGCCCATCAGAGGGCTCCTTTCAGATGTCCCCGGTTCGGGGAGTGGGATGGCTCGGTCGAGAGGGAGTGAGAGAGAGAACGGGAGTGGACGGAGGGTGTGGCGAGTCTGGCTAGTGCGGGGCGCAGTGCGCTCACAGGACCTGCTTCACGCCGAGGAACTCCGGCAGGTAGTTGAGGGCGGCCCGTGCGGCCCCACCGATGACCAGGGCCAGCACGGCGGGTTCAGCGTCGACGCTGTAGACCACCAGACAGGTGCCGTCCTCGAGATCGTGGACATCGATAGTGCTCAGGTGCTCAGTAAACATGGGGACGTCGATCCGGTATTGGAACCGACGCAGGTTGTTGTCGATGGTGAGCAGCTTCTCTGGCATGGGCAGTCCAGAGCGGGCGGTGATCGTCCGGGTCATCCCTTCGACGACGCAGGACTCGATGCCGAGCCACCACTCCGGCAGGCGCTCCGGCGCGCCGACCACGTCCCAGACCAGGTCTGGCGGGCACGACAAGCGGACGGCGTGGCGGATACTGCCGCGGTAAGCGGTCATCGGGAACCTCCAGGGGAGAGTAGGACGGAAAGGGCGCGGGTGATGACAGACTTCGCCTGGTCACGAGACAGGCCCTGATCGGCAATCAGTAACTGACCTGATTCGAGCGAGGTCACGACATCGGCTGCGGCTAGGGCGTCACCGGCCTGGTCGCCCAGGGCGGCGAACTCGGTGGCAAAGAGCACGCGGATCTGGTTTCTCAGAAATGCCCGCGTGGTCTCCAGCGACTCGGCCACTGCTGGTTGGAACGGAGCGCGCAGGCGGGCTACGTAGGCAGCCTGACCGATGCCGTCGAACAGCCGGAAGCGTTGCTCGACCAGAGCACGGACGCGGTCATCGAACGGGGCGTCAGCCTCGATGCCAAGGAGCAGGAGGGGCATCGCCCTGGCCTGCTGGCGGGCGATGGCCTCTCGGGCCAGATCGTCGGTGTCGTCGAAGTAGCGGAACAGCGACCTCGGAGAGATCCCGGCCCGCTCGGCAATCCGGTCCGTGCCCGGCCGGAGATTTCCTTCGTCGTAGAGCGAGAGGAGCGCATCGACCACGGCTTCCCGGTTGAGTGCGCGCCGCAAGCGCCGTCCATCCGTCTCTTCGCCGAAGGCGTCGTCTGACTGCTCGACTGCACTGGAGTACTGGACTGCACTGGAGTGCGGAGAGCGACCGGTCATCGGTCAACTCCAGGGGTCTTGCTCAGGGTGCAGATGTCGCCGATCCGGGGATTCACGCGCCCATCGAGCAGGCTCCGGAACACAGCCTCGACCTCGACGGGCCCGGTGGCTGAGCGGAGGGTGAGCCAGCCGTCGGTCCAGGGGACGAATCGATCCCACGCCGCGGCCACGTTGGTCTCGAAGCCGTCGCGGCCCCAGTCGGTCCGGCGCTTGGCGATCTGCACCGGGGCAAAGAGAAACTCCGGTCGTGGCCCGGGCAGGTCCCCGTCACCGGCGGCGGCGTTGTCCCAATGGGTGTCTCCGATGACCATGCTGTAGAGCAGATGGTCGCCCAGGTGGGAGTGGACGGCATGGGTGATGTCTCGACGGCCGGCCACATCGAGGTAGCACGTACCTACTTCGGGCAGAGCCGCGATCTCTTCGTAGGTCAGCACGGTGTCGTAGCAACTGAGCGAACGGACGAACTCGAGGTTGGACGATGAGGTGAGGCCGATCACTTCGATGCCGGGGCGCTCGGCCAGCAGAAAGGCGCTCCCGATCGCCGTCTTCGACGAGGCGCTCGACACGACAGCCGTTCCTGCCCCGTAGAGGTCATGGTCGCCGAGGAAGTCGTCGACTACGAACGAGGTGACGAAGAGAGGCCACAGCAGCATGTGCTGAGGCTCACGTTCGCGACGGTAGATGCGGTCGGACTCCACATAGCCGTAGCGGCTGTAGACCGAGGGCACGGCCTCGCGGGTCGGGGACACGTCCGAGAATCCCTGCTCGTCACTGCGTCCGGGTTGGACGATCAGCTCGTCGGCCAGGGGGAAGTACCCGTAGACGCGCCGCCCTACAGCCAGATCCGGTGCGTTCGACTCGACGACGTCGCCGAATCCCCAGACTGGGACTCGGCCCCACGACACCCCGTCTTCATTCGGTGCGGGGAAGCACTCCCAGTACCGCATGGTCTCGCCGTAGACGGCGTAGGTGATGTTGTTGGCGGACAGGCCGAAGGTGTCGACCCGGATACGTGCCTCGCCAGCGTCGAGGGGTTGGGCCGAGTGGTTTACAGCGCGGATGTGGTGGAGGTCGGCTTTGTCGACTTCGAGATGCATCGGAACTCATCTCCCTCGTGGGGTTCCCAGCGGAGTGCCCGGACGGCGTGGTGAGGTCTGACACGGACGGATGTCCATGCACGATCCCGCAGCAGCCCCTGCCTCCAAGAGCCTGACGATAACAGTTGACAGTAATTGTGACAAGTGTTTACATGACCGGGTAGCCCGCCCCCGGGCTGCACGGAGGGAGTCACCATGTCAGAAGTACAGGGTTCGGACGGGATCGCATCGGATGCCATGGGAGCACTGCTGCTCGACTCGCTCCGTCGCCGCATGCACGCCATGTTCTCGCTCTACTACGACGCCGTGGCGACCATGGACATCGATCACGTCAACCACTTCGAGCGTGAGGGTGTCCTGCCCATCGCCTTCAGCCTGTTCCACCTCGTCAACATGATCGACGCTTCATTCATGATGATCTCCGGTGCCGTGCCGGTCTGGGACGACACGTGGGTGGAGCGGGTCAATCCGGCCATCCCCAACCACGGCAAGGAACGGACAGTCGGGGAGATGGTCGATCAGCGGATCGGCAACTACGAGGAGTTCCAGGAGTACATGAGGACGGTGTTCGACCGTGTCGAGGCCTGGCTCGAGCAGCTCGATCCGAACGAGCTCACCCGGCTGATCATCGCCCGGCCCCTCCCGGAACAGGTGGCCAACACCTACAGCGCACGGGTGGCGGGGCCTGAAGGGATCACCTTGCTCGATGCCACGGAGTGCTGGATCTATCAGCATGGATTGCGGCACATGGGCGAGATCGAGCTCTCGCGTGGTCTCGTGGGTCTGAACGGAATGACTTCGTAAGCAATGGACAGTTGCGCCGAATTTGTGAGAGCCTGTTGGTGCGAGGGGTCGCGGGCTGGTTGATTCATCCTTCACTTTTGGCGATGGCGGGCCGATGGAGGTGCGAGGAACCAGTTCGGTGTTCCCAGATCTTCCATGAGGAGTGGCTCTCGCATGATGTCCAAGAATTCGGTGTTGGTGAAGTTGGCGTTGTCCTTGGTGGCGGTCGGATCACTGTCGCTCGCCGGGATGGGCATGGCCGGTGCGGCCATGCAGAGCGACAACACCGCTCCCTCCAGTCAGCACAACGAGAGCCACAGCAGCGCCCACGTCAACGCCATCTGCGTGGCCGGCCAGCGCCACATAGCGTTTTCGCAGAATCGCCAAAGCAAGTTCGCAGCCAAGACGAAGGGGTTCGCCGCGCTCGAGGCCAAGGCCGATAAGGCCGGCCATACCAAGCGGGCGGCCTACTGGGCGAGGGTCGTGGCTCGTCGCACCGCCTTTTCGAATCGGATGAACGTTCGACTGCAGGCCCGGATTGCTCGGACGGGCCAGGCATATGGCACCACCGAACAGGGCTGCACACAGTCCCACTCCAGTTCGGACGGCGGTTCGGACGGCGGGTCCCACTCCGGTTCGGACAGCGGGTCCCAGTCGGGGTCTCACTCCGGTTCGGACAGCGGGTCCCAGTCGGGGTCCCACTCCGGTTCGGACAGCGGGTCTCACACCGGGTCGGCCAGCGGGTCCCTGTCGGGGTCCCACTACGGGTCGGACAGCGGGTCGTCTCA
>CAIVIS010000012.1 GCA_903906055.1 uncultured Acidimicrobiaceae bacterium
CGGGGTTGCTCCCGACTTGGTAGGCGAAGATGACCGTCGATGGATCGGCGGCTGCTCCGGCGAGGTTGGTGAAGGGCGAGGAAGTGTAGAACCTCACGACCGTCCCCTCAATGACTCCGACGCTACTCATGCTTTGACCTCCCAGTCAGACATAACGGTAGACCACTTGGCCCGGCAGATCGCAGATGCGCTTGTTACAGAACCCGCAACCAAGCCCATCGGAACCGCTTGACCTCGGACTGATCCGGGCAAGCCGAAGATGGTGCCAACCCACGGGCCAAGCGTGGGCGATGCTGGAGCAACGCCAGCATTGGGGAGAAGGACAAGCGTGCTCATCTCAACATGCCTCAGCTGAGGTTGAATCCCATTGGGTCACGGGCCCTCCTAGTACCAGATCTCGATCAGGCCCGGCGCACCAGCACCGCCAGCAGCTCCAGCGAAGCCATTGCCACCAGCTCCACCGCCACCACCGCCACACCCCGGCGTCGTCGCAGTCTGCCCTGCTGCTGCTGTCGTCACCGTTGGAGCGACAGGAGCATAGATAAGCGTCACGAGAGCGTTATTGGCTACGACGGATGCCCGGCCTGTGCTACCTGACAAGGGCGCTGCGGTTGCGTTGCCGCCACCACTCCCGCCGACGACTCCCATGAACACAGGGCCAGATGAGAAGTTGCTTCCACCACCACCACCGATATTGAACGTTGTAGGCGAGGCATAGCCGAACGACGCGGACGCGCCCCCTCCCATGTAACCACCACCAGCAGCCGCTGTGCCGCTCGCCGCGGGACCGCCAGTCGCACCTCCGAGTGCCGTGATGACTGTGCCAAGGCTAGAGTCGGAGAGCGAGGTCGTTCCACCGACGGTTCCCATGACGCCCGGATTAGCTCCAATCGCTCCACCGGCTCCACCGTTCCCGCCCGCTCCGATGGTGGCCGTGAGCGTGCCGCCTGACGTGACGGTGACCCACTCTTCCTTGACCTCGCCTGCACCACCGCCGCCACCGCCGACCTGAGCGATAGCGGTGTTGCACGAGCCACCACCGGAGCCACCTCCGCCAGCACCCCGGACACGAACCCGCACACGAGTGACCCCTGTTGGGACAGCGAAAGTCTGGCTGGTAGCCGTGAGCGTCGTGTACCGCTGGCCTTGTGGCAACTGCTCATAACGCAACGCGTCACCGGCAGTCGTCGCAGCGGCGAGGCCGGTGATCTTGTTCGTGCCCATCGCCAGCGCGCCCGACATCGTGTCGCCAGCCTTTGCAACTTTCAGGTCGGCATAGGCGGTCGTGGCAATCTTGGTCGAGTTGTCACCAGCGGTCTGCGTCGGGGCGGTCGGGTTGCCGGTGAGGGCCGGAGAGGCAATCGCTGCCTTGGTTGAATCGACCGCCACCCACGTCCCCGGCGTCCCTGCCACGGTGCAGATCCATAGCCGACCGTTAGCATCGGGGACGATCTCAAACTGGCTGTGAGTACCGCTTGAAGGAGCACCGGACGTAGTGCCACCGGGTAGGTAGACATCGTAAGGAGTCGTGGCGTTGCCCTTGATCCCGATGCCCGAAGATGACTCGGTGAGCCCAGCCGTTGCGCCTGACTTGAGCGTTCCCGCTGTGACTTGGAACGTCCCGTAGGCCTGGACGATCGGGAAGTTGCCAAGGACCGACCCGATCCAGCCGCTGTACTGCATCGTAGCGGACGGGCTGATGAAAGCAAGAACCGAGGTCGCCTGAGCACCGCTGTTTTCAACCTGCCAGTTGACGATTGACCCGATAAGTCTTGCCGCATCCAAGCTTGTATTGGCAACACCACCTGCCGGGACACCGACCACGAAAGCAGTCGGCGGGAGCTCGATGTACGAACCAGAAGCAAACGTGGCGTTTGCCGTGACCGAGTAGGTGGTGAGCGAGGTCGCTCCACTGGCCACGTTGCCGTAGACCATGAACGCCTGCTGGACGTTCACCGTAGAAGATGCTGCGGTGACAACTGTCGTCGCAGCGGTGTTGATCTGGAACGTTGTGGACGAGAGCACCCTGGTGACGTTGGTCAGCAACGGACCACCAGATGCGCCAGCACCGGGAATGTAGACGCTGCATCCTTGCCATATTGTTGCCGTGCTGCCAGAGGCCAACGTCACGATCTTGCTTGATGCGACGGTGGTAGCTGAGATGGTTGTCGGGCTGACAAGGTTGACGATCTGACCGTCTTGGACACGCCAGTTTGTACCTGCCGAAACGGGCAAAGACGTGACAGTGCCTGACACAGCGCTAGAAGTCTGACCAATGATGGCAGGGCATCCGCTAAAGCCCCACGGGATCACAACCGCTGTGCTCGCTGCAACCGAACTGCTTGCGCTTGAAGTAAAGAGGTTCAACGAGGATGACCCGGCTGGCTGGTATGTCGGGCTGGTGAAGTAGACACCGCCAATCAGGATCGTGGTCCCTGCTGAGATGGAAACTCCGGTGTTGACGCTGAGCGGC
>CAIVIS010000013.1 GCA_903906055.1 uncultured Acidimicrobiaceae bacterium
AAGTCGCGGTTGAAGTTGGCCTTCAGGTGGGCGGCCTTGGCTCGGTAGCGCTCGTAGGTGGCGGCGTCGCCCGCCTCGAAGGCGAAGTGGGCGCTGGCCAGGTAGGCACCGTAGGTATAGGCCTGCACCTCGGCTAGGGCGATGGGGGCCTCGGCCACCCTCCCATCGGCGTAGCGGATGCCGTCCCAGCTGTCCTTCCATCCCTGGTTGGCCAATCCACGGTCGGTGGCTCGCCGGTACTCCACGTATCCGTCGCCATCGGAGTCGCCGAAGTGCTCGATCCACTCCATGGCCCGGGCCGCATTGGGCAGGAGCTCATCGACCAGCTCGCGGGCTACCCCCCATCGGCGCATCTCCCCGAGCAGCATCACAAACAATGGCGTGGCATCGGCTGTGCCGTAGTAGATGCTGCCTCCCCCGAGAGACAGGGACGCGGCATCGCCGAAGCGCATCTCATGGAGGATGCGACCGGGCTCCTCCTCGTGGCGGGGGTCGATCTCGGTTCCTTGGAACCGAGCCAGGGTCTGCAGCACACCGCGGGCCAGGTCGGGGTCGACCAGGAGCGCCATCCACGCCGTCAGCAGCGAGTCTCGGCCGAACACGGTCATGAACCAAGGAGCGCCGGCGGCCACGACCACCCGTTCGGGATAGTCGGGGTCGAAGATGCGCAACGCCCCGAGGTCCTCGGCACTGCGGGCCACGACCTCTTTCAATACCGGGTGGTCGGTCTCCACTTGGGGGACCTGGCGACGCCACTCGGCCATCCGCTCGGTCGGTGTGGCCCGCTCCACGGGTTCCCCGCAGCGGTACTTCGGGGCGAACACCGCCCCGTCGATGATCGGGCCGATTTCGATGCAGGTGGTCCACTCGCCTCGCGCCTGCACCACCACATCGAAGGTGATGAGTCCTGGGGCCACGGCGGCCGCCCCTGATGCCTGCATCTGCACCCCCCGGGCCACCGCCCCTCGCGTGTAGGTGAATGTCACCGACGGCGTGGGCTCGTCCTCGGCACCACCAGGTCGGACCCGTCCTCCGACCACCTCGGTGGTGACAGCGCCGGCGTTCACCCCGGCAGCCACCCGGCCTTCCTTGACGGCGAAGAGGTCGGCGAAGTCGGCGTCGACGAGGATCTCGACCGTGCAGGCAGTGGCCTCGTCCGAGAAGTTCCGCAGAGTCAACTCTTCGCGCATCCCCTGGCCCACGTGACGGCTCCGGAATACCATCAGCGTCGAGTCGGCCCGCCCCGGGGCTGGCAGGTTGCGGGCGACGAATGTGGCCGAAAACGGGTCATCGGTGACGGCGGCCAAGTGCTCGGCGCGGGCCCCGTTGACCAGGACCTCGAACCGGGACACGATCCGGGTGTCCCGGAAGAACAGCCCCTGGGCCGCACCGGGTGTGATGTCGCCGGTGCTGCCGCTGATGGCGAAGGTGGACTCGTCGACCAGGGTCACCGAGCCCGCACCCGATCCGAGTTGGGTCACTGGGCCGGCGAAGTTCCAGGGGTCAGACATGCAGTTCACCGTATCGGCTGACCTCTACCGGCCGATACCCCCTGCATGCGGCGTGCGATGCCCGATGGCGGCTGGGCGTCTCCCCTGATTCCTCCTACAGCCGTAGGAGAAATCAGATGGACGGGCTACAATCGTTCACGTGAGCCCCGAATCCGATGCCGTTGTGACCCCATCTCCCCCCCTCCTTCAGATCGTGGGGCTGCACGCTTCGGTCGAAGGACAGCCCATCCTCAAGGGGATCGATCTCACCGTCGAGGCGGGCAAGGTCCACGCCATCATGGGGCCCAACGGCTCCGGCAAGTCCACCCTGGCCAACGTGCTCCTCGGCAACCCGGCCTACGAGGTGACGGCCGGCTCCATCTTGTTCCACGGTGAGGACATCACATCGTGGCCGACCGACGTGCGAGGCAAGGCCGGCATCTTCTTGGCCTTCCAGGACCCCGAATCCATCGGCGGGGTCCCGGTGATCCAGTTCCTGCGTCAAGCCCTATCGGCCCGCAGGGGTACCGACATGTCGGTCCTCGAGGTCCGCATGATGATGATCGAGTGGATGGACAAGCTCGGCATGGACCCGGCCTTCGGCGAGCGCCACCTGAACGACGGGTTCTCCGGTGGGGAGAAGAAGCGCAATGAGATCCTGCAGATGGCACTGCTCGAGCCGGAGCTCGCCATCCTCGACGAGACCGACTCCGGGCTCGACGTCGACGCCCTGCGCACGGTGGCCAAGGGCGTGCACACCGTGCGCCAGGAACGGCCGGAGCTCGGCGTTCTGGTCATCAGCCACTACCAGCGCATGCTCGAAGAGCTCGATGCTGACCGGGTCCACCTGCTCGTGGACGGCGTGATCGCCGCCGAAGGCGGCCCCGAGCTCGGTGCGAAGCTCGAGTCGGAAGGGTACGACGCATGGCGGAGCTGAACACGCCAGCAGCCGGTGTGCCGGTGCTCGATGCCGCCACCCTGGCCAAGGACTTTCCGCTGCTGTCTCGGGAGATCCACGGTCGGCCCATCACCTACCTCGACTCGGCTGCCTCGTCGCAGCGCCCCACCGCAGTGCTCGATGCCATGCGCGAGTACGACGAGACCACCCACGCAAACGTGCACCGCGGCGTGTACACGATCGCCGAAGAAGCCACCCGGCGATTCGAAGCCGCACGGACGAGCGTGGGCCGGTTCATCGGAGCGCCCGATCCTGGCCGCGAGGTGGTGTTCACCAAGAACGCCACGGAAGCACTCAACCTGGTGGCCCACACGTGGGGCCGGACCCACCTGGGTCAAGGCGATGTGGTCGTCCTGACCGAGATGGAGCACCACGCCAACATCGTGCCGTGGCACATGCTGGCTGCCGAGGTAGGTATCGTGCTGCGCTGGATCCCGATCGACGACACCGGCCGCCTGGTCCTCGACGACCTCGACGGCATCTTGGACGGGGCCAAGCTGCTGGGTCTGACCTGCATGTCCAACGTCCTTGGCACGCTCAACCCGGTGGCCGACCTGGCCGAGGCCGCGCATCGGGCCGGCGCCGTCGTCCTCGCTGATGCCTGCCAGTCGGTTCCCCACCTGCCCACCGATGTCACCGAACTCGGTGTCGACTTCCTGGCCTTCAGCGCCCACAAAATGCTGGGCCCGACCGGCATCGGGGTCCTATGGGGACGTGAAGAGCTGTTGGCCGAGATGCCGCCGTTCCTGGGCGGAGGCGAAATGATCCTCGACGTCCGCAAGGACGGCTTCACCCCGAACGACATCCCCTGGCGCTTCGAGGCGGGTACCCCTCCGATCACCGAGGCCATCGGCCTCGGTGCCGCCGTCGACTACCTCGAGGCTGTCGGCATGGATGCGGTTCGAGCCCATGAGATCGCGCTGACCGCCTACGCCCTCGAAGCCCTCGATGCTCGGTTCGGTGACGGCATCCGCATCTTCGGCCCCGCCGAACCCGAAGCCAGGGGCGGTGTCCTCTCGTTCGCCCTCGGCGACGTCCATCCCCACGACATCTCCCAGATCCTGGATGAGTACGGGGTGTGCGTACGTGCCGGCCACCACTGCGCCAAGCCCCTCATGCGCCGCCTCGGGGTCAACGCCACGGCTCGGGCGTCGTTCGCCCTGTACAACGACGAGCATGACGTGGACACCCTGGTGGTGGCGCTCGATGCCGCCCGGAAGTTCTTCGCGTGACCTCCCGGTACGCTTGCCCACGGGTGTTACCGCATCCTCCACGAGTGCGGGTGCCGTCGCACCCTCCAGACGAAGGGACGTCGGACTGATGCCCGGCCTCGAAGATCTCTATCGGGAGATCATCCTCGACCACTACCGCTCGCCAAGGAACCGCGGCGAGCTCGAATCGCCCCCTGCCGTGCGGGTCGAAGGGTTCAATCCGCTGTGCGGGGACGAGATCGTGGTCACCCTCGACGTGGTGGACGGAGTCGTCGCCGACATCAAGATCGCCGGAACCGGGTGCTCGATCAGTCAGTCCTCGGCATCCCTCATGTCGGCTGCCGTCAAGGGCAAGTCGGTCGAAGAAGCTCGTGCGCTCATCGCCACCTTCAAGGGAATGATGTCCATCCACGAGGCCACGCTTCCATCCGGAGCCGGGACCGGAGACGGTGCGGCATCCGAGGCCCCCGAGCCTCAGGCCATCGACATCGACGCCCTCGGCGAGCTCGCGGCCCTGCAGGGAGTCGTGAAGTTCCCGGTGCGGATCAAGTGCGCCACGCTGAGTTGGAACACCTTGGCCCAGTGCCTCGACGAGAGCGCCGCCGTCTGAACGTGGGCTAGGGCGAGGCCAGTACCCGGAACGCCCCTCGCATGAACGGATGCACCCGGCACCAGAACGAGTACGTGCCCGGGGCCAGATTGGTGGGCGTGTCCCACGTCAGCCTTCCAGCGGTCGGTACGCCGAAGTTGCCCAACTGCCCCGAGTCGAACTCGATCAGTGCGTTGGCGGTCGGATAGGCGATGCCGGTGGTCAGGTTGCACGGCAGGGCGCACGCCGTGATGCTGTGCCAAATTCCATAACCCGACGTCGGTGCGTCGGTGTTGGTGAAGTGGATCGAGTGACCCTGCAGCACTGTGGGGACCTGGGTGGCGAGGTCCAGGTCGCCCGGAGTGAACTCGTAGTTGGTGATGGCGATGTCGGTCACCGGGGGCCCGTCGGCCAAGGTGGTGGGATTGGGAAGATCGGGGTCGGCCTTCCCTCCATGGTTGTTGTTCTCCGGCAGGTGGCCGTGCGTATAGCGGACCGCCATGTCGGCCGGCGTCATGGCGAATGGATCGAGGCCCGTGGTCATGTTCGGCACGAACCACAGGACCATGATGCCCATGGTCTCGTACCACGAGCGCGCGCTCGAGTCATACGTCACCGTCGTGCGCAGGGTGTCCCCCGCGTTGACATGCACCTTCCAGTTCGCCTTGGTGATGCCCATGGTGACGTCCCACGACACCGGACCGGCCTTCTCGAAGTACTTGGCGTTCGACCGGAACACGTGTGCGCTCTGGCCGCCCCGGTCGACATAGAGATCGTTCCACAGGCCCCCGGGGTGGAGATGGCCGGCGGCGGCCACCAAGGTGCCCCCGGTCGGCATCGTGTGCTGGTTCTTGGCCGGACCGGTGCCATACGGGTTGGCCGCCTGGTCCGGGTAGGTGTACTGACCGTTCGTCCCACTGCCCCGGTGCACGTCGAACACCGGATAATTGCCGCCATTCTGCACGTCCATCCAGATCGGAAGCACTTCGGTCATCGGCTTGGTGACACTGGAGTCCGGGATGAACGAGAGGTCGTACGAGATCCGCACGTCGAACGGCGTGGCGACCAGATCGTGGATCATGAAGTCGAGGAGCCAGTTGTCGCTGGCCTTGTACCGGTAGCCGTATCCACCCGGAAGCTTCAGCGCCGTCTTCTCCTCACCAGCGGCGAAGAACCGCTGGGGGAGCCCTGCGGTCGAGTCGGTCCGCGACAGATTGATCCACACGGCGTGATGCAGATGGATGATGTCGACCGCTGGTGTGGAGTTGTCCGGCAGGAGCAGGTTCGGCTTGATGCCGACGATCCAACCGTCGACCGTCGGCTTCGGTACCTGGCCTGCGCTGAACTGGATGATGTTCTGACCCGTGTTGATGTGGATCGGGCCGTATTCGAAGTGGAGCGTCTGCGGGGTGTTTGCCGCTTGTGCCTGAGGTGCGACAGCCACGGCCGCACCCAGTACGGCGAGCACGGCAACGATCAGCACCACTAGGAATCGCATCACCCGTCGCATCATGGCCTCATCATGACCGTGACGGGCCCCTAGCGCAACAGGTATGGCTCGAGTTGCACCTGGACTGCGCTCAGGTGTCGACGATCTGAGATCAGTGTCTTACGGGTCGCGGCCGCCTCCTCCGGCACCCAGACGGACCGTCAGCGCCTCACGGCCAAGTCGAAGAGTCGACTCTCAACACGGCGTCGGGTCGAAGTTGGTCTGGACGGTGGTGGTCGTGACCGATGGAGCGGTCGTGGCCGGAGTGGATCCCCCGGTCGAGTACGACACCGGAGGCTGCGTCGAGGTCGACGTCGTCGTGGTCACGACACCGGAGGCCCCAGGTGGCGGCGTAAGGGCCACCGGGGCCGGGGTCCCGAGGAACTGGCTGATCACCTGGTCGGCCTGGGGCTGCTGAACGTAGAGCACCGATCCCAGGTAGCCGAACGTCGAGGAGCCCGACGAGTAGGTGGGGAGCGTGGAGGTGGCCAGCGTGCCTGAGGCGAACGACTTGAACTGCTGAGCCAGAGACACCAGATCACGGATGCTGAACGTCGAGTCGATGGTGACCCCTTGGACCACCGAGCCGATGAATGCGTTGAGGGTGAGCGGGTTGTACTGCTTCTCGGCCTGGTCGATCAGCGCCTTGAGGAAGGCGTTCTGCCGCTGGATCCGCCCGAAGTCGCTGGTCCCGTCGTACTGCCAGTACCCGTTGGAGTAGTACTGGTAATGGCGGCTCCTGGCCACGGCCAGCGAGTACCCGCCGTTGAGGTGCTGACAGCCGGTGGTCTTGATGTCGAGCCCGGTGTAGTCGTCCCTGGCCGGATTGGGGAAGTTCAGATCGACGCCGCCGATAGCGTCGACCGCGCCGCGGAACCCGACGAAATTGAGCTGCACCACATGGGAGATGGGAATCCCGAAGTTGGCCTCGATGCTCTGGACCAACTGGTCGGGCCCGGTGTTATAGGTGGCGTTGATCCGGTTGTACTTGCCGATCTGGCTGGTGTCGCCCGCCACGGTGAGCACGGTGTCCCTCGGGATGGACAGCACGCTGACCTGACCGGTAGCTGGAACGACGTGGACGATCTTGACCACATCGCTGCGCTGGCCCCCAGCCGTCGATGTGCTGCCATAAGCATTCTGGTCCGACCCCGAAATCCCAGCCCGGGTATCCGATCCGACCAAGAGCACATTGAACGGTGTGCCGACCGGGGTCACCTTGAGGTGCCGCACCGTCACCTTGGTGACCTGGTTGAAGCGGTACTGCACATAGACGTAGCCGGTGCCCACGCCCACCAGGGCAAGGGAGACAACCACCACGCCGGACAACAGCACCCAGTCCAGCCACGTCCGCTTCGCCTTGGCCGGCTTGGCCGCCTTGGATGCCTTGGCGCCCTTCACCGGCTTGACGCCTTTGGTCGACTCGGCCGCATCCCGCCGCTCCTTGCGGGTCATGTGAGTCCCCAGGTCGGCCTGAGCCGCGGCCGCAACAGCTGGCGCCACTGCCACCGCGGGTTCCGCCTTCCCATCTGCGGGTTCCGGAGTCTTTGCTTCGTCCCCGTCAAGGGACGCCCCTGGGCTCTTGTCGGGCCGGCGTTTGGGGCTATGTGCGCCTCCCCGGCGACGGTCTCGGCGGGCCATGGCCAGACGCTAGCAACCCGGACTCCGACAGAGCGCGCACCAAGCCTGATGCGCCCCATGGAATCAGGAGTAGGCGGCGTACCCCGACCGGTCGACGATCCCGGCCAACTCGGCGCCACCAGTGGCGACCACCCGGCCACCAGCAAGGACATGCACCACATCAGGACGGAGCACATCGAGCAGACGGTGGAAATGGGTGATGGCCAGGACCCCGAGACCCCACTCCTCGGTAGCCTCCTGGACCCGGCGGCCCACATCGGCCAGGGCATCGACGTCCAGGCCGGAGTCGATTTCGTCCAGAACCGCGAACCGCGGGCGCAGCACACTCAACTGCAGCGTCTCGTTCCGCTTCCGCTCGCCTCCCGAAAGATCCACGTTGAGCGATCGGTCGAGGAACCGCTCGTCGAATCCGATCCGGGCCGCTTCGGTATGCAGCCGTTCGTCCATGTCCGGCACGTTCTCCTCTGTCGGAACAATGCGGCGGGCGGCGGTCATCGACTCGACCAACGAAACGCCGGGAACCTCGATCGGGTGCTGCATGGCCAGGAAGAGACCCGCTCGAGCCCGCTGCCAGGTCGGCAGAGCCAGGAGATCGATCCCATCGAGGGTGACTGATCCGCCCAGCACCTCATAGCCCGGACGTCCCATCAACACATGGGCCAACGTGCTCTTGCCTGATCCGTTCGGACCCATGACGGCGTGAACCTCGCCGCTGCGCACGGTCAGTGAGAGCCCCTGCAAGATCTCGCGGCCGGGGATGCCTGCCCTCAGGTCCTTGATGACCAACTCGCCCGTACTCATGGGACCACCACCGATACATCGCCGTCGGCCACCACGACGTCGTAGACGGGGACCGGCTTGGTGGCCGGGAACGAACACGGAGCTCCGGTCAACAGGTCGAACATGGACCCGTGCTTGGCACACTCGATCTGACACTCTTCGGGCCACACCTCGCCATCAGCCAGCGAGAAGTCCTCGTGACTGCACCGGTCGCCCACGGCGTGGAAGTCGTCGCCGATCCGCACGAGCGCCACCCGCAGTCCGGCAACATCGAACCGCCTGGCCTGGCCGGGCTCTAGGTCCGTCACGGCGCACAGTCTGGCTGTCACGGCCCCGCTCGGATCGGCTGTCCCGTCGAATGTGGTCGCCTCAGGCACGGGACACCCCCGACCGCTCGGCCAAGGCGTTGCCGATGAGCGTGCGCACACCGGCCAACGGGACCTGATCGGCGATGCTGTCGAAGAACCCGGCCACGATCAGCTGCTCGGCCCGCTCGGGCTCGATGCCCCGGGACTCGAGGTAGTAGCGCTGGTCCTCATCGACGGGGCCGACCGTGGATCCATGGCTGCACTTCACGTCGTTCTCCTCGATGTCGAGGTTGGGCACCGAATCGGCGTGGGCCCCCTCGTCGAGCACCAGATTGTGGTTGGTCTGCATGGCATCGGACTTGACGGCGCCACGCCGCACCTTGATGAGCCCGCTGTAGACGGAGTGGGAGGTATCAGCCACCGCCCCCATGAACAGCAGGTCGCTGGTGGTCCGGGGAGCCTGGTGGTCCTGCAGGGTGCGGAAGTCGAGCATCTGGTCGTTGCGGCCAATGAACGCGGCCCGCAACCGGCTGGCGCCCGACTCCCCCGCGAGCGCCGAGTCAGTGCGGAGCCGGGCATAGCTGCCACCGAGGGCCACCGCATAACTCGACAAGGTGGCATGGGCACCGATGGTGCTGGCCTGATGGGCGATCTGCCAGCTGGCACCGTTGAGCGACTGGATCGACACATACGCCAACGAGGCGTGGTCTTCGACCAGCAGTTCGGTGACGGGCACTACGAGGCGCTCCGTCGGAGCGGCGGCAGATGTCCAGGCGTCCTGCCCGTCGGCCAGCAGACCGCCTTCTGCATCCACCACGAGCTCGATCACACCGGCAGTCGCCCCGTCCCCGGCCCGCACGAATGTCCTCGGGAAGACCGCTGATCCGGATACTCCCGAAACCACGTGGACGATGACCACGGGGTCGGCCAAGGATGCTCCGGCACGGATGTCGACGACGACCGGATCGATGACGAAGGCATCGTTCAGAAGCGGAAAGTCATGGGCATCGCCGAGGACGGACCCGAGGAGTTCGGCTCCGTCCGCATGATCAGTGATGCGGCCGATCGTCAACACGTCATCTCCGACGGTCGCCGCCAAGGTGGAGAGCACACCGTCGAGGGTCACGATGAGACCGCTGCGGGGCCCCAGGCTGTCGACAAGGGCGTGGATCCGATCCGACGGAGTCGGACCAGGATCGGTGGCCGCTCGGGTCAGATCAGCCGGACGGAACGCGTCGAGGTCGAGACTGTTGATGCGGCTGTAGCGCCAGACCTCGTCTTTCTCCGTCGGGAGCGGCGATGACGCGAACGTCTCGGCCGCAGCGACGCGACGAGTAACCAGCCAGGGGGCGCCGGACAGGCCGGCGGCGTACTCAGGGGTGAAGGTGGACAGAATGGGGCCTCTCGCGAATCGAGGCCCGAACACGAGCCTCAGCGGTCATACTACCGGGGTGGCGGGCATGGTCGCCCCGCCATGGATTCCCAACATCGCACCCGTACCCGCACCCGCACAGCGCTCATGCTCCCCCACCCGCACAGCGCTCACGTACAGCCAGCCCACGGCATACGCTTGTCCTCCATGAGCGCCCAGACCATCGCATCCTTCACCTCCGACGTCCTCACCATCGAGGTCGCCGACCACGTGGCCACTCTCTGGCTCGACCGTCCCGAGAAGCGCAACGCCATGGGCCTCGCCTTCTGGGAAGACCTGCCCCTAGCCATGGAGTCCATCAGTAACGATCCATCGGTCCGGGCCGTGATCATCGCCGCCCGCGGGCCCCACTTTTCGGTGGGACTCGACCTGGTGGCTATGGCCGGGATCGGCAGCGTCCCCGAATCTGCCGATGGAAGCCGACCGTCCGCGGCCACCCGGGCACGGTCTTCTCACAAGCAGATCGTGCGGATGCAGGCCTCGATCACCGCAGTGGCGGACTGCCCGCTGCCGGTGATCGCTGCCATCCAGGGGTACTGCATCGGCGGGGGCGTCGACCTCGTCTCGGCTTGCGATATCCGCCTAGCCAGTGCTGATGCCGTGTTCTCTGTCCGCGAGGCCAAGGTCGCCATCGTTGCCGACGTGGGCAGTCTGCAGCGGCTCCCGGCCATCATCGGCAACGGGCATCTGGCTGAGTTGGCCTACACCGGCAAGGACATCGATGCTGCTCGGGCCGAGGCCATCGGGCTGGTCAATGCCGTCAGCGCCGATGCCGAATCCGTAGTGGCCGATGCCCGGACCATGGCTGGCGAGATCGCGGCCAACTCGCCGCTGGCTGTCCAGGGGACCAAGGCCGTGCTGGTGGCATGCGCGGATCGATCGGTCGCCGAGGGCCTGGACTACGTGGCCACCTGGAACGCAGCCTTCCTCGCCTCCGACGACCTCACCGAGGCGATGACCGCGTTCATGGAGAAGCGGCCCGCCACCTTCACCGGGAACTAGCTGGCTGGCGGGAACTTGCCAGCGGTCGAGGTACGACGTCCGACCGGCACGAAATCGAGGCCAAAGGCCAGGACGGCCGACACGACAGCCACCACGAACAGGACCTCATACGCGGCCGCGGTGCGGCTGATCAGGTAGGCCATGACGAATGCGTCGACAGCCTGCCAGACGGCGATGGTGGCGGTGGCACGGCCCCAGATGACCCGGTGCCGGTGGAGGTCCCCTCCGGCCAACTCTTGGGATCGGGCCAGGAACGTGGCCACCAGACCGGGCATGCACAGTCCGGCCAGAAAGCACGACACCGCCAATGAGAGCGCCGACGTGGACAACAGGGGCAGCAGGACTGCCAACCCGAGGATCGGCAGACCCGTGCGCAATGTGGGACGGACCCCGATGCGCGAACTGAGATATCCGAGCAAAAATGGTCCGATCACCGAGCCGGCGGCAAAGACCAGGTAGAAGTGGGAGCCCACGGTCAACCCACGGCCGAGGTCGCGGGCGATGTAGTCGACCAGGAACACCATGTGAGGCATGAAGGCGAACGCCGCTAAGCCGTACTGCACGTAGTAGAGGTTGACTCCGCCAGATTCGTGCTCATGGCGATGATGGTGGTGAGGTCCTGGGGGCCGGTGCGGTGTGTGCGGCGGCCAGATGGACCAGGTGGCGGCGGTGAGCAGCAGCGCCAGGACCCCGAGACCGATCCAGGCCACCGTCAGGCCGCGGTGCAGCACCAGCGGCATGACCGCTCCGGCGCACACCACCCCGAGGCTCAGGCCGAACAGCGACATCTGGCTGACGAACCCGCGCTCGGCCGGCTCCACGTGAGCCAGCACGGTCGTGGTGGCCACCACCATGATCAGCCCACCGGTGAACCCCGACGCCGCGCGCCAGGCGAAGAACCAGACGAACGGCATCGCTCGGTCCGCACAAGCCAGGAAGGAGAGTGCCGTGATCAGCATGGCGAGCCGCAGAAGCACTGTCGACGACACCCGGCGAGCCAACCGTGCCCCGAAGAGTGCCCCGAAGAAGTAGCCGCCCAGGTTGGCGGCGGCCAGGAGGGCGGCCCCGCCTTTGGTGAACCAACCGGCCGCGACCAGGGCCGGCTGCAAGGGGGCGTAGGCGTAGCGAGCCAACCCGAGGCCTACCAAGCTGGCCCCGACGGCGGCGAATGTGGCCATGCCGACCCGGATATCGGGCTGCTGGTTCTCCTCCGACGAGGCCGAACTGCTCCCCGAGGTGATGGCCATGTGCTCCAAACCAGTTGTTCGGACACCGTCTGGTCCGGTCACTTCAGCGTAGGACACCCGCGAGTTCGCCCTGTTGAGGCCAGTCGTCAAGGACCACGGACGACTTCGTCGTCACGCCGATCCGATCGGGACTCTGCCGTGATCTCCTCTTCGGTGATCTCTCCGAACTCGGCCTCGAAGGCGGCCACCGCCGGCCCCATGACATCGAGTCAGCGCTGCCTAGCCACCAGCGGTGCGTCAGCCCCGCTGCCACCAGCGGTGCGTCAGCCCCGCTGCCACCAGCG
>CAIVIS010000014.1 GCA_903906055.1 uncultured Acidimicrobiaceae bacterium
GCCTGGCCGCCATGTGGTCGTTCTTGACGCTGGTAGTCCTGGTGGGCGCGGCCTATGCGGCTTGGCGTCTGCGCCGACCTTGGTTGGTCTACCTGTTTAGTGTGCCGGTAGTGCTGATGTGCGGGCTGTTCGCCTGCGAGAGCGTGGCCCGAGCCCTGCCTGCCACGTTCTGATCCGGTCGTTCTGATCCGGTCGTTCTGACCCGGTCGTTCTGACCCGGTCGTTTGACCGGCTAATGGACCCGGTGGGGTGGCTTGAGGCGAACATCATCTGGAGTTCATCTCCTCCCCACGCAACCGTGACATTGGGATTACCTGGCCTCTGTACGTTGCAAAGCGAAGGTCCCCGAGGGGCGCGCAGTGCAAGTCTCCTGGATCTTCGAACCCATTCAATACGAAATAGGAGATAGCCAATGTTCCGATCCATTACTCGCCGGGGGGGCGTGGCACTGGCCGCAGCCACCGTCGGCATGGCTGGCATGTCGCTGGCCTTCGCAGCACCCGCCGGTGCCACTGGTACCGCGTCGGGTTCCAACGCCAGCCTCATCGTGGGCAGCGGTTCACAGACCTCGTTCGACGAGATGACCGCCTTGGGCTCGCTCTTCAACTCGGCCCCTGGGTGTGACCTCACCGCCTCCACCGCCGTACCGCTCAGCTTGAACTGCGGCCAGGCTTCCAAGACCGCCGGTACCGCTGGTGGCGAGCAGGGCTACAACGTCTCCGCCGAGAACCCGCTCAACGACTTCTCGGTGCAGGCCCCAGCCATCGGCTCCGGCAACGGTGCCACGGTGCTCCAGAACGCTGGCGCCGGATCGGCCACTTCCCCGGTCGACTTCGGCCGGGCTTCGTCGGCCAAGGGCAACTCCACGGTCAACCGGGTCAAGTTCGCCACGGACGCCGTGTCCTGGACCACGTTCAACACAGTCAGTGGCGTCAAGACCGCCCAGAACAAGATCACCAACATGTCGGGCACCGACGTCAAGGCGATCTTCCTCGGCACCCAGTCCTGCACCGTCAAGGGCGTGGCTTACACGATGAACTGGATCTGTGAAGGCGCCAAGGTGGCTTCGCCGATCAAGGTCTACATGGCCCAGTCCGGCTCGGGTACCTACTCGACGTGGGCCGGCTACACCGGGCTCACCTCGGGCACCAGCGGTGCGGTCGCACTGGCCGGAAACGGTGACCTGGCTGCGCACACCAACCTGTTCGAGAACCAGATGGCTTACATCTCGGGCCAGGCTGATGCGGCCAACGCCATCTACTTCTTCTCTCTCGGCAAGTTCACCACGAACTGCCACGGCAAGAAGTCCTCGGCGCTGCGCTGTGCCGGTACCCCCGCCACGAGCTACACCACCTTCGGTGCAATCGACGGCATCGCTGCCACTGAGGCCACTGTCCAGGGAACGGGCGGCGGCGCAGGTGTGACCTTCCCGGTGACCCGTGGGCTGTACAACATGTACAGCAACTCGAGCGCTGCGGTCCCCTCCAGCCAGGCCACGCTGAACTTCGTCTCGGAGTACGGCTTCCTGTGCAAGGCCGGAACCGGTAGCGACATCAACCCCTACACCGGTAACAGCTACCGCTATGACATCGAGGCGGCCATCAAGGCGCAGGGCTTCTTCCCGCTCGACGTCTCCGGCGCGCCGTTCTCCGAGGGAACGGTCACCTACCCGGCCGTGATCACCGATGCTGCCTACACGGCCATCGACCCGACCACGCCGACCAACGGCTACTGCTCCGTCTCTCACGGCTGAGTCAGCCCGTACAGCAGTACTAGTACGGAGCATCCTTGAGGTGCTGACGACAGGGGGCCCGGCACCAGCCGGGCCCCCTTCGTCGTTTCCGGTTCGGTGTCGGACCTGATTGGATCCGGGTCCAGTCGTCGATCCGGATGCAGGTGTAGGTGTAGGTGCGGGCCTACTTGTCGATCTTGATCAAGGTCAGCGCCAGGCGCGGGCAGTTCACTGTCGCCTTTCGGGCCAACTCCAGCAGCCCGTCGGGGACCTCGTCGCCGTGGATGATCGGATAGCCCCACGGGTCGAGGCTGAGCATCTCGGGGAAGAGCTCTGCACACACCCCAGCCCCGTCGCAGGCGATGGGGTCGACCACCAGGCGAAATCGGGCCCGCCTCATCGGGAGCCTCCCGAGCTGCGTCCAGGAACCGCCAAGAACGGCTGGCCGGTCTGGCACGGCCCCCGGCTCAGGTGCAAGTTGGCATGGTCGGCGAATACCTCGATGGCAGTCCGCACGAACCGGGCCACGCCGTCAGGGTGACGGCACGCCCCTCGCCCTTCCACCAGACCGCACAGGGTGGGCAGTGCGGCGAGCCCACCGTGCAGCGACCGGGGCCGGTAGGCCAGGTGCTCCATGGAGGTAGCCAGCAGGTCGAGCCCGTTGACGCAAGGTCCGCACTGGCCAGCACCCTCGCCCTCCATGTAGCGAACCACCCGGGCGCACTCGGCGATGGGGCACACGCCGGAGGGAAGCAGTATGGCCACGCCGGCACCGATCGAGGAGCCATGGCTGCGAGCTGCTTCCTCGGTGAAGGGCATGGACATCGCCGTCGATGTAGGCACCCACCCCCCGCCGTACCCGCCGAGCAGGACACCTTGGATGGAGCGCGCGGCCTCGGCGTCGATGCCGAGTGCGTTACCCAGTGTGGATCCGAGTGGAACCTCGACGATCCGGGGAGCATCCCATCGCCCGGTCACGGTCACCAAGGCGGTGCCGGCGGACTCGTCGGTTCCGACGCTGCGGAACCACTGGGGCCCGAAGCGTGCGATGAGCGCCACATGGGCCAAGGTCTCGACGTTCTGCACCAGCGTGGGCCGACCGGCCACGCCCTGGTCGCGGATCGTCCGGATCCCGATGAAGGTCGGAATGCCCGGGTTCTTGCCGTTGATGGTGGCCACGGCGGCTGACTCCTGGCCGGCCAGGAACCGGTCGGGGGCAACGACGATCTCGAAGGCGCAGGTATCGAGGCCCTGGCGAGTTCGGTCGGCCAGTGCCTGCTCGATCCCAGATACCGATCCTGGCGTCACATGTACGACCACCCGGTTGGCACCCACAGCCCGGGCAGCCACCGATGCTCCATCGAGCACCAGGTGGGGGGAGTGGTGGAGCAGGAACCGGTCCTTGCCACTACCGGGCTCTCCCTCGGCGCCATTGGCCACGACTACTGGCTTCGACCGACCGGATCGGGCCACGGCACGCCACTTGATCCCCACCGGAAACCAGGCTCCGCCGTGGCCGCGCAGTCCGCTCTGGTCGACTACATCGAGGAGCGCGGCGGGACGGAGGTCGGGCAGTGCCCCCCAACGCGCCAGGTGGGCATCAAGACCGACCACATCGGCGGTCCCTGAGGTATCGAGGAGCCGGGTGGGCCCGACGGGGGCAGTCACGACCGTCATCGAGAGCCGCTCCCGGCCGTACCCGTGACGGTGCCAGTGATGGCCGCGCTCTGCTGATTGATCCGCAGGTTGATCACCAAGGTGGTGGGGTTGGGGTCTGAGACCTGGGCGGTGATCGTCCCGCCGTTGAGTCCGACCACCTGGCCCCGGTAGGCGCCGAAGGTGACTGTCCCCGATGACAGCGATACGCCGCCCCCGTTGGATTGCGTGCCAGCGAGGACGACGGTGAGCGGCGTGGATGCCGCGTTCTGGAGGTGCATCGACAGGGTGATCTGGATACCACCGCGTGCGTCGGCCGGCGTCTGGGACTGGGTCCCGGTCACCGGGCTGGTGAACGGGGCTTGGGGGACTGCGCTTGTTGTGCCAGTGCCAGCGCCCGCAGCTGGGGTGGTGGCTGGGGTGGTGGTGGTTGCACCAGCGGAGGCTGTGGTCGGAGTCGTGGTGGTGGCACGAGTGCCGCCGTTCTTGGCTGCCAGTTGGTGCAACAGTGCAGCCGAGGTTCCCGACCGATGGGACCAGCCGGGCCGAAGGGGGCCGAACACGGCAAACCCAGCGATGGCCAGCATCACCACGACGGTTCCGACGGCGGCGGCCATGCGCCCGGTGATGGGAAGCGAACGCCCGGTCAGGAGCCGCCAGGCGAACCCGGCGAGGACCGCTGCCGTGCAGACCACTTCTACGCCGATGACGAGGGGCAGGGGAGTGTCGGTGCCGCTTCCAAGACCGTGTACCAGGGCGATGGGCCAGCACAGGTAGGCCAGCCAGTGGACGAAGCGCCAGGAGCCATATCCGATCCGGTGGCGCAGGGCGCTGGTGATCAGGACGGCCAGCAGCAGATCGAAGCAGAGCGCGCCGAGACCGAGGTAGATGGGCCGGTAGGGGGAGCGGAAGGGCAGGATCACATCGAGGAATCCGATAGGCACGTAGCCGTCGGCCACCGTGGTGACCACGTGGACCCCGACGAACCCGATGCAGAGCAGCGACAAGTTGCGGTGCACGTCCTGGGACAAGAACCGCGGCCACCGGGTGGACGTCCATCCGACCGAGGCCACGATGCCGAGCAGGATGGTGGCGCTCAGGAGGACGATCGAGACCACACCGCTGGCCCGGGTGAGGTACCAGAAGGCCTTGCCGCCGACGGCCGCAGCTGTTGGTGCGAGGGCGTACATCATCGGCTTGTGTCCTGCTCGCTGATGTCCGGGTCGCCAGGGTGCGCAACGGGCTGGGGGTCGTCCGGCCATCCGGCAACAGTCACGACCGATCCGTCCAGGGCGACCAGGCGCGAGGGAAGCGATCGAGCCTCGAGCCAGGCTGGAGCTTGCGCCCCCAGCACCAGGGATGCGGTCGAGGCTGTATTGGCATCCACGCACGACGCGCCAGCCACGGTGACCGTGCGCCAGCACGGGGTGACGGGCAGGCCGGTCGTCGGGTCGACCACGTGGTGCACGGGCGCATCGCCGAGGAGCCAGTGGCGGTTGGCGATCCCAGAGCTGGCCAGTCCCCCTGAGACGATCGAGACGGCAGCCGGAGCATCCGGGTCCCCGCAGATGTCGGCGACGCCGACCACGAACCCACCATCAGGAGCAGACCGGACGGCGAGGTCGCCGCCCAAGGAGACGAGCACTCCGCAGCCCAGTCGGCTGGAGATGGCATCGGCTGATCGGTCTGCCGCCCACGCCTTGGCGGTGGCCCCGAGGTCGAGGATGGTGCCAGCGGGCATGGCCACCGTCAGGTTGATCGGGTCGAGGGCAACCGACTGCCAGCCCGTAACTGGGCACGCTGCCGGAAGTGTGCCGTCCACGCCGCCGGATACCCGGGCGAAGTCTTGGTCGTAGCCGAGCCGGCACATGGCCGCCCCCACCGTCGGGTCCACCGCACCCTCGGTCATGGCCGCGGCACGCAGTGCGATGTCGATGGCGTCGTAGAGGTCCCGGGTGACGGTGACGGGGGATCCGTCAGCGGCGCGCTGGAGGCGGCTGACATCGGAGTCTTCACGGAAGCGACTGGCGGCTACTTCGATCCGGTCGAGTTCGGCATCGAGGATCTGTATAGCTGCGATCACGACCGTGGGATCGGTGACGACTACTTCGATCCGGGTCGACCAGCGGGTGGTGCGGTGGGCAGCGAGCTGTGGACTCCGGTCGATCGGTGGGGCGATCCGGCTCAACTGCCGCCGCTGCTGACGACCGGAGCCCGGTTGTAGGCGGGGGCCGGAGCGTACACAGGTGCGGCCGGTGCTGCCGCGGCGGGCGCCGGAGCCTGGTTGGAGTAACCCGAGTCGTCGGAGTAACCCGAGTCACCCGACTGGTTGGAGTAGCCGGAGTCGTCGCCTTGGGACTGAGGTGCTGCCGGGGCCGGCGTGACTGCCCCGGCAACCCCGTTGTTGGAACCGGTAGATGCGGCGTGGCCGGGGATGGCCTGGCTGAAGTAGACGCCACCGATGACCACCGCGGCCACCGATCCGAAGGCCATTCCCTTGGTGATGGTCCGTCCGCGCTCGAGTCCGGCATCGCGCTGGACCCTGGCGGCGCGGGTGGGATCGTGGCGACCCGTCGAGTTCGCTGCCCGTCTGTTGTTGCTCATGTACTCAACAGTACGGATCCAACCTGACATAGACATGAACGCAACGTAAGAAACACCTGTGAATCCAAGTGCATGGGTCAGCCACGCTTGGCGGGCTGGCTACCAGGAACTGCCTGTTCATGGTCGGTATTGGGGCTGTCGGTACCCGTGTCGACCGGTTGGGCACTGACATGGGGAGCGTGGTGCCACGTGACCTCCACGCGGGCCCCGCCCTGGGGTGCTGCACCGATCGACCACGTGCCATTACTGGCCCGCACCACTGCGTCGGCAATGGCCAGACCCAGCCCAGTTCCCCCAGGCGACTGGTCGGCCCGGTGGAACCGGTCGAGCACCAGGGCTCGATGTTCCTCGGGGATACCGGGCCCCGAGTCATCGACAGTGAGCACCACCCGGCCACCGGACGCCACCACGCCGACGTCGACAGTGCCGCCCGCTCCTGCGTACTTGCAGGCGTTGTCGAGGACGACGCCGACCAGGCGGTCGATCCCTTCGCCATCGGCTCGGATCAACGCCGTGCCCGGCTGGCTGAGCCGGGTGGTCAAGGTCACCGATCCGGCGTCGGCTACGGCCGAGAACCGTGCTGCTGCCGCAGAGGCCACCGCCGAGAGGTCCACCTGGTCGTCTCGCTCGGCACCCGGCGATTGGCCATCGGCCCGGGCCAGCCACAGGAGGTCGTCGACAATGGTGCGCAGGCGGCCGCTCTCGGACCCGATGCGCTGCAGGGCGGCTTCGTACTCGGATGGCTCACGAGGGCGGCCGAGGGCCAGATCGACCTCGGCCTGGATGACGCTCAGCGGTGTACGGAGCTCATGGCTGGCATCAGCGGTGAACTCGGCCTGGCGGCGCCGGATCTGCTCGATAGGTGCCGAGGCGCGCAGTCCGACGATGAACGAACCAGTGAACGTCACCGCCAACAAGAGAGCGCCCAGTACCAACTCCACCAAGAGGATGTTGGCTCCGGATTCCGCCACCTTGGCCACGCTCTCCCCCGCGACCAGCCAGCCGCCGGCGGAGGGAACGGCTGCGAAACGGAAGTCCCGGCCTCCAGTACTGGCCGTGGTGGCTTCCGTCGACCACGCCAGGAACGGCAGCGCTGGTGCCCCGACCGACAGGGCCGTGATGGACCGGTCCGCATTGACACGCCACACAAAGACCGGGGCATCGTCGACATCGCCGCCCACGCGGCTCCCACCCAGGACCACCGACCCCGGTGGGGCCTCGGTCACGGATGTCAACGTCGTCGTCAGTCGGTTGTCGATGTCTCCGTCGAGGCGGTGGAGGATGCTCGTGTTGACCACTACGGCCAGCAGCACTGTGATCGCTCCCACGATGGCGGTGGCGGCCAGGGCCACCTTGGCCGCGTGGATCCAGCGGGCGTCGGGAACCTTCATGCCGGCACGATCCGGTACCCGAAGCCCCGCACTGTCTCGATCTTGGCGGTGCTGTCAGCCAACTTGGAGCGGAGCCGTCCCACGTGGACATCGATCGTGTTCGATCCCACCGGGTCGGCTTCGTCGTCCCACACCTGGACGGCGATCGTCTGGCGGGTGACGGCGGCTGGCGCACGCCGGAGCAGCAGCTCCAGGATTCCGATTTCGATGGCGGTCAACTGCAGGGTGCTGTCGCCGCTGTTGACCATCCGAGTGATGGGATCGAAGGAGACGTCACCACAGATCAGCACGGGAGCCAAGGTGAGCGGCGGGCGCCGCTGCAGTGCGCTCAGCCTGGCGATCAGTTCAGGGAAGGAGAACGGCTTGACCAGGTAGTCGTCGGCTCCCTCGTTGAGGCCTTCGACCCGGTCCTCGGTGGCATCCCTGGCCGTCAGCAGGAGGACCGGCGTGCGGTCGCCCCGGCCCCGCATCTTGGCGATGACCTCGATCCCCGTCGTGTTCGGCATACGCCAGTCCAGGACGGCCACCTCGTATGCATACGACCGGAGGTAGGTGAGGGCTTCGTCGCCATCGACGACGGCGTCGACGATGTAGCCGTGCTCGCGCAGTCCCCGTTCCAACACGGAACGCAGCCCGGGGTCGTCTTCGGCTACCAGCACTCTCATCGGCTGCCATTGTGGCCCATGGGGCGTCAGCCGCCTGATCCCCCGGCGGCCAACCAGGGAGCGATGGTCGGCACCATGGCCATGGCCAGAAGGATGCCAGCCACCACGCAGGTCACCTGGACCAGGGCGCGGGGCCCTGCTCCGCGGACCTGGCGGCGGGTACGGGTGATCAGATCGGCGGGAGCCAGGCGGCCGGTGTCGACCAGGTGGCCGAGCACGTGGATGGTCATGGCCCCGAACCACAGGACGAAGCTCGCCTTGTGCACGAAGAACACGGCGTCGTTCAAGGAGTGGGGGACGAGGAGTACGGCGATGCCCGACGCGAAGACCGTCACGGTGAGCACGACGACGAACGGGCCGAGGAGCCGCAGCAGCAGGGGCGGAGTCCCCCGAGCGCGGTAGGGGGCGGAAGAGAGGTAGTACCGGGCCATGCGCCAGACGGTCGAGCCGATCTTCACCATCACGAACGGCACCAGCACCATGCCGATGATCACGTGGGGCTTGATCAGCGAGTGCACCTGTAGCAGGGTCAGCCCTTCGGCGGCCAGCAGCACCAGGAGTACAGCGGCGGTCATGCCGGTGAGTCGGGCGTTGCCGGCCGGGCCCCCCAGGGGAGTGCGGTCGGGGTTCGTATCGTTGTCGTGCTGCGCCTGGGCCGTGCTCTGGCCGGGCGTCTGCCGTGGCGCGCCCGATGGCGCTGGGATGCTCCGGTTCTGCTCGATCATGGCTCCAGTCTGGGTCGTAAACATGACGCGGTCATGACGCGGTCA
>CAIVIS010000015.1 GCA_903906055.1 uncultured Acidimicrobiaceae bacterium
CCCGGCCAGGACTTCACTATCGGCCAAGCCACGCCCATCACGCCGTCCATCTCTAACCTGCCTGCTTCGGGGATCTATGGCGACGGCTTCATCCCGGTGGTCTCCACCAACGGCGATGGCACCCCCTCAGTGACCTCTTCTACCACCGACGTCTGCACGGTCGGCCTGCTTGGACTCGTCTCCTATGTCGGGACGGGCACCTGCACGCTGGTGGCCCACGTGGATGCCGGGACTTCTTACGCAGCAGCAGACGGCTCGGCCCAGGGCTTCACCATCGACAAGGCCGCTTCGTCCACTCAGATCACGTGCCCGACCGCACACCTGACCTTCACGGGCACGGCCCTCACGCCGTGCACCGCTGCGGTCACGGGAGCCGCCGGACTGTCGACCACGGCCTCGGTCACCTACGGGTCCAACACCAACGTGGGCAACGCCACGGCCGATGCCACCTATGGCGGGGATGCCAATCACAACGGATCGACGTCCTCCCAGTCGGGCTTCACCATCGACAAGGCCGCCTCGTCCACTCCGTCGATCTCCAACCTGCCTGTTTCGGGGATCTATGGCGGTCAGTTCACCCCGACGGTCTCCACCACCGGGGACGGGGCGAAGTCCGTCACCAGCTCGACCACGTCGGTCTGCACCGTGTCGGGTGTGACCGTCTCCTACGTGGGTTCCGGCACGTGCACCGTGGTTCCCCACGTGGCAGCTAGCACCAACTACGCATCTGCAGACGGCCCCGGCCAGAGCATCACCGTCGTTCCGGCCGTTCCCAACGCACCGTCCGCAGTCCAGGCTGTCGCAGGAGCGGCATCGGCCACCATCTCCTGGACGGCTCCTGTTGGCAATGGCTCGACCATCATTGGATACACCGTTACAGCATCTGGCGGCGGTCAGTCCTGCACAACCACGGGTGCCACCACCTGTTCTGTGAACGGACTGACCAATGGCGCTGGCTATACGTTTACCGTGACTACCACCGGATCTAACGGCAGTAGCGTTCCGTCATCTTCATCCAGCAGTGTCACCCCGTCGTCGACTCCTGACCAGATGGTGGCGCCGACCGCTACCGCAGGCGTCAACTCGGCCACTCTCACATGGACAGTGCCGAACAACGAGGGAGCGGCCATCACCGGCTACACGGTGAGTGGTGGCGGCACGACCTGCACGTCGGCGGGTTCGACCTGCGTCGTCACCGGCCTCACGAGTGGCACCAGTTACACCTTCACGGTGATCGCCACCAACGCCAACGGACCAAGTGCATCTTCTCCGGCCTCCAACTCGGTGCAGGTCCTCGGAGCCCCCGGTGCCCCCACCGGGGTGACCACTAGTAACGGCTACAGCCAGGCCACCATCTCGTGGACGGCACCGGTGTGGACCGGCGGATCGCCGATCACCGGCTACACCGTCAGCTTGAGTGGACTCACCTGCTCGACCACCGGGGCCACCACGTGCTTGGTGTCCGGATTGACCAACGGCACCGTAGTGAGTGGCACTGTCTCAGCTAGCAATGCCAACGGCACCAGTAGCGGAGCCAGCGTCACCGCAGTTGCCTCCGCCGCAGCGGCACACTTCACCTCGGCAAGCACGGGCGTGACCTCGCCGACGACGACCACCAGCCTGGCCATTACGGCCACGGCCACGACTGCGGCAGTCGCAGCGTCCAAAGCGTGGATGGCGGCCACTGGACTCCCGCCCGGGGTGACCTTCACGACTGGCACCGGGACCAAGGCGGCCACCGGCACCTTGGTTGCCGTCAACTTGGCCAGTGGGGTCTACCTCATCACCTTGGCGGCTTCGAACGCAGCTGGGCTGCTGACGGTGCAGAACTACACGCTGACCTCCATGGGCTTCCTCACCTCCCCGTCGACTCAGACCTGGACTGCAGGGACAGCAGTGTCCGTGGTGGCCACCACCAACGATGCCAGTGCGGTCATCACTTCTTCTGCATTGCCGGCCGGCATGACGCTGACCAGCAACGGCGGCACTGCGATCATCAGCGGGACACCGACCACCGGGGCAGCGGCCAAGACCGTCACCTTGACGGCCAAGGACGGCACCAAATCGACCACGGCGACCTTTGCTGTGGCGGTGAATGCCCTGCCCACCGTGACGGTGACCGGCACCACCACCAGGACGCACCTGCAGGCCTTCAGTCTGACGATCAAGACCACCGGCACCCCGGCCGCCACAGTGTCGATATCTGGCATGCCCGCTGGACTTACCTATTCGAGCGCGACCGGAAAGATCACCGGCACCGTCACCACACCGGGGCACTCCACGTTCACCGTGAAAGCCACCAACGCCGTCGGGGTTGCGAGTGCCTCGGTGGCCATCACGGTCACCTGATCCATCCGCTGACCTGACCGCCGCATTCCGGCGGCCCCGGCGCGTGACTTCCCCTGAGGTGAGCGTTTCATGGATGACCCTGTCCATTGGGAACAGTCCGGCGATGTTCCGTGCAAGCCTCCTCGCCGGGCCGCTGTCATTGAGTCGCCGTCGATACCTCCGACGCCGGTTGTCCGGGGTTGTCCGTCCCTGTGCCCGTGCGGGCCGGTTTGATCCCGGGCATCAGCAGTCGTTCACTTGTACGGACAGGAGGAATCATGAACGTAAAAGACAATCGACGAGAAGTTCGGATCTCCGCCGACGACGACGATCTCCTCGCGGAGGCCGCCGGAATGACGGGCGTCTCGGTGTCGGAGTTCCTGCTCAACCGAGCGATCGCTGACGCTGCAACCGTGGTCGACGCGCACCATGCGATCCAGTTGGCCGAGGACGACCATGAGCGGTTCCTCAAGGCGCTGGACGGCCCTGTCCATCCTCCGAAGGTGCTCGTTGCTCAGGCCCATCGAGCACGTCGGCTGAAGCGAGTCGACTGAGTGCGCGTCGAGCGCCTCGCTGCCCATCACCAACTCGGCTCGTTCACCTGCGGGGTAAAGGCACTCGACGACTGGCTCCGCGACCACGCCCTCGAAAACCAACGGCGCAACCTGTCGCGCAC
>CAIVIS010000016.1 GCA_903906055.1 uncultured Acidimicrobiaceae bacterium
CCACCGGTGACTGTTCGGATATGGCATCAGCGCCCACAATCGCCTCACTAGTTGCGATTCCCGGCGACACCGCAACGGCCATAGTGCCGCTGGATCTCCTCACCATCCAAGCCGTCGACTCGAAAGGAACTCCGCTGGGTGGAGCCACGGTAACGCTCACATCGACCCAGTGCACCGGCACCGATACGTTCACCATGCCCGTGACCGACCCTGCTGGATTCACCAACGCGTCCGTGCCGTACGGCACCTACACCTATCTCCTCACTAGCGCCCTAGGCATCACCTTCCCTGCGAACGGCATCAACCTGATACTCGGAGGCCAGACCATCACCACACAGGGACCAACGGGCAGCGCAGTCGCTAGCTACCTCCCCGTGGTCACCCAGGTGCACGCATGAGACGCCTCGCCAACTCGGAGCGAACCATGGATGATGCCGGCATGACGCTCATCGAAATGATCGTCGCTTCATCCCTCCTCGTAGTGCTCACCACGATCGTTGCGGTTGCCATCGGGGTTCTCAACCAGGTCAGCATCAATGTGTCCGCCTCGTACCAGGGATACGACCAGATCCTGCCGGCCCTCACTCCGCTGCGGCCCCTTCTGCAGGCTGAGGTCGAGTCCGCACCACCTGCATCTGACGGTACGCCTTCACCTGGATTCGCCTCGGCCGGCGCCTTCAGCCTGACCTTCTACTCCAACATCGGAACGACCGGAGGGAATGTCGTGGCATGTGTCCCCACCACCGGCACTACGACCACGACCGCTCCGTGCACCGGTAGCTCTGCTGGCCCCGCCAAGTTCGAGGCCAAGGAACTCGACGCCAACGGTGCAGAAGTGTCACCGAGCACCGTCTGCACAACGAAATCGGGGGGAGGCACCTGCTCGTTCGTTGTGCGTCGCTATCTGCCGACCACAAATAACGGCGTATCCGCCTGCCCGGGAGTGGGAACGGGGCCCAACTGCACCTACCAGTCCACGTTCACGCAAATCCTCACCATTACTGGTGTTGCCAACAACCCCCAGACTCCGGTCTTCACCTACACCACCACCAGCACTCCTGACTCGAGGTCAGCCGTGGCAACTGCGTGTGCATCCAGCCCACTCGTCAGCCTCAACTCTGTGACCCCACTACTCGCAACGAGCTCTCAGTCTGCGGCCTGCCAACTCGACGCCATCAAGATGGTCGATGTCGACATACTCGTGGGCGTGGCAAGTTCCGATTCGAACAAGACGGTGGAGACCCACCTGATCAGCTTCCGCAACTCCCAATTTTTGGGGAGCGGCATATCTCCGTACCAGTACTCGACGTCAGTGGGATGAGCACGATGCGCGCAACATTGAATCGAAATGCCAACAAGCCGACTCGGCGTGACAGCCGCGACTCACGGGCTGCTGGTGAGTCGAACGCTCGCCGGTTCGATGACGTCGGCCAGACCGCCATCTTGATGGTACTGATGCTGGGTCTCGTGGTCACTCTGATCGGCACCATATTGGTGAGCACGGTGTTGCAGTCCTTGCCGCTCGAGCAGACCGTATCGGTGACGGCCTACGTCCAGCGGGCCCTCCAAGCGGGTGAGAACGGCTATGTCGCGGCCTTGAACGCCAATCCAAGTCTGGCTCAGTGCAACACCAGCACCAATGGGGCCGGTACCTGTGGGGGGATCAGCTACGGGCAGTGGAACAAGGTCAAGGGTTCTGACGTCCCGGGGTCAGACACTGAGTACTACGCCTTCGGCAATCCACAGCCCATATTCGACCCGACGACGCACGAGTTGAAAGATCTGGCCGTCCAGGTGGTCGGCGCCGCCTACGAAAAGTCAGCGACGAACCACTACCTCTTTGCTTCCGCCACCATGCACCTGGCAGCCACCAACGGCTTCCTGACCGGCGTCTGGTGGTCCAACTACGAGTCATACTCCGGTACCGGAAACTACAGCTCGTGCAAGTACAACTGGCCGGCCTACAACGGTGCCGGATCGGGCTGCTTCCCGGTCTACTTCGGCCCGAACGACTAGTTCTTCGGTCCCACATACACCAACGACTCGGTCTATGAATCGGGTTCGCCGTCATTTGGCACCGCAACAGCGCTATCTCCCGTACAGACTGCCGACCCCAAGTGCCTCTTCGTCAGCAGCTCCTTCAGTTCCACCGGTTGTCAGAGCATCAACGCCTCGATCCTCGCCGCACCCCTCAACAGTCCGAACCTGTGCGATTCCACCCACAGTTGCTACGGCCACTCCGTCGAACTCCCGCCGGCCAACAATGCCAGCCTCGGAGTCGTAGCGGCGCAGAACGGGTGTCTCTATACCGGCCCCACTCAGATCACCTTCTCGACCCTGGCCAACGGCACCGGACAGATGACCGTAGTGAGCCCCGAGACCAAAGAGAGCACACAGACGCTCAAGGGCAAGACCTTCACCTGGGATACGGCCAACCTCCCTGGCAACACCAACAATTGCCCGAACAACGGATCCGCTCCCCTCCCGGCAAATGGCGTGGTCTACGTCCAAAATGCCAGTCCGAGTGACTCCATCGCTGGTGCCAACCCCTTCGGGGCCTCGGTGTACAACACGGTCACCAATGTCACGGCATCACCAGCAACGCCAGTTTCCGGTTCACCGGTCGCCCTGACGGCCACGATCACGTCGGCCAGCGGTCAGCTCAACACCGGTGCCACCGTCTCGTTCAGCCAAGCCTCCGCCTCACTTTCGCAGTGCGCCAACGTGGCGCTCTCCGCCCCGACTCCAGTCATCCCGACAACCAACCCGCCGACCTACTCTGCCAGGGCCGTCTGCACCCTCTCTAGTGCCTCAGCTGGCACGTACTCGGCTACCTTCAACGCCAACACCACGTACACCACTACTAGTCAGGGTCAGTTGGGCAAGACCAACGTGCTTACCTCCACGGTCACACGCGGCCCGAACGCTCAGACCAGCCCGGGCTGCAACGCCTGCTACTACGGTGCCACCACTGCGCCTGACCTCGAGGGCGACGCCTTCGTCAACGGAAACCTTTCTGGTCAGGTGACGGTCGGTACGGCCAACGACATCATCGTTACGGGGAACATCACCTACGCCGACTGTGCTTGGACAGTGGGACAGAGCGGGCTGAGCACGCAATCCCTCGGGTTCTGTCCCTACAACACGGCGGCACCCAACGACTCGCTCGGGCTCATCGCCAATGCTTTCGTGGACGTCAACCACCCGATCGTGCCGGGCACCTCGACCCTGCTTCCCACCTGCACCACTCCTGGCGCCATCATCTGCAATCCATCCAACGGAACGACCGGCCTCACCATCGATGCGGCCATCTTGGCTCTCACCAAGTCCTTCGTCGTCAACAACTATGCGGCCGGAGGGCCGCAAGGAAACCTGTACAACTACGGGTCGATCCAGCAGTACGCCCGAGGTCCAGTCGGTACCTTCAGTGGTTCGACGTCAGTATCGGGCTACATCAAGCACTACAACTGGTCCCCTCTCCTCGATTTCGCCTCCCCACCTTCGTATCTCACACCTTCCACGTCTTCGTGGAACTTGATGTCGATGGACACCAACCCTGGAACCCGTCCCACCAACCAGTGCCCGCCCCTGAAGCCGGTCTACGGATCGACCCTTCCCATTATTCAGTACTGCTCCGCATTGATCGGTGGCCTTCCCACCTACCCCACGTCTACTGCCCCGTCGCCGCCGACCAACGTCGTCGCCCAGGCCAAGGCTGATGGGACCGCCACCGTCTCTTGGGCCACACCTGGCTCCAACGGGAACTCGCCAATCCTCAACTACAACGTTGGGACTTCCCCGGGTTGCCCGACTTGCACCGGGAGCAGTTCGACCACGACGTCCACCATCATGACCGGTCTCACGCCTGGGATTTACTACGTGTTTGCGGTGACGGCCACCAATGCCCTCGGCACCAGTGACCCATCTGCCCCCTCAAGTTTGGTCGTCGTCCCTGGCCCACCGGGTACGCCCACGCTGGTTTCCGCCGTGGCCAACCTCGACGGCACGGCCTCGATCAATTGGACACCACCGTCATCGAATGGCTACCCAATTACTGGTTACTCGATCACACCCACGCCGGCCTGTCTCACCTGCACCGGACTGACGTCACTATTGCCGACCACCGTGATCAACGGTCTGACCACCGGATCCACCTATACGTTCACCGTGGCCGCCACCAACCTCCTCGGCTCCGGCGCTGCATCTGCTGCATCTAACAGCATCCTCATCCCCACTGTCCCCGGGGCCCCCACCGCGGTCACCGCCTCCTCGGCAGCCAACCGCCAATCGGTCGTGGCATGGACCGCGCCTGCCTCCAACGGTGGCTCGGCCATCACTGGCTACACCG
>CAIVIS010000017.1 GCA_903906055.1 uncultured Acidimicrobiaceae bacterium
GATCGCGTCGGACAAGTTCCGGGGAACTGCCGATGCTGGCGCAGTGGCAGCCGCCATGGGCCGGGCTGCTGCCTCGCTTGGATGGGATGCCACCATTCTGCCGATGTCCGATGGCGGCGAGGGCATGCTCGATGCGTGTGTCGGAGTCTGTCCCGAGCGCATGACCACGGAGGTGGCGGGCCCCGACGGAATACTGGTGCTCGCCGAGTGGCGGCTAGGGCCGGGCATGGCCGTGGTGGAGATGGCCCGGGCCTCGGGACTGAGCTTGGCTGGCGGTCCGACAGCGAACGACCCGATGGCCGCTTCGACGCAGGGGACCGGCGAACTCCTCGTGGCCGCCGCCCGTGCCGTCGGTCCTGGTGGGACCGTCGTGCTCGGCATGGGTGGCTCGGCCACTACCGATGGTGGCCGGGGAGCGCTCGAAGCCATAGCGCGGGCCGGGGGACTAGGGGGAGCGGCGCTGGTGGGGGCGTACGACGTCGATGTGGCCTTCGTGGATGCCGCCCGGCTGTTCGGACCCCAGAAGGGGGCCACGCCCGAGCAGGTGACCCTGTTGCGCTTGCGCCTGGAGCAGCTGGCCGCATCGTGGGTGGAGCAGTCCGGTGTCGACGTCCGGGAAGTGCCGGGCTCGGGTGCCGCCGGAGGCATGGGCGGGGCGGTGGTGATCCTGGGTGGGAGCCTTCGGTCGGGCTACGAGATGGTGGCCGGGCTGGTCGGCACCGAGCAGGCGATGCACGGTGCCGACCGGGTGGTGACCGGGGAGGGAGCGCTCGACGCCACTTCGTTCGCCGGCAAAGTGGTCGGCGGGGTGGTGGGTGATGCCAGAGGGCTCGGCCTCGACGTACTGGTGGTGGCCGGGAGGTCCACCCCAGAGGGGGCGGCAGCTGCTGGGGCTGCAGGGTGCGACGTGGTCTCGCTGGTCGACCGGTTCGGGGCCGATCGGGCCATGGGAGACACGCTGGCGTGCATCGAGGAGGTGACCGGTGGCTGGCTCGCCCGTCCAGGTCGCTGAGCAAGGGCAAAGACAGGGGTATTCCGCAGGCGGCTGGGCAGTGATGTTCGGTGCGGGTGGCCCTGTTCGGTGGTGGGGGCTCCCCGCCAAAACGCTAGGGGGTGCTGCTAGAGTTGTGGTAGCAACATGAAGTCCCCAGGCGGGGAAGCCGGTCGGAATCCGGCGCTGGTCCGCAACCGTAGGCAGCACACCCACACCGAGCAGGTGTTGTGCTGCGAGTCGGGATACCGCCGTGGTGCTTGATGAGTCCCGCCCGTCGAGAACAGCGGCACGGACTCGGTCATCGGCGTGCGATCCGCACACCTGGTGCTCGGGGTCGAGGCCCGGAGGTACGAACGTCCCATGCCCGTCATCCGTCACCGGTCACCGGTTGCCGTCGATGGCGATGAGTCGCGTGGCGACTCGGGCGGCGATAGGCAGGGAAGTCCCGGCAGCGGTCGACGACGACGTCGGTCCCTTTGGCGCCGCTTCGGACGCAGCGCACTGCTGGTAGCCGCTGGAACCGCGGCGCTCGCCCTGGCCGGGCCGTTCGCGCTCCGGCCGTTCACCGATGTGGCTGGGGCGGCTGGTCGAGTGACCGTGGCCTTCGTGATCGACTTCGGAGGGTCGATGACCAACCAGGTCGTGGGCTGCGTGTCGGTGCCTGCATCCAGCTCGAAGTACGACGCGTTGAGTGCATTCGTTGCGCAGTCCCATCTGGCCCTGCCTACCTATGCGTCGAGCGGCCTGCTTTGCTCCATCAACACCATCCCAGCATCGGGGTGCGGGCAGGTGACCGGTGGCGGCTACGTCTACTGGTCGTACTTCACGGGAGCCGAATCGGGTTGGACCTATGCGAGCACCGGAGCGTTCGGGACCGTGACCCCCGGTGATGTCGAGGGCTGGCGGTTCCAGGACCCAGGCACCGGCCATCCCAATGACCCGGCCCCACGGACTACGTCGTCGTTCAGCGCGCTTTGCCCCTCGAGTGCGCCACCTCCGACCACGACCACGACCCCGACCACGAAGGTCAATCGACCGCCAACACGGGTCGGGGGAAAGACCGGAGGAGCGGCCGGCTCAGCCGGTGCGGTGGGTGCGGTCACCCGGCATGTACGCGCCCGTCGCTCCGCCAAGGCCACGACTGCTTCGCCGGCCACCGGCACGTCCGGTGGATCCACCAGTACTACGTTGCCGCCGACAACGCCGTCGACCTACCCAGCGGAACCTGGGTCTAGTTCGTCGGCCTCGGATATCAGCATCCCGGACAACCCGCTGGTCAGGCAGTCCGCCACCAGTACCCGGACGGTTGGTGGCATCGGGCCGGATCCGTTGATCGTGGGAGGCCTGATCGTGGCTGCCTTGGTGATTGCCGCCACGGGCCTGTGGCGGCGACGATCGCGCACACCGTGAGGCATCGGACACCGTGAGATCCGGGGTTCTGTGTCTCGTGCCGTGACCAGCGCTACTACCGGCACCCCCGGGCGTCGAGGGCTCCATCCAGGGGCATGGTGGCTGTGGGCGGGCTGTCTGGCTGGGGCCGCATCGAGGACCACCAATCCGATCCTCCTGCTCCTGATTGCTTCGGTCGCCATCTATGTGGTGGCGGCCCGTCGCACTTCGGCTCCGTGGTCCCGGTCGATCGTGGTCTTCATCCGGCTCGGGGTAGTGGTGATCGTCCTGCGGGTGGCGTTGGTGGTCATCTTCGGGAACCGGCTGCCCGGCCATGTGCTGTGCACGCTGCCCCACGTGCCGCTGCCTCGGTGGGCTGCCGGCGTGAGCATCGGGGGCCCGGTGACGGCGGAGGCGCTGCTCACCGCAGTGATCCAGGGACTGCGGTTGGCGGTGGTGTTGATCTGCTTCGGCGCGGCCAACTCGCTGGCTAGTCCGTACCGGCTGCTCCGGTGCCTCCCGGCTGTGCTGTACGAAGCCGGGGTCGCCATCACCGTCTCCCTCGCCTTCGCTCCCGAACTGGTCATCGCCATCGGTGATGTCCGGGACGCACGACGGCTCCGCGGCCGTCCCATCCGAGGGATTGCTGGCCTGCGGGGCATGGCCGTCCCCGTCCTCGAGAGCGCGTTCGATCGCTCGCTGCAGTTGGCATCGTCCATGGATTCGCGTGGTTACGGTCGCCGGGTAACCGTGTCCCGGGGTTCCCGGCGGTGGGCTGGGGCCGGAACCGCGGTGGGCTTGCTCCTGGTGATGGGCGGAATCTACGGCGTGCTGGTGGCGGGCTCGCTTCCCGGCGGCGGGATCCCTTTCGTGGCCGTGGGTACGGTGCTGATCGGCGCCGGACTGGCCGCTGGGGGCCGGCGTACGGCGCGAACCCGGTACCGCCCGGACCCGTGGCGGGCCCCCGAGTGGTTGGTGTCGGCATCTGGTGTCGTGGTGATCGGGTCCATGGTGGCGGCCGGGCTGTTCGGTGCCCCTGGGCTCGAGTTCGCCATCTATCCGCTGGGGATGCCCACCCTTCCGGCTCTCGCCACAGCGGGCATCCTGGTGGGCCTGCTGCCAGCATGGGTGGCCCCGGTGGAGCAGCGGTCGCCACGAGCAGGCAAGGTCGAACCAGTGCGTGTTTCCATCGACACGGCGGCTGGTGGGTCTGACGGTCGGGGATCGGCACGTTCCGCGCCTCAAGATCCCGGAGGGCGGCTCGCGTGATCGGGTTCACTGACGTCTCGTTCACCTACGACGGTGCCGCTCGGCCGACTCTTGACCATGTCGACCTGGCCGTAGGTGAGGGCGAACTGTGCGTGGTCGTGGGTCCGACCGGTTCGGGCAAGACGACGCTGCTGCGTGCGATCAACGGCCTCGTGCCCCACTTCACCGGGGGAAGGCTGTCTGGCGAAGTCAGCGTGGACGGTCGCTCCACCCGCGACTACCCACCTCGCGAGCTGGCTGATGTGGTTGGCATGGTGGGCCAGAACCCGGCGGCCAGCTTTGTGACCGACGTGGTCGAGGACGAGCTGGCCTACACGATGGAGAACCTCGGCCTCGACCCAGCCATCATGCGGCGCAGGGTCGAGGACACCCTTGACCTGCTCGGACTGCACGAGCTGCGCGACCGACCCCTCGGCACCCTGTCGGGTGGCCAGCAGCAGCGGGTAGCCATCGGGGCGGTGCTCACGGCATCGCCCCGGATCCTCGTGCTGGACGAGCCGACTTCGGCCCTCGATCCTGCCGCAGCCGAAGAGGTGCTGGCCTCGCTGACCCGCTTGGTGCACGACCTGGGGCTCACAGTCCTGCTGGCCGAGCACCGGCTCGAGCGGGTCCTGCCCTTCGCTGACTCGGTAGTGCTGGTGCCCGGCCTCGGCTCTCCATTGGTGGTCGGCCCGGCCGCCGAGGTGATGGCCGTGTCGCCGGTGGCCCCACCGCTGGTCGATCTCGGCCGGATGGCTGGCTGGGACCCGCTGCCCTTGACCGTCCGCGACGCCCGCCGTCAGGTCGCCCCGCTCCGACTTCGCCTGGAGGGGACCCAGCCTCAGGTCACGCCGAGGGTGGCCATCGGCCGACGGCTGGCATCGCTGGCGAAGGTGTCGGTCCACTATGGCGAGGTGGTGGCGCTCGACTGTGTCGACCTCGCACTCCATGCTGGGGAGATCGTTGCCGTCATGGGCCGCAACGGCTCGGGCAAGTCGACCCTGTTGTCTCAGTTGGCTGGGGTCCGGCCGTCCCACTCCGGCACCGTGGAGGTGGGAGGGAGCGACCCGGCGTCGCTCAAGCCCAAGGACCTGGTGGCTCGGGTCGGCTTGGTTCCCCAAGATGCCGGCGTGCTCCTCTACGGCGAGTCGGTGGGCGAGGAGTGCATGAGCGCCGACCACGACGCTGGACTGGCCCCGGGCACGACGGCCGCCGTGCTCGAGCGAATCCTGCCCGGGCTGCCCGCAGACCGGCATCCCCGGGACCTGTCGGAGGGGCAGCGTCTGGCCTTGGCCCTGGCCATCGTGCTGGCCCCGGCACCTCCGCTTCTCCTGTTGGACGAGCCGACACGGGGGCTCGACTACCCGGGCAAGGCCCGACTAGTACGCATCCTGGCTGAACTGGCGGCAAACGGGCATGGGGTGGTCATGGCTACCCACGACGTCGAGTTGGTGGCCCAGGTGGCCACCCGAGCCGTGGTCCTGGCCGAAGGGACGGTGGTGGGGGACGGCGTGGCCCGTGACGTGGTCTGCCACTCCCCGGTGTTCGCCCCTCAGGTGGCCAAGGTCTTGGCCCCCGATCTGTGGCTCACGGTCGACGAGGTCCGTGCCGCTCTGGACGAGGAGCCCGTCAGTGGCTGAACCGCACAGAGCCGCTGCAGCCATCCGCCTCCGGCCGAGGGCGTCGGTGCTACTGGCCGTCACCTCGGTGGTGGGCATCGTGGCCTTCTGTTGGCCGTTTCTCCTGCACGGGACGTCGACCGCCTCCCTCGCCCACTCCTCGGATGCACCGTGGGTATTCCTGGCTGTACTGCCACTGCTCTTGGCGGTGATCTTGAGCGAGGTGTCCGAAGGATCGCTCGATGCCAAGGCGATCGCCCTGTTGGGCATCCTGGCCGCCTGTGGGGCGGCCCTGCGGGTGCCAAGTCCCGGGGTCGCCGGCTTTGAGCCCGTGTTCTTCTTGTTGATCCCGGCCGGCCGGGTGCTGGGCCGGGGGTTCGGATTCGTACTGGGGGCCTTGACCATTGCCGTCTCGGCCCTCATCACCGGAGGGGTGGGCCCGTGGCTGCCCTTTCAGATGTTCGGAGCGGCCTGGATCGGATTTGGGGCCGGGTGCCTGCCACCGGCCCGTGGAAAGTCCGAGCTCGGCGTGCTCGCCGCCTACGCCGCTGTGGCTGGCATCCTGTATGGATCGCTGCTCAACCTGTGGTTCTGGCCGTTCGGGGCCGGATCAGGCGGACCGTTCTCGTTCGTCCCTGGAGCGGGGCTCGCTCAGAACCTGCACAACTTCTTCTTCTTCGATCTCACCACCTCCCTGGGCTTCGATATTCCCCGGGCGATCACCAACGCCGTCTTGGTGCTGGTACTCGGCCGGCCGGTCCTGGGTGCGCTGAGACGGGCCAGTCGCCGGGCCGCCTTCGATGTGCCGGTGGTGCTCGAGGGGCCCCTGGGTGACCACCCGGTGGAGGCGGCTGCACCCTGATTGGTGTCGGGTCTCTGGACTTAGAGGGTGGGAACGGCGCCGCCGATGGGTCTGTCGCTCTAAGATCCGGTCCTCGCCGCCGACACCTATGGCGGCGCACACGTTTTGCGAAGGAGGTGGCGGCTGTGCCGCTCACATACGACGAGGCTCTGGACCAGGTCACTGGCCCTGGACAGCTGTTCGAAACAGTCGAGATCATGGTGGCCGGGAACCCGGTACGGGTCTTCGCCAACGCCCCGGCCAATTTGGGCCAGCTCATCGCTGGAGCGCGAGCCGACGATGCCGAGTTCTTGGTCTACGAGGACGAGCGGTGGAGCTTCGACGAGACGATGCGCAATGTGGATGCCTTGGCGCACGCGCTGGTGCACACCTACGGGATCGGCAAGGGAGACCGGGTCGGCATCGCCATGCGCAACCTGCCCGAGTGGGTCGTCTCATTTGCGGCCATCGTGTCGATCGGAGCGGTGTCGGTATCGCTCAACGCGTGGTGGACCGAGACCGAGCTCGACTACGCCATCGAGGACTCGGGACTGGCCCTGCTGATCGCCGATCCCGAGCGCATCGAACGGGCCCACGCGCCGGCCCACTCCCGCGGTATCCCGATGATCATGGTCCGGGGCGACCGGCTCGAGCCCAACCCGACCGGGGTGCAGCGCTACGACGAGGTAGTCACCTTGGGCGATGCCATGCCCGACATCGAGGTCGGCCCGGACGACGACGCCACCATCCTCTACACCTCGGGAACCACCGGGTTCCCCAAGGGGGCGGTGTCCACCCATCGCGGCGTGGTGAACGGACTGATGGCGTTCTGGTGCAACACGACCATCCAGACCGCACGCAAGGGCGAGGACCTGTTGGGCGGTAGCAGCGGTTTCGCTCCGTGTTTCATCCTCATCGTGCCGCTCTTCCATGTGACTGGGTGCGTGCCGGTGATGCTGTCGTGCTTCGGCATGAAGTTCAAGCTGGTGATGATGCACCGTTGGGACCCCGATACCGCTCTGCGCCTCATCGAGGCCGAACGGGTCACCGCCTTCGTGGGAGTGCCTACGCAGAGTTGGGACATGTTGGAGAGCCCATCGTTCGCCAAGTACGACACCTCGTCACTGGCCACCATCGGCGGCGGCGGCGCCCCGGCTCCGGCCAAGCTGGTCGACCGGGTGGAGAAGGGGTTCACCAAGGGCCGCCCCAATATCGGCTACGGCATGACCGAGACCAACGCCTTCGGACCCGGCAACGCCGGTGATGACTACGTGACCCACCCGACCTCGACTGGTCGGGCCCGCACCTCGATCCTGGACATCGAGATCCGCGACGAAAGTGGCACTGCCGTACCGACCGGCACGCGTGGAGAGATCTGGATGCGTGGGCCCAATGTCATCCGCTGTTACTGGAACAAGCCAGAGGCCACCGCCGAGACGATCATCGATGGCTGGCTGGCCTCGGGCGACCTCGGCCGCATCGACGAAGAGGGGTTCCTCTACATCGAGGACCGGGCCAAGGACATGGTGCTGCGGGCCGGCGAGAACGTCTACTGCGCCGAGGTGGAGAGCGCCATCTACGAGCACGGGGATGTGTACGAGGCTGCCGTGTTCGGCGTGCCCCACGAGCGGTTGGGCGAAGAGGTGGGCTGTGTCATCCTCCGCCAGCCCGGTGCTGACTTGGATGCCGACGGACTGAAGGACTTCTTGTCGGAGTCGCTGGCCCCGTTCAAGGTGCCGAGCCGGATCGCCTTCGCCGA
>CAIVIS010000018.1 GCA_903906055.1 uncultured Acidimicrobiaceae bacterium
GACGGCTACACCGAGCACGACTTCAACTTCGATGTGGCCGGACGGCTGGTCGGGCTACTCGAGGCGGCAGGCGCCACGGTCTACGTCACCCGCACGTCCGACACCGGCGTCGGCCCCTGCGTCAACACCCGGGCGGCCATCGGCAACGTGGCCAAATCGGACGCGGCTATCTCCATCCATGGTGATGGTGGCCCGGTGACGGGTCGTGGGTTCGCCGTCGATGTACCTGTCCCGGTAGTCAGCACCATCAGCGACAACCGGGCCATCGTGGGTGCATCGGGGTTGCTCGGGACCGACATCCGGGACCGCTTCGCGGCCGCCACCGGCATGCCGGTCTCGAACTACTCGGGGGCCGCGGGGATCACCCCTCGCACCGACCTCGGCGGACTCAACCTCTCCGTGGTCCCGAAGGTGCTGATCGAGTGCGGCAACATGCGGAACCCGACGGATGCCGCCTTGATGGAGGACCCTGGGTTGCGTCAACTTGCCGCCCAAGGGCTGTCCGACGGGATCACCGCGTTCCTGGTCCAGCGCCTGCTCCCCTGAACATCGGGGCCAGGACAGGCCAGATCATTCAGGCATGGATCCTTCGCCCCCCGAGAGCAGCCCGATGACATCGCCGGCCATGGCATCGCACAGATCGACGAGGAGCCGCATCCTGGCCTCCAGGCCATCGGCCACCAACAGGCGGTGCAGATCGATCGACACCAAGGGCGCCATGTCGCACAGCTGCCACCCGACCTCGGTGGGGGCACCGGTGATGCGCAGGCTGGGTGAGATCGCTGGCACTTCACCCAGTTCCGACAGGAGCGACCGCAGGCGACGCAGTGACCCTTCGGCCAGCTCCAACACCTCGCCAGGGCAGGCCGCTCCGGTATCGGCCAAGTCCTCCACCAGCGCACGCGGATAGGGATCGTCGGGCAGCCACTCGACCACCCGAACTCGACGTACTCCCGTGGCCACGACCAGCATCCGTCCGTCGTCGAGATCAGCCACGTTGGCGATCCGGGCCACTGTGCCGACATCGAGCCGTTGGTCGCCGCCGCCCACCTCTGACCCACGTTCGATCAGGACCACGCCGAACTCCCCGTCGGCCTCGAGGCAGTGGGCCATGAGCGTCCGGTACCGCTCCTCGAACACGTGGAGCGGTAAACCGGCCTCAGGAAACAGCACCGAGGAGAGCGGAAACATGCCGAGTGAGTACGTCATTGCCCGGTGGTGCTGCTTCCTGCCCGGGCGAGCCGAGCCGCCCGAGGCCGTCTCCTGCTCCTGCCGCCTCTCCTCCTCCTGCGATCCACCACGATGAGCACGACCACGGCGGCCATCGACGCCAGGGTGATGGCTTGGCCCAGATAGTCGGCCGGCGATCGTCCATAACTCAGGGTCACGTCGTTGCTCGTCGGGACCACGACCATCAGGTTGGGCGCCACCCGATAGGGGCCATCGGCTCCGGATGCGTGCCAGTTCGGGAAGTACGAGATCTTCACCTCGACCGGGGTGCCCACCTTGTCCACGTGGAACGAGATGCCCTGGTCAGACTGATGCACGGCGGACACCTTGGCGGCCGGCACCGGTACGACCGGTGGGTGGGGATCGCCGATCGGCACCCGGGTCCAGTCCGGCGGTCCGTCGGCTGCCGGTACGACGCTCCACCGGTCCGGAGACTTGTACCAGTTGACGGCCGGAGTCAGCCACGACGACTGGCTGGCCCCTATGCCCTGCCACACCACCGGGCGGTTGACCAGAGGGACCACCAGTCCGGTGCCGGCAATCCGGTAGACCTTCCACGTCGTGTTCAGGCTCTGGCCGTTGTACGAGGTACTCCACGGCCCGCTGGTGCCCACCAACGTGGCAGAAGGATCGGCGCTGGCCACCGTCTGGACGGTGGTCGACGACGTGAGCAGGTACTGGATGCCCATCAACTGCAGGTGCCGGATCCCCAGCCGAACGTCGATCCCGGTATAGGGAAGGCCGACCACAGCGTTCGACGGCGTGGGCGACAGCTCGTTCTGATTGATGAAGTGGAACGGTGTCGTCGTCGACGACTCGAACAGGAGCCCCTCCATCGAGGCGATGCACCCACCGGTGAAGTACGGCAAGAGCATCAGCGACTCGGTCGTTCCGAACCGGTTGAGCGACGGGTCGTACTCCCACATGGCCCGACCGCACCCGTGCTCCGCCCCGACCGACGCCATCATCTGATTGACCGCTTGGAACTCGGGGTAGTCCGGCTTGCGCTCGTAGCCCGAGTAGTTCCACTGGGCCCAAGCGCTGGCCTGGTTCGGCCCCACATGGACCCCCACCTTGGCCAGGGTCGTCGCCGGGACAGCCAGGGGAGGGACCACGGCCAGGCATGCCGCGGCCAGGGCCACCAGCGGACCGACCACCGCACCAGCCGCTACCGCCACCGGTACCGGCCGTCGGAACCGGGTGATGCGCATCCCCGGGGACCACGCACTGGCATCGGCCGATGCCAGTCGCTCGCGGGCAGCCCGCACCCAGACGTTCAGACGCCGACGTCGGACGAGGCGAGCCACGGCCGAGACGACCTCAGCGAGGGCGTAGCCAGCCAGTAGATAGAGACAGAGGAACCAGAGCGGTAGGAACCGGACGTTGTACAACTTCCCAGCCGGATCGAGGATCACCGTGGCCGCCGACAGGCCAGCCATCACCACCAGGAACAGCGCCACCCGGTTGCGACGCATGATCATCGCCACCACGCCGATCACATCAGCCAGCAGCACCCAGTAGAAGGACGAGGGGAACAGGAGCCCCGGATAGCCAAAGACCTTGGTGTACCCCATGTTGGTCGTGTACGACTGCTCGAGGGCGAAGGGGACCAGCCACCATGCCGTCAGGCCCACTCCGACGACGCCGGCCACTACCGACCACAGGAACCGAACACCCCAGCGTCGCCCCGCGGCGCTTGCCCGTCGGCTGTGACCCAGGAGCCGGGGGAGGTCGGCGTCGAGGATCAGCCAGACCACGGCCCCGGCCACGGCGAACATGGTGGGGATGAGATGGCAGAGCAGCGTGGCCGCGAACAACACAGCCGCCACGGCCCGATGGCTCCCGGTGCGCAGCCCGGCCGCCACCACCCCCAAGAACAGCAACGCCAACGAGAGGCTCAAGGAGAAGGAGAACTCGCCGGCCAGGGTAGACAGCAGGTTTCCGCCATCGATGGAGAAGCTGGGTTCGAACAAGAACGGCAGGGTGGCGGCGGCCAGGCAGGCCGGCCCCGGCCTGCGCAGGCCGGCCAGGCGTCCGAACGCCCAGGCGCATACCGGCAGCAGCAAGCTGCCCATGACGGTGACCAGTTTGAAGGCCACGTCGTAGGAGAAGACGGCGTTGAGCAGCACCGTGATGATCCCGGGCAGCGGAAAGTAGAAGGTATAGAGGGGAAAGCCGTCGTACCAGCCAGGGTCCCAGCCGGTCAGCTGCCCATGGGTAAGGAGATTCGACTTCAGAAAAGCCGGCAGAGCCACGTGGGCCCCGGTATCGCCTCCTGAGGTAGTGGTGCTGAGGAAGAGCAGGTTGGGGTGGAGCTGACTGAGGACCACCGCCGTGATCCCCAAGACGGCCACCGCATCGGCCCACGCCGGCCACGAGGTGCGCTTCGTCATCCGGATCCACCAGTCCGGACGGTACGGGCCGCTTGCCTGGGCTGCTACCCCTACCCCAGCCACATCGTCTGCTCCCGCCACATCCACCGTCACGGTTGCGTCGTCCGTCATGTCAGGCCCATCCCGAGGTGCCGAGCAAGGTGGGGAAGGCGACGGCAGTGAGGGCGAGAAGGTTGAACGAGGCGTGAGCCACGATGTTCATGCCGAGGCGACCGGTCCGATAAGAGACCACGCCGAGGATGATCCCGAATATCGCCAAGCCGAGGAGCTGGAGCGATTCGGCGTGGGCCAGCCCGAACAGCAGACCGCTCAGCACCACAGCCAGGACCGGCCCAACGCCGCCCAGCCTGCCGAAGATTCGCGCCAGCGCCCGCAGGATGATCCCCCGGAAGAACAGTTCCTCGAAGAACGGGGCGCCCACCACCGTGGCCAGGCCGATCACGAAGTAGCCGATCCCATGGGAGCTTCCCGTGAGCCGCTGGGCCGGGGCGGAAAATCGCTCGTGGAAGTTGTGGATGTGCGGGGCGATCGGTACGTAGACCAGGGCCACGAAGTACTGCCCGGCCACACCGATAGGGATCCCGATCAGGTCGATCCAGCGGAAGCGGAGCCGGAAATCGTCGCGGAAGTGCTTGGTCCCCTTCAGCCGGGACGCCAACAGTGCCGCACCCAGAAACCCGCCCCACAGCCCGAACAGTGTGGAGATCACGAACCACGTCGGCGGCTCACTGAGCTTGGAAAGCTTGGAGAGTGCGTCGAACTGGCCCGCCAGCAGCCCGCCGATACCGACAGTCACTGCCGCCAGCACCTGGCCACCGAGGAAGCCCAGGGCGGCGTAGAGCATCCACATCCAGGCGGCGCTACGGCTGGACGGCACCGCTCCAGCATCGAGCTGACGCCCGAGGGAGACGTCCTTGCGGTGCGTCGACGACCTGGCCGCTGTGTGCTCTGACGAGCCCGAACCCTCCAACAACCCGTCGCTCGGTGAGAGCTCCGCGCCTGGGGACGGGGCGTCCACCGGCGGCTCGGGGAGGTCGTTCACCCTCACACGATACCGACCCGGTCCGGCGGCTGGGCACCGGGCCTGCCCTTGGGGCATCCGAGCCACACGCTCTGGATCCGGGCCGCCCGCTCGAGTCTTCCCCGGTGGGCCAGGAGGGCGTCCACGGCGCCAGTCCGGGGCGATGCGTCAACGGTCCATTGTGGCGCGTAGCATATGGAGGTGACCCCGCCCAACCCGAACACTCCCAAAGGATCGGCCTCCCCATCCGGGTCCGACCCGAGTACGCCCGGTCAGAACCGGAACCGGATCATCCTCACCGCCATCGTGATGGTGGTCGTCCTCGCCGTCATCATCGTGCCCGGCCTGGTGAAGAAGTCGAATACCACGCAGCTCACCTACAACTCGTGGCTGACGCAGATCAACGACAAGCAGGTGAAGACCGCCACCGTCGATCAGAGCAATGGCACCATCAGCGGAATCCTGGCTGACGGAACGAACTACGCCGCCCTTGGCCCCAATCCGGTCACCGATTCAGAGCAGACGGCGCTCAAGACGCTCGGTGCCAACGCCAAGTACGTCACCACCACCCAGAGCCCACTCGTGTCATTGATCTGGTACCTGATCCCCTTCGCCCTCATCATGGGCGTCTTCTACTTCATCAGCCGCCGGGCCCAGGGACAGATGGGCGGCATCATGTCGATCGGACGATCGAAGGCGAAGCTCTACTCGACCGAGCGTCCGTCCACCACGTTCAGCGACGTAGCCGGCTACGACGGGGTCAAGCTCGAGATCAGCGAGGTGGTCGACTTCCTCAAGACCCCGGCGCGGTTCAAGGAGATCGGTGCCCGGATCCCCAAGGGGATCCTGCTGGTCGGTCCTCCAGGAACCGGCAAGACCCTGCTGGCTCGGGCCGTGGCCGGCGAAGCTGGCGTGCCCTTCATGTCGGTCAGCGGCTCTGACTTCATGGAGATGTTCGTGGGCGTGGGAGCCAGCCGGGTCCGCGACCTGTTCGCCACTGCTCGCAAGCAGTCCCCGGCCATCGTCTTCATCGACGAGATCGACTCCATCGGCCGCAAGCGCGGCGCCGGGCTCGGCGGCGGCCACGATGAGCGCGAGCAGACCCTCAACCAGATGCTCTCGGAGATGGACGGCTTCGATCCCACCGAGGGGATCGTCGTCATGGCCGCCACCAACCGGCCCGACATCCTGGACGCCGCCATCCTGCGCCCGGGCCGCTTCGACCGCCAGATCGTCGTCCCTCTGCCCGACCTCGACGAGCGTCTCCCGATCCTTCAGGTCCACTGCAAGGACAAGAAGGTCGACCCCACCGTCGACCTGGGCAAGGTCGCACGCGGCACGCCCGGGATGAGCGGGGCCGACCTGGCCAACCTGGTGAACGAGGCCGCCCTGCACGCCGTGCGCCGGGGATCACAGGTCATCCAGAACGAGGACTTCGAGGCATCCCGTGACCGGGTCCTCATGGGCCAGCGCCGCGAGAGCCTGGTCCTCTCCGGTGCCGAAAAAGAGCGGGTCGCCTTCCACGAGGGCGGTCACGCCGTGCTGGCCTACGTGCTGGCCGACGCCGATCCTGTCCACAAGGTGACGATCCTGCCGACCGGTATGGCCCTGGGTGTGACCATGCAGCTCCCGATGGAGGAGAAGCACATCCACCCGCGCCAGTACATCGAGGACTCCCTGGCTGTGCGCATGGGTGGCCGGGCCGCCGAGCTCCTCGTCTACGGCGACCTGTCGACCGGCGCCAGCAACGACCTAGTGGGCAACACCGAGTTGGCTCGCCGGATGGTCCGCGAATGGGGCATGAGCGACAAGATCGGCCCGATGGCATGGGGATCCCAGGGCCAGGTGTTCTTGGGGGAAGACCTCATGCACACCAGGGACTATTCCGAGCACACCAGCCAAGTCATCGACGACGAGGTGGAGCTCATCCTTCGGGCCCAAGAAGAGCGCGCACTCGATGTGCTCGGTCGCCATCGTGGAGGCCTCGACGCCGTGGCCCGGGCCCTGCTCGACGAGGAGACGATCGACGGAGAGACCGTGGGCCGCCTGGTGGACACCGCCTACGGGCGCCCGGTCCACGCTGCCGGAGTCAAGACCGTTCCGCCGATCTTCGTAGCCAGCCAATACGGGCCGACCGGATCCGACGATGCTGACGGTCCTCCTAGCGATAGTTCTCTGGTCGCCTCGGATTCTGGCTCCCCGGTGCCGGTTCCGTCCGCCTCGTCCGCTGGGGATGCACCCGCACCCGCAGCAGAGCCAGCCGGTTCGGTGGCCAACGCCGCCGATGCTGGCGCCGGACAGACCGACAATCCGGCACCCGGCAGTGCTCCTGGCAATGGCTCCCTGCCCCCCGCCGGCCACTGGCCCCCGACCTCGACCGGATGGCAGGCCAAGCAGTCACCGTGGCCCCCTCCTCCCCCGCCCGCAGCGCGCTGAGCAGGCATTTCGACAGGGACGTCTCCGTCGGGATCCGAACGGGGTCAGGACTTGGTTGAGTCGGGGCCCGTCTGAGTCAGGGCCCGAGGGGTAACCCTGACTGGGCCACGACACCAGGCGCACCGGAAGGACCGTCGTCAGCCTCAACAGTTACCGGCCCCGATGCGGTGACCACCAGAGGGTCGAGGCCGCCGACTCGATCCGGGCCGAAGACGACCGTTCCGTGTGCAGCCACTCTGGCCCGAGCCGTCACTGTTGCGTTGTCGAGCCGGGTCACCGTCACATCCACCGCAGACGGTCCCGGAACTGCCACCGCCAGGCTCTGGCGGGTGGCACCCGCCACTGCTGGGGCCCCGGGTCCACCTGGACCCACCACCAGCCAGTGCTCCGTAGCCGTGGTCGCCCCTGGGCTGATCCCTCCCTGGGGTGAAGCAGCGCCGGCCGGAGCCACCACCGTACGTCCGACCACGATCGGTTCGGACGATGACACGGTCAAGGAGTACGGGGACCCGAGCGGCCAACCGGCCGTCGCCGAGGCCGCGAACGAGGCGACCGTCCTGGCGGGGATACGCAGTCTGCGTGGCTCCACCGAGGCGCCCGACAGTCCGACGGTCACCAGCACGGTCACCGGCTCCACGTTGGGGTTGGCCAACGCCAGCGTGACGGTCCCCCCTTGGACGGCGGTGGTCTGTGCAAATCGCCACGTGGTGGACGGCCCTGGTGTACCGGACATGAGCGCCAGCCCAGATCCCGATGCCACCACCATCTGATCGAGCTCGGTGGCCACCAGCGACCCAGATGAGGCACGCACCAATGTGGCTACCACGGCCTGGCTCTGTACGTACGCCCCGAGGTTCTCCACCACCAACTGGCCGGGTGCCAGCAGGATGCCCTGATACTCCTGGGGGGTAAGGACGTTGCCGTTAGCAGTCAGGAACGTAGCGCCGACCACTGTGGGTGCCGCCGTGGGGTTGTAGAGCGACAGATCCAGCAGGCCGGTGGCGGTCGCCCCGCCAGCAAAGTCCCACTGCGCCGACACCTCCGATGCACACGGTGCTGTGCTCCATCCCTGCGGACTCGAGATGATCGCCGTGCCCGTCACTCCCCCGCCCGAGAACGCGAACGTGCTCGCCGTGGCACCGGCCGGCATTCCCTCGGCTGGAGTCACCACGATCGTTCCGAGCGGCGGTACCGTCACCGGCTTCCTGACGGCAACCGCGGGCGCAGGCGCAGCCGTCGCCACAGGCGCAGCCGTCGGCGTCGCCACCGCCGTCGCCGTCGCTACGGTCGTCGCCATGGTGCCGTGGACGGCCGAGTGCGTCGTGTTGACCAGCACAACGGTGGTCGCAGCACCCGATCCTGCATCCAACCCGGACCCGGTCGTGCAGAAGAACGACGATGCGTGCGCATCTGCAGGGGAGACGGCCGTGCCGTCACCGGCAGGAACGGCAGGTTCGGCGCTGGGCTCTGGCACAGCAGCCGACACCAGTGCGACGCCCAGGACGACCAGTGCTACCGCCACGATGGCGGTCGTGCGCCCCTGGACGGGACGCTGCTTCCTGCGGTGGCTGGCAATACGGGACTTCACGAGGACGGGGTCCGTCTCGTTCGTCTCGCTCGCCTCGTTGGGCTCAATCGCCTCGTTCGTCTCGATACCGGTCACCGGACTCCCTCGTCCTCGGATGCCCATACGTCATCGAGTAGATCGCCCTTGCCGTTGCGGCCATGAGACCAACTGCGCGGCCGACCTACCCGCTCCCACTCTCGGCGGATCCGACGCCTGTCCACCAGGGCTGCTGCTGCCAACCCCCATACGACGAGTGAGAACACCCCGATGACGAGCGGTAGGAACCCACCGCTGAACCGGAGTGTCCCCGTGCCCTTCGCCGTCACCGCATATTTGGCCGCCCACCCGAACGAGGACGAACGGGTGGCAGCAGAACCGGTGCCGTCGACCAGCTTCCAACTGCCAGACGGCGCCACCGATGCATAGACGGTGCCGATGCCCAGCGGTCCTGTGTACGAACGGGCGGCCGCCACCCCGGGTAGGACGGCAACGGCTCCGGGAACCACCGGTGCTCCCGGATCGAGGGCGACTGGATCCGCCACAGCCGACGAAGCAGCTGTTGCACCCACTGGTGCTGGCACTTCGGCCCGCATGGGCACCCAGTCGGCATTGGCGTAGACCGTGATGCCCGTTCCCGAGAGGACGGGTTGGAGATCGAGCTGGCGCCCTAGTGCGGGTAGCAAGTCGTTGGGTACCGGGTAGGCCGTAGGGCTCTGCTCGCCAGTGATGTCGGGGGCCACCGAAGTCAGCACCGCCACGTATCGAACGCCCGCTGGTGCGACCAGCGCTCCGAATCGGTCGGTCCGATCAGCCCGGGCCAGGTTCACCGCCGAACCAAGGGAGCCCGCTGGACCCGGCGACGTGGCGTTCCACAACCACCGGGCATCAGGAGCTCCATCTTCCGAGGTCGCATAGGCCAGCCCGTCTCCAGCCGACCATCCGCCAAGGTTGAGACTCCTCGGGTCACCCAGCCACAGCACCCGGAACGCACCGTCGGCTGCCTTGGCGTGCATCCACGCCACCGACTGCGAAAAGTCGTTGACCGGGAGCTCCCACCGGCCGGGAAGTGCTGATACCAGGGTCGGCAGCGATGCCAGGCCTGCAGCCAGTACACCGACGACCGTGGCCACTTGGCGCCAACCGAACTCCGCCTTGCGCAGATCGCGCTCGAAGGCAGCCACCCCGAGTCCGATGGAAGCCGCCGTGGCCGCAGCCGCGGGTGCGAGCAGTATCAGAGGATCGACCGACAGCCCACCGGTCCAGCCCCGTCCGCTCAGCCAGGCGAGCACCCAAGCGGCCAGGGCGATCGCCCAGAACCGCACCGCCCAACGAAAGCGCACCCCCCGGGCCAGCGCCAGCGGAGCCGCTGCCGCGATCACGAATCCCCAGGCCAGATCGGACCCACCGATCGGCCCCACCGAGAAACGCAGGAGCGAGCTCCACGACGCAGCGCCCGATGTGGCCGTCGGCACTCCGAAGACTTCCAGCGCGCCCGTTCCGGCCGACAGCACCCCGATGACCCACGGCAGACAGATGATCATCGCCACCGCCGTCGATCCGAGGGCGAGGCGGACCGCCCGACCGGTGGAGCCGGCATCGCGAAACACTAGTGACGACACCAAGATGGCCAGAGCCACCAATAGCACCACCAGTCCAGCCGCGGGAGCGAAGGAGATCAGGATCGCCTCGAGGACACCGAGTGCCAACGCCCCGCCCAAGAGCCCGTGGCGTGATGCCCATGCTCCCGAGGGGACGTTCTCCTCCGAGGAGGCCGCACTTGGAGGCAAGGGCGCTTCCACCCGTCGCACGAAGGGATCGAGGCCGGTCGACCGTACGAGCGCCGCCAGCACCCACGGAGCGCCGGCGTAGACGATGAGGGCGTCCAGCCTCCCCAAGGCCAACGCGTTGTAGGGGAGCGCCATGGCCAGATAGGCGAGCCCAGCCACCATCGCTGCGCGTTGCGAACCGAAGGGACGCAGCAGCCGCACCGCACCCCAGGCGCCGAGCGGCAGGCAACCGAAGATCAAGACCTTCTGGGCCAGGCCCATGGCCCCCAACAGAACGGCACCAACCAGGGCAGCGATACCGAGCGCTGGCGCCGCCGGCGCCGTCGTCCCTACGCCCGACGGGTGCCACCCGGTGAAGAACTGCGACAGGGTCGCCGACCACGAAGGGAACGGCGCGAACTGTCCGAGTGCCGGGAGCTGGCTGGTCAGCACGCCACGGGAGCCGATGATCACCAGTAGCGCCGCCATCAGCCACACGACCAGACGGGCGCCACCGCCGATCCGGCCGGCCTCGCTCTGCTCGACGTCGGCCTCGACCTCGATCGACTCGTCACCCGGCGCCATCGTGCCTGCTGCATCGGCTACTTCGGCCGCCGCCGCCATCTCGTCGGCGTGGGCACCGTGGAATCCGTGCTGAAACACGCGTCTGGCAAACGCAGAGACACGGGCACTGCCGCGGACCTGGAGGAGTCGGATCTGCTTGTCCCCCACCCGGCGATTCGCCTGCAAGATCTTGCGGCGCGCCCGGGTGGCCGCCAACCGGCTCAGGTTCCATCGCCATGCCCGGGCCACGGCCCGGGCCCGGGCCCGGTTGCCAGCTACCTCGGCCACCACGATCTCCCCCACCGCCAACAGGAATACCTGTGGGAGCACCCGCAGCAGATGGCCCCAGGAGTAGCAGGTCAGCACGGCGAGGAGCTCGTGTCGGCGCTGAAGCTCCTGGAGTGTCACCGGATGGCGAGGTTCGGGCTCGGCGGAGGTCGTATCGGAGTCGGGTTCCGTCAGTACCTCAGCAGTAATCGCTTGGACTGCAGTGGCCGGCGGAGCCGCGCCATCGTCGCTGAGCACAGGCACTTCGACGGGAGGTTGCAACAGGCTGCGCTCGAGCGGTCGCGAGCCGGATGCCAGCATCTCGAGGTGCCGCACCCGGGCGTCAGGCGCCACGATGATCCGCGCACCCACCACTTGAGCTCGCCAGCACAGGTCGAGGTCCTCACCCATCGCCACGATCGTCGGGTCGAACCCGTCGAGCTCTTCGAACAGGTCCGCTCGGATGAGCGTGCAGCCTCCTGGCGCCACGAAGACATCGCGGACGGCATCGTGCTGTCCGTGGTCGATCTCGTGCGGCTGCACCCGTTCGACGACCGATCCGCCCTTGTCGACATTCATGCCGACGTGAACCAGCAGTTCGGGGTCGTCCCAGCTGACCATCTTCGGAGAGACCACGCCCGCATTCGATCGGAAGGCCTCCTCGACCAGCAGATGCACCGCATCCGGGTCGAGGGCGACGTCGTCATGACAGATCAAGAAGTACGCAGCACCATCGACCATGGACCGGACCTGGTTGACGGTCTCGCCGAACCCTCGCCTTTCGGGGCAGTGGCGAACGTACGCGGTGGGCAGGATGGCCGCCACCCGGGCCGGCATGTCTCCGCCAGAACCGACGTCGAGGACCAGGACAGAGAACTCTCCGTAGTCCTGTGAAGCGAGCGAGGCCAGCGTCTCTTCGAACCACGGACCGGGGTCGTGGGCGACGACGACGGCAACGACCGGCGGGGCCAGTGATTCCATCAGGGGTCCGAGGCTATCGGGCTGAGCGCCACCTGACTGGTAACTGCGGTGCGTCCGGTCCGTGCCTGGGCTCCCGGCTGAACAGCCGATCCGACCTGGCGCCTGCTGGTGCACCGGATGAGGTGGGGGTGCTTGCAAATGTTTATCATGAGGAATACAGTTGTATTCGAAGCAGATGTCGTGGATCGGATGCAGGCCACCATCGCATGCGAACTACAGCGGTCGGTCCACGACACGGGTCGATCCGTGACCCAGACAGAACAACCCAGCACGAGTTCCACACCGAACACACCGAACACACCGAATAGAAGGAGCACATCATGGCCGAAATCAACACCGACGTCACCAAGGTCGCCAAGGACATCGCCAACGCAGCCACGGACGCCCCCTACGTCGTCATCGGCGCCGGAGTCCTCGGATTCCAGCAGGCACAGGTTCAGCGCCGGGAGTTCATGGCCAAGATGCACGAGCCGTCGGGAATCACCGATCGCTTCACTTCGGTCCGGGGCGACCTCACCGAGGCCGTCCACACCGCGGATGCCAAGGTCGAGGACCTGATGGACCGGGTCGAGGAGATCATCGAGCGCGTGGAGGCCGTATTCGCTCCGTTCGAGGACCGCCTGCCCGCTCAGGCCCGTGACATCTCCAAGCAGGCCCGTGTGCAGGCAAAAGGTGCCCGTACGCAGATTCGCAGCATGCGCCCCACCACCGTCGCCTGAGCGACCCACATCCGCACCGGGCCTGCCCCCCGGCCCGGTGCCCCGGCCGGAGTCCTCGGACCCGGTCCATACGGACCGATACCCCCCCATCGGTCCCTGGAGAGAACGGCTCGCCTCGTGCGGGCCGTTCTCCGCGTCTGGCGAGGATTGCTGGAGCCTTCCAACCATCCGGCATGGAAGCGTCAGGCGGGTGCAGCCCGCCAGTACTCCAGCACGTCGGTCAGGGTCTGATCGAGCGATAGCTCCGGCACCCAACCCGTGGCACTCGTCAGTCGGGAGGGATCCCCACGCAGCACCGGTACCTCGACCGGACGCATGAGCGCCGGATCGGGGACCAGCCGCACAGTGCTGCCGGCGGCCGCCAGCAGCCGGTCGGCGATCTCCTGGATCGACACATCACGCCCCGAACACATGTTGTAGACCGCACCCGGTGCGCCGGACTCGACCAGCATGCGGTAGGAGCGCACCACGTCGCGGACATCGGTGAAGTCTCGTCGGGCCGACAGGTTCCCCACACGTATCTCGCCAGCTCCGGACCGCTCGGCGTCGACGATCCGCTTGGACAGCGCCGATACCGCGAAGTTGGGTGACTGGCCCGGACCGATGTGGTTGAA
>CAIVIS010000019.1 GCA_903906055.1 uncultured Acidimicrobiaceae bacterium
GCGAAGAGATCAAGGCCGTCATCGAGCCAGCCGAAGGGGTCGAGCCGTCCGACGAACTGGCCGCCGAGATCCTCGAGTTCTGCTCCACCCGTCTGGCCAAGTTCAAGACGCCCAAGTCGATCGACTTCACCAACTCGATGCCTCGCGATCCCAACGGCAAGCTCTACAAGCGCAAGCTCCGCGACCCGTACTGGGAAGGTCGAGAGAAGATCTGACCAGACCCCACCGGAGGCCCGACTTTTGGCCCATCCGGTGGTCGCCACGTGGCGCGATGGTCGATGACCGCCGCGTCACCAGGCGTCAGGCCCGAGCGGTCCCGCCGTCCTCGGTGAGATCGCCAGCTTCGACACTTTGCCGCATGGCCGCCAGCAGCCCGTCGTCAGGACCGGTGGCGTGCTGCTCGGCGATGGCCAGCATTTGGTGAGGCATGACCTCGATGAACAGACCGTCGGCTTCGGCGGTAAGCACGTCCCCGTGGTACATCCCGGCCCACGTGTGGATCTTGCGTCCCTCGCGCCGCACAAAGCGTGCCTCGAGTCGAAGTTCGCTACGCAGCGGCGTCGGCTTGCGATACCGGACGGTCAACGTACCGGTCATGCCCGGGTTGCCAGAGACCATGTTGGCCGCCCCGAGGATCTCGTCGAAGGTGGCGGCGATCACTCCACCATGGACACAACTGGGCGGACCCTCGTAGGGATAGTCGAAGTAGGCGGTGGCAGCGATCTCGGGTGGGGCGCCGTCCACACCGTCGACCACCTCGAGCCGCACTGGTGGGGCGACCGGGTTGAGGATCCCGGCGATGGGGCTGGTCGGGAAGTACTCGACAGTAGGCCGATCGGCGTCGGGTGGTTGGCGGATCCGGCGTCGGGTGCTGGCTCCGACCGCCATGTCGCCAGTCAGACGCTCCACGACCTCAGCCGCCACCAAGAACGCCTCATCGTCGGGCGTGCCCGACACCGTCATGGTGATCAGGGGCCGCAGGGCCTCGGCCAGGCGGAGCCGGGCCGTGTCCGGGTGATCATCCGGGAACGAGATGGGGTGGCGTCCGCCAGCCAGACTGCTCACTTGCGTTTGTATTCCGGGGGGCGCTTTTCGGCAAAGGCCAGCATGCCCTCAGCGGCGTCCTCGGAGCTGAAGATGGGCCAGCCGATCTCCAGGTCGGCGGCCAGTGCGTCGGCCTCGGACATCCCGTCGGTGACCCGCAACGAGGTCTTGATGGCCTCGACGGCCAGCGGGCCGTTGGCCCCGATGACCGCAGCGATCTCGAGTGCCTTGTCGAGGGCGGTGCCATCGGGCACCACGTAGCCGATCAGGCCGACCTCTTTGGCCTCAGGAGCGCCCATACGTCGAGCGGTGAGCAGCAGGTCCATGGCCACGGTGTAGGGGATCTGGCGGACCAGGCGGACCACCGAGCCACCCAGCGGGTAGAGGCCCCGCTTGGCCTCGAACAGACCGAAGGTGGCGCTCTCGCCAGCCACCCGGATGTCGGTGCCCTGCAGGATCTCGGTCCCACCGGCGACGGCGTAGCCCTCGACGGCTGCGATCAGCGGCTTGCGCAGTTGATAGTGACGCAGCAATGCCTTCCAGTGCAGGTCCGGGTCGGCCGCCATCCGGGCCGACACCTCCTCGTTGCCCGGCCCGGACATCGACTTCAAGTCCATGCCCGAGCAGAACGTGCCGCCAGCGCCGGTCAGGATGGCGCAGCGAATGTCCTCGTTGCTGTCGATCTCCATCCAGGCGTCGACCATGCCGACCAGCATCGGCCCCGACAGCGAGTTCTTGGCCTCGGGCCGATTCATGGTCACGATGGCGGTGGTGCCCACCACCTCGTAGTTGAGGTGCTCGGTCTCGATCATGGTGTCCTCAGATCCGTTCGATGATGGTGCCGGTGGCCAGTGCGCCACCACAGCACATGGTGATCAGCGCCAGGTTCTTGTCCGACCGCTCGAGTTCGTGGAGGGCCGTGGTGATCAGGCGCGCACCGGTCGAGCCGACCGGGTGGCCCAATGCGATGGCGCCGCCGTTGACGTTGACCTTGTCCCAATCGACCTCATGGGTCTTGCCCCACGACATGACGACCGAGGCGAATGCCTCGTTGACCTCGAAGATGTCGATGTCGGCCATGGTCATGCCGGCCTTCTTCAGCACGTCGGAGGTAGCGGCCACCGGACCATCGAGGTGGTAGTAGGGATCGGAGCCGACCAGGGTCTGGGCCACGATGCGGGCCCGAGGACGCAGTCCGGCTTGGCCGGCATGCTCCTGGGACATCCACAGCACAGCCGCAGCCCCATCCGAGATCTGCGAGCTGTTTCCTGCCGAGTGCATCCCGTCAGGCAGCACGGTCTTCAGGTTGGCGAGGCCTTCCTTGGTGGTCTCACGAGGGCCTTGGTCACGAGAGACCATGGTCATCTCACCGGTGGGACCGTCGGCGCCCATCACTGGTGCCTCCAGCGTCACGATCTCTCGGTCGAAGCGCCCTTCGGCCACGGCCACCGCCGCCTTGCGCTGTGACTCGAAGCCCAGCCAGTCGACATCTTCACGGGTGATGCCGTACTTCTGGGCGATCCGCTCGGCTGCGTTGAACTGGTCGGGCATGTCCCAGGGGAACTCCTCTGGACGCGACCGCCCCGGTCCGTTGAAGGCGTTGGCCCCGAGACCGACTCGGCTCATGGCCTCGACACCGCAGGCGATGCCGGAGTGGATGGCATCAGCGCTGATCAGGTTGGCGATGAAGTTGTTGGCCTGCTGCGCCGAGCCGCACTGGCAGTCGACCGTGGTGGCCGCTGTCTCATAGGGCATGCCTTGGCTCAGCCAAGCCGTGCGGGTGACGTTGGAGGCCTGCTCGCCGGCCTGGGTGACGCACCCACCGACGATCTGCTCGATACTGGCAGGGTCGACACCGGCCTTCTTCACCAGCTCCACCTGGGCCTTGCCCAGCAGCTCGGCGGCGTGGAATCCCGAAAGCCACCCGTTGCGCTTTCCGATCGGAGTGCGGACTGCTTCGACGATGACCGGCTGGGCCATGGTGGTTCCCCCTTGGGAGTTCTGGATCGTGGGTACTGGATCGTGGGTACTGGATCGTGACTGCCGAGCAGTGACGACCGCAAGTTGGCGGCGCGACGCGCTGGACCGGCGCCAGAAGTATAGAACCTGTTCTATCGATCTGGTCTCGTAGGTCACGGCGGCCGGGCTCCACCCACAGCTACGCGCTTGGCGGTGTGACCGCCTGCGTCCACAAGGGCATCTGCCTCGCCGCAGTGCAGTCGATGGCGCTGGCGACCCCGGAGCCATCCGGGGCCCGTGGGATACTGTTCGTGATGTGGACGGCGGGGATGTCGTCCAGTCCCCGTCGTCCCCTGATGGGCCTGTCGTCTGATGGGCGAATCGACCATGGGGGCACCGGGCAAGAGGAGGAATCCGTTGAGACTGTCCAAGACGCTGGCCTGCGTGGGTGTGACCCTGTCGGCCCTGGCCGCAGGATGCTCGTCGTCCCAGGCCACCCCACCGACCACCACACAGGTGCCGGCCTATCAGCAGACCGGGCCCGACAAGGTCGGCGTCACCACTCTCGACCTGGGCTCGGCCGGCCCGGTCTTCGGCGAGCGCTACGCCACCGTCTTCTACCCAGCCGATGCCGCCAAGGTCGCCAGCCATCCGCCGTTCAGCTACACCGAGGCCGCCACCCTCCCGACCGCTCTGCAGGGGATCCTGCCCGCCAAGTACAACACCACCACCACGGTAGCGGCCTACGCCGATCCCCCGGCCTCGTCGAAGGGTCCGTTCCCCGTAGTGCTGTTCAGCCACGGCTACGGCGGCGAGCGGCTCTACTACTCGTCGCTCTTGGCCGGGATCGCCTCGTGGGGCTATGTCGTCGTCAGTGCCGACTACCTGGAGCGGGGACTAGCCGCCCAGGCGCTCCAATCCAAGGCCAGGCCGTCGGCCACAGATGACACCGCCATCATGGATGCATCACTCACCGCCGTCGAGCATGCATCGTCGGATCCTTCGTCACCGTTGGCCAGTTCCGTCGATGCCACCAAAGTGGCGGCTGTCGGGCACTCCGCTGGCGGCGGTACGGCGTTCAACGCCCTGGCGGCACCTGCCCTGAAGACCGCCGTCGGCTGGGCACCAGTCGGGCCGACCGGCACGCCCTCATCGAAGCCGGTGATGCTGATCGTCGCCAAAGGGGACAACGTCGTCACTCCCGCCAGCGTGAAGAAGACCTATCAGGCGTTCACCGGCCCCAAGGTGCTGGTCGAGATCTCTGGAGCGGGCCACAACACCTATACCGACATCTGCGAGGGGATCCGCTCAGGTGGTGGCCTCATCACCTATGCCATCGACGCCCACCTGGTGTCGCCGAGCCTGGCCAAGCTGGGCATGAACGGCTGCCAGGCCACCGATGCCGCACCCCAGCGGTTCTGGCCCATCGTGCAGTTCTACACCGTGGTCCAGTTGGCCGATCAGTTCGCCGGCAACAAGACCGCTGTCGTGCCCGCTCCCAAGCCCGGTCAGTTCCCGGGGTTCACCGTCACCATCAAACAGGCCGGCTGACGGTGCCGCGACTGGTTTCGGAATGTAGCGATTCGCTAGGTCATCAGTGACTTGGCCGTCGCGTCCGGGTGCCGACGCCGTGGATCTCACCGTGGTGGCCGTGCCCGCGTACTTCGCGGCCATGGGCGCCGAGTACCTGGCTCAGCGCCGTCGGCTGGCCCGAGGCGGTGCTCCCGCAGCTGGTGATTATGAGCGGAGGGACACCTTGGCCAGCCTGGCCATGGGCAACCTGAGTCTGCTCGCCCCCTTCGTCGTGCCCCGACTCCTGCGTCCGATCACCCCGGGACGGGGCCGCTTCGCCAAAGCAGCAGTCGCACTGGCTATCGGGGCAGCCGCGGTCACCACCGTCGCCGACGTCATTGCCCGACGCTCTTCCAACTCGCATCGCCCCGAGTTGGTCGGTGCCAGCCACGACGCCACGGTCAGTGCCCCCGGCACGGTCGAAGACGCAAGGCATTCCGAAGGCGCATCCACGGCTCGCCGGCTGGCATCGATCGGCGGGGTAGCCGCCATCGCCGCTGGCGGAGTGGCCATCACCACAGCATGGGGTACCGCCCTGACGCCTCAGAAGATGTGGCAGCGGCGGCTCGTCCCCTCTCTCGGCAACGGGCCGCTGGCTCTGGGTGCAGCCATCATCGGTTGGGACTTCATCTACTACTGGAACCACCGGTTCATGCACACCAGTCGGTACATGTGGGCCGTACACGAGGTGCACCACTCGAGCGAGCGGTACAACCTGTCGACCGCGCTCCGCCAGCCCGTCGCCGATGCCCTCGGGACCGCACTCCCCTATGGGCTCCTCTGCCTGTTCGGCATTCCCCCCGAAGCAGTGGCCACCGCTAGAGGCGTCAACCTGATCTACCAGTTCTGGGTCCATACCGAGGCCATCCGCCGGATCGGGCGAGCCGAGAGCACGCTCAACTCACCGTCCCACCACCGGGTCCACCACGGCTCGAACAGCCAGTACCTCGACCGTAATCACGGAGGGATCCTGATCATCTGGGACCGGATGTTCGGAACCTTCGAACCCGAACGAGAGCCCGTTGTTTACGGTCTCACCACCAACATCGACACGTTCAACCCCGCGCGCATCGCCACCCACGAGTATGTGGACATGGCCCGCGACATCGCTTCGTCCACCGGATGGACCGAACGCCTGTCCTACGTGCTGCGGGGCCCGGGCTGGGCGATGCGGCAGCGAGCGGCTGGCGCCTGACGCTGGGCTCAGACCCTCCAAGCGGCGCCACCGGCCGGGTGGAAGACGCGGCGTTCGGGCGGATTGGCGTCCCACGCCGTCTTCCAAGCCACAAAGTCTGCGGCGTGCATCGGCTTGGCCACGAGGTACCCCTGGATCTCATCGCATCCGAGTGCCTCGAGCAGGTTCCACTCCTCGATGGTCTCGACCCCTTCGGCTACTACGTCGAGCCGGAGTGCGTGGCCGAGCTCGACGCTGCACCCGAGGATCACCTGCGATGCCCGGTCGTCAGTGTCGTTGAGCGCTCCGTGGACGAAGGACCGGTCGATCTTGAGCTCGGTGAACGGCAGAGACTTGAGGTTCGCCATGCTGGCGTACCCGGTACCGAAGTCATCGATCGACATGTTGAACCCCATGAGGCGGAGCCGTCCGATCACCTCGAGGCTGGCTGTGAGGTTTTCGAGCAGGCGGCTCTCGGTGATCTCCAGCGTGATGCAGCCCGTCTCGACACCGGCCTCCTTGGCGATGGCCGCCAGCACCTCAGGGAAGGCCAGAGTCGTCAGATTCCTGGCTGACAGATTGACCGAGATCCTGAGGTCGTGGCCCTGGCGGCGCCAGTCTGCGAGCGCATCGACGGAGAGGCGGTAGACAGCCAGGGCCAGATCGTCGATCAGGCCGTAGGACTCAGCCGTGGGCACGATGGCCATAGGAGACAAGACGCCTCGTTTTGGGTCACGCCAGCGCAGCAGAGCCTCGGCGCCGACAACATGGCGATCCGACAGCCGCACCTTGGGTTGGACGGCGATCTCCACGAAGCCCGAGTCGATCCCACGGCGCACCGCCTCGGGGGACAACGTGTCTCCATACTCGTCGGGGATGAGCTCGTTCCGCTCGGGCTCCCACTCTTGGAAGATCCCCCTGGGCCGACTCACCGAGACCCGCTCGAGGGCTCGGAACAAGCGATCCCGGTCTAACGGCTTGGCCAGCGAGTCCAGCAGTTGCAGCCCATGCTCGCGTGCCAACTCGGTCACCGCGGCCAGGACCCTCTCGTCAGATCCGGACATGATGATCACTGCGCCCGAATAGGACCGTGCGGCCAAGTGGCGCATGAGCACAAATCCGTCCATGCCCGCCATGTCCAGATCGCACAGAATGACGTCTGGATGCAGGTGCCCATCATCGATGAATTTCAGCGCCTCGGCCCCGTCACTGGCCCGTTGGACATCGGTGGTCCCCATCTGTTGCAGCAGCTCGCTGGCCACATCCACCATGAACTCGTCATCGTCGACGACGAGGACCCGCAGGGAGAGCGGCGACGGCATGGGTGAACCGACTACTGCGAACGCGCTCATCCGACCGGTGCCTCTGCAGCCAGGGTCACGGTCACCCGCTCGAACACTGCGAGCAGATCAGTAAGTATCGAACGAGCGTGCTCGGTGTCTGCCTGGTGGGATGCCGTCCCCAGATCGCCACAGAGGATCGCCATGCCGGAAGCTCCCATGGCAGCGCACGCAGACTTGAGCCGATGAGCCAGACTCCCGAGTGAGGCCAGATCCCCCCGTGCTCCAGCCTCCACCATTTCATCCAGGATCACCTGGGTGGTGTCCAAGAACTTGGTGATGAACTTCTGGATCTTCTCGGGGTCGTCGTTGACGAGGCGGGCCAGCGCGGTGCGGTCGACATCCACCGGGGCTTGGTCCATGCTCCGCTCCAGCACCCGCAGGGTCGCAATGGCCCTGCGGTCGGGGAGCCACTTGACCAGGGTGGCATAGAGGCGGTCCGGTTCGATCGGCTTCGGCTCGTAGTCGTCCATACCAGCCGCGATGCATGCCGCCAACTCTTCGTCACTGGCCGCAGCCGTCATGGCGATGATGACGATCCCGTCGGATCCCGGGGTGGCTCGGATCCGTCGAGTGGTCTCGAGGCCGTCGAGCTCCGGCATCAAGATGTCCATGAGCACGGCGTCGAACGGCACCCCGTCGGCAAGCTCCTTGAGGACCTCGAATCCGTTCCCCACCACGGTCACCTTCACGCCCACTGCTTCGAGGAGCTCGACGGCGACCTGCTGATTGAACGAATTGTCCTCGGCCACGAGGATGTGCGAACCGGCGATCCGGGCTACTTCACTCGACTGGGAAGGAATCCTCGTTCGGCTCTCGGTCAGGTCCCCTGGAGCGATCCTTCCCTCCACGGATGAGAACATCGCCGTGAAGAAGAACGTGCTGCCCGCTCCGGGCATGCTGGACACGCCGATATGTCCACCGAGCTGCTGCACCAACCGCTTGGAGATGGCCAGCCCCAACCCGGTCCCTCCATAGTTGCGCGCCGTGGTTTCGTCGGCTTGGGAGAATGCCTGGAACAGTCGGTCGATCTGCGCCTGGGTCAGGCCGATGCCGGTGTCGTGGACCCTGAACTCGAGCGTCACCGAGCGGTCATCTGCGGACTCGATGCCGATGGTGATGCGGACCGCACCTCGATGGGTGAACTTGACGGCATTGCCCACGAGATTGAGCAGGACCTGCTCGAGGCGCAGTGGGTCGCCCACCAGATGCGTGGGCAGGGTGTCGGTAGTGTCGATCGAGAACCCCAGACCCTTTTCGCGGGCCAGCGTGCCGATGATGGCGTCGACGTTTCCGATCACAGTGGCTAGGGCGAACGGTGCGTGTTCGAGAACCAGAGCGCCAGCTTCGATCTTGGAGAAGTCGAGGAGATCGTTGACGATGCGCATCAGGTTTTTTGCGGCGGCCTCGGTCTTGATGACGTAGTCGTGCTGCTTGGGCTCGAGTTCGGTCTTGAGGCACAGATGAGAAAGCCCGATGATGGCATTCAGGGGGGTGCGGATCTCATGGCTTACGTTGGCGATGAAGGCGCTCTTGGCCAGTACTGCGCTCTCCGCCACTTCCTTGGCGGAACGCAGTTCGGCGGTCCGGGTCTGCACCCGGTCCTCCAGCGCTGCCTTCTGCTCGAGGATCTCCTGTTCGTGGCGCTTTCGCTCGGTCGAATCGGACTGGACGGACACGAAATGGTCGACCTTCCCGTCCGAGTCGAAGACCGGCGAGATCTGAATCGTCGCCCAGTAGGGATCGCCGTCGATGGTGTAGTTGAGGATCTCCTCGCGCACAGACTCGTTTTGCTGGAGCGCTTGGGCGATCCGCTCGACCGTGGCCGGGTCGGTCGCCGGTCCCTGCAGGAACGATCCGGGGGTGCGGCCCCGTGCTACGTCCAAGTCGTATCCGGTGCGCGCTTCGAAGGCCGGGTTCACCCAGTCGATGACCCCATCAGCATCCGTGATCACCACCATGTTGTCAGTCGAGCTCGCCACCATCGAAAGCATGGCCAGCCCGTCCTGGGTCTCTTTTTCCGCGGTCACATCACGCAGCACGCCCACCATCCCACCGGTGGGGATGCGTGCCGTGGACAACGAGGTCCATACCGTGGTCCCGTCGTTGCGGATCAGATGGGTGCGCAGACGCTTCGCTCCTGATGCTTCGAGGCGCAAGAAGTCGACGACGCCCGGACGGTTCTCTGGTGGGAAGAACTCGGATAGTTGCGAGCCCAGGCAGCTCTTGGCTTCGAGGCCGACCACGGTCTGCCAGGCTTCGTTGAGGAAGACCAAGCTGCCGTCTTCATCCGTCTCGAAGACCACATCGGACAGGAACTCCACTCGCCGTCGCATGCGGTGCTCAGAGTCGACCAGCGCCTCGGTCAACTTCTGTGTCGCCTCGACATGGAGATCCATGGCGAGGGAGGTCGCTGCCGGATGGCGCCTGCTATCGAGGCCATCGCTCATGGATCTACGCGCGTCACGTGGCGGGCTCCATCAGTTCGCCCAGGACCTCAGTGGTCGTCTTCGCCCGACCGTACAGAGGAAATACCACATCACAAAAGAAGTCGTGCTCGGTCGCAGTCCGAGATGACGTGCAGTCGGCCACGATGGTGACGTCGTAGCCGCGCTCGTAGGCGGCCCGGCCCGTCGAGTCGATGCACAATGACGTGACCTGACCGGCCACGAGGACATCAGTGATGCCTTTGTCTCGCAGCACATCGGCCAGCGCCGTATTAGCGAATGCGTTGAACCCGACCTTGCCGGTCACGTACTGGATCCGGTCTCCGAAGGCGAGGATCTCGGGAATCGTTTCGGCTCCCACCGAACCTTCCTTGAACGCCCCAGACTCCTTCATGGTGTTGAGGATTCCCACCGGATTGGCCATGGCGCGGTAGTCGGCTGTCAAAACGATAGGGGTGGCGATCAGGGTCATGCCGGAATCAGCCATGGCCGTGATGAAGGCGACGGTGTTGGCGAGCACAGAGTCCACGCTGGCAGAGTCTTCGACCACGCCCCGCAGGACACCGTCTTGAGCGAAGTAGTCGTTCTGGTATCCGACCAGGATCATTGCGGTGGTATCGGGGTTCATTATGCGGGTCTCCTGGATTCAGCCGTGAACTGTGCTTGTGGGGCATCGGCGGATCGCGTTCCAACCTTTAGCCCGTCCGGTCTCTCAGGGTCGGCTTCGCAACTGGTCTTTATATTTTGCCACTTCAATAGCCAAATTGGTAGGGGAAATCCCCAATACATGAAAGGGTCTGCCCCATAGGGCTGGGAGGGTCTAGTGGATCTTCCCTTCGGCCAGGCCGGTGTTTCCTGGATCAGACTCGGTTGGCCGCCATGAAGCCAAGGATCCGCTCGACCATGACCGGCCCCATCTCTTCTTGGATGAAGTGCCCTACGGCGAAGCGCTCGTGGTCCTGGCCAGCTGCGCCCGGGATGTGGGCCGTGTGGCGCTCTTGGACCGCTCGACTGCCGATGGTGTCGAAGTCGCCGCCCAGATAGAGGAATGGTCTGTCGAACCGACCTAGGGCATCCCATGCCGCGGCATTGCTGTCGCCGATGGTGGGCACCATGGCCGGAAAGGCGTGTGGTGCCATCTGGTAGATGAACGACGGGAACGGGGCGTCGTAGCCGGCCATGACCTCGGCCGACACCTTGCCCCGGGTGGTGGCGAAGACGAACTCGCCCACGCTGAAGTTGGCTGCATGGAGGGCGAAGTCGATCCACCACTGGAACCCATCACGGAAGTTCATCGACGTGGGGTCGTCTGCGCTGGCCGCCTCGATGAAGCCGCGGCGTTCAGTTCCCATCACCGCGATGGACGGCAGAGTGATAGGAGGCTCCCCACCGGTCGAAAGCGCCGAGGCTTCGATCAATCCGGTGTTGGCGGCTACTACCCGGACGAAGCGGTCAGGGTCTTCGGCTACGACCCGCAGTCCGATCACCCCGCCCCAGTCCTGACAGAACAGGGTGATGTCCACAAGGTCCAGACGCTCGATGATCTGGTGGAACCAGGTGACGTGGTGGACATAGGTGTGGATCATGGGGTCGATCGGCTTGTCGGAGCGCCCGAAGCCGATGTTGTCCCAGGCCACTACGCGCATGCCGGCATCGACCAGTAGCGGGATCATGGTCCGATAGAGGTAGGACCAGGTCGGCTGGCCGTGCATCAGGACGACGAGCGGTCCGTCTGCTGGTCCTTCGTCGACGTAGTGCACCCGCAGTCCATCAATCTCGAGGTAGTGAGGTGCGAAGGGATAGCCCTCGAGTCCCTCGAACCGTTCATCTGGGGTCCGCACGAACTCGATCCCCTCTGCCGTGCGGAGCACTGGGACCGAGTGGTCGATGAGATCGTCGGGGATCTCGAATGCGTCGATCTTCACTCCAGATGGCGTCATGGCCAAGGCTCCCTTGGTGGTGTGGATGCACGTGCTGCACCGTCAAAGTTCTGACAGTGATCTTGACACAAGTTGCCATCACCGGGGCGATCCGGCCCGAGGTGCGCATTCGGTGGGGATGCGCGTGAGCCGAGTCAGGCTCCGCCCGGATACGGCCGGTTGTCTGCGGGCTGCGGCGCCAAGAGATGATCAGGCACCTCGGCGGCCTGGTCGGTGAAGTCGGCGAACCACTGGAGGATCCCTGCCCGCTCGAGCACCCCGTCGAGTTCGGGACACCGAGACGCCACGTACCGGGCCAGCAGCACGCCCCGTGCTGTATCCAAGAAGTCCGTGGTGGCGATCTGGGCGGTGGGCCCGCTCTCGAATTGGACGGTGGCGGCCCCGTCCACGGTGGCCGATGCCACCCACGGCAGGTAGTGGCGTCCGGCCTCAGCCAGGACCTCGATCAGCGTGGCGGGAAGGTCATCAACCGTGATCAGCCTGTCTCCCGAACCGGCGAACCACTCCCCCAGCGGCTGGCTCCCCGGGATGAGAAGCGATCGGGTGTGGTCGAACACGGCCATCGACGACTCCTCGGTCCACCGGATGCACACCGGGTCGTTGGTGAAGTGAGCGGCGTTCCCCCCGAAGAAGGCGAAGTCGGCCAGAGACGGACGGCGTCCTAACAGAAAGCCGTGCTCAGCCACGTGGGCCCCGAATACCCGCTGCCACGGCTGCAGCGAGTCGGCGATCCAGGCGTCGATGTTGTCCGGGGTGGTGCCCAACCGAGGGAGACAGGCGGTCATGGCACCGGTGACGAACTCTCGGGTGAGGTCGAACGGGGTGCCGAGTTCGTATCGGCCCTCGCGGGCGATGTCCAGGCTGCCGCTGACCCGGTTCTCCTCGAACAGCCAGCGACTGCCGACCGCGTGGCGGTAGAACCACTCATCGGAGAAGTCATCCAACAGCGCGTCCAAAAAGGCCAGTACCGGGTCGGACGGGCGGACCGATCGTTCGGGGAACCGGGTGTCCAGGTGAAGGATGACCGAGGTCGAGTCCCACATAAGGGTGCCGTCGGGGGCCTCCACCACCGGAATCCCGCCGTTCCATCCGGCCTCCATTGCGGCCATGTTCGCCCCCAACGACGGCTGCAGGCCCCAAGCCAGGCCAGCGTGGTCGAGGTAGCCGGTCACCTTTCGAGTGAAGTACGAGACCCGTAGGCCATGGACGATGAACGGGTCACTGGTCGGGGGTGCCGATCGAGGAGGCGCGGGAATTGCCGTTTCGTGCGTCATGGCCCCACGGTACTGCTGGCTCGCCTGACCACGTCAGTGGTCGGCGGTCAGCCGAGCACCTTCTTGGCCATCACCACCCGAGGGGTCACGGACTTCACTGTCTCCCGGTCGCAGATGGCCCCCCACGGGACCTGCCCACCCTCCACAAGTGGTGCCGCCGACTGACCGAGCCGGGTGCAACCCAATAGGCCTACGCCACCAAGTTGGCCGTTGCGAGGCCGAGTGCTCGAGCGGCGGCAACCAGGTTGCGGTCACTTGCGGCCAGTACCAGCTCCGAATCGGCTACTTGCTGTGCGGAAGCGAGGTGCACGGCGTCGTACCCTCGCAGGCCGAACTCTTCCGCCAACCCTCCGGCACTTCGCGAAACTCGCTCCGTCACCTCGACGAGGTCGAGCTGTTCGAAGAGGGCCTCGAGGTCGTCGACTGCTGACCGCAGCTCCGACTCGTCGATCCTCCCCATGCGGGAGGCCATCGCCAAGGCTGCCCGTCCCTCGGGATAGACCAACCGGGAAGAGACCACTCGATCGGCTACATCCCAAAGTCGGGCTGCCGACTGACTCGACGGCTCCTCGATGATGATGGGCAGGAGTGCCGAGGTGTCGAAGTAGACGATCAACGCCTCTGCTCAGCCACCAGGTCACTTACCGTGCCGCGGCTCGTGGTGCGTTGCGAGGGCCTGGACCGGGCTGACGGGCTGGCCGAAGTGACGAGCCCTTCGGCGATTGCTCGGTCGAGCGCCCGGCCCCCTGCGATGGGCACGATCCGAGCGAACGCACTGCCTCGGTCCGTCACCACCAACTCGTCACCTTCGCGGACGCGATCCAGGTACTCGCTCAAACGGCCCCGCAACTCTCTGATCCCGACATCCATATCGAAAGTGTACACGACAGTCATTTCATTGTCGCTACACTCCCGAGGTCCGTTGACGCTGGTCGGGCAGTAATCCGAGCAGCCCCTTGGCGATGACCACCCGCTGGATCTGATTGGTTCCTTCGTAGATCTGGGTGCTCGGTTCGGGGGGGTCCAGCCGGTCGTCTCCACTGCGCTGAACAGGGTCTATTCGGGATCGAGTGGTCCTGGACCCACCCGGTTCCGCCGAGTTGTAGGGATGACGTAGGGATGGAGACAAACCTCGGAACAAGCAACCACAGGGTTCAGCGCTCGACCTGTTTCACTGTCTGCTCGGCGATTCGCACCATGCGCGCCGCGGCGGCCACCGCCGCCTTCGCTTCGGTTGCAGAGATCGGCTCGGGGTCGTACTCCACCCGGTTCTTCAGCGGCAGGAGTCGGCGGAGTTGAGGGGCTGCCTTCCGGCCCTCCTCGCCACCGACCTTCTCCAGGTGAGCCGGGGCCTGGGAGTGTTCTCCCTTCCAGACCACTGCTGCCCTGGCTGCCGTGATGGCGTCCGCCACTCCGATGTCGGCATGGACGGCGTTGCCAGCCGCGGCACACGGTTCCCGAGCCCGAGTGAGTCCTCGGCGGCCCGCTGGAACTCCCGCGCTTTGTCTAGATACGCACGGGCATCGGCAGCGGAAGCAGTCCGCGTCTTCGCCTGACGGCGTGCGGCCGTCATGACGCGGCCCGGATCTCGGAGGGAATGTCGCCAACCAATACGACTCCCTCCTCCACGATCGTCCGCCACGGTTCTCGCTCGCCTTGGACCAGCTTCGGCAACTCGTCCATCGTGGCTTCGAGCAGATTGACCGGATTACCGGCGATCCGGGTCGCCCGATCGGACCACTGGCCGAGCGCTGCCGTCCATCGTCCGTGATCAACCTGTGCTCCGGAAGGCGGCACGGCGAGCACGTCGATATCGCTGTTCTCGTGTGCGTCACCACGGGCGAAGGAACCGAACACCACGAGACA
>CAIVIS010000020.1 GCA_903906055.1 uncultured Acidimicrobiaceae bacterium
CACGCACTGAACCCCAGTGTGAATCCGTGCCGATGACCACCCACCCGAGGAGAGTCCGTGGAGCCCACCCGAAGCCAGCGCATCCTGGTCGTCGATGACGAGCCCTCCATCGTCGATGCCGTCGCCACCTCGCTGCGCTACGAAGGGTTCGAGGTCGAGGAGGCGATCAATGGGCGCTTGGCTCTGACGTCAGCCCAGGAGCGCCCGCCGGATCTGATCGTCCTCGACGTCATGCTTCCCGACCTCGACGGACTCGAGGTCACCCGCCGTCTGCGGGCCGACGGGATCCGAGTGCCGATCCTCTTCCTCACCGCCCGGGACGCCGTGGACGACAAGGTCGCTGGCCTGACCGTCGGTGGAGATGACTACATGACCAAGCCGTTCGCTTTGGCGGAGGTGGTGGCCCGGGTGCACGCCATCTTGCGCCGGACGGGTGCCGAGTCCGACGACACCGGGATCCTCCGGTTCGCCGACATCGAGATGGACGAGAACGCCCACGAGGTCACGCGGGCCGGCCAGGTCGTCCCGCTGACCGCTACGGAGTTCAACCTGCTCCGCTTCTTCCTCCTCAATCCGAAGCACGTGCTCTCCAAGTCCCAGATCCTCGATCACGTGTGGCACTACGACTTCGGCGGAGACGGAAACGTGGTCGAGACCTACGTGAGCTACCTGCGCAAGAAGTTGGATGCGGCCGGTCCTCCGGTCATCCACACCGTGCGCCTGGTGGGATACGCATTGCGCGAGCCGGTGGCGAAGTAACGATGTCGCTGCGGGCCCGCCTCCTCGTCGCCATCGGGGTCATCGCCCTGGCCGCCCTGGCCATCGCTGACGTCATCACCTACTCGGCCCTTCAGTCCTTCCTCTATCAGCGGGTCGACCAGCAGTTGAGCTCGGTCCAAGGTGCCTACGAACGCGCCGCCGACCGGGGAATCTCTATCCCGTGCTTTGGCGGTCCGGGCCAGCCGCTGCCTGCCATGGGGCCGAGGGGGGGCGAACATGGCTTCCACCCAGACGGTGGCCCATCCAACGCTCTCCAGAGCCAGGCCGTGCAACTGCGCACTGCCTCAGGCGCGCTCGTCACTGGCTTCAACTGCCCGGCCTATGTCGACGGATCAGCGTTCACCCCCGCAGTTCCGGCCCAGATCACCGGCTTCCAGACGGCATCAGATGGCACCCGTGTGGCCTACTTCGACACTGGGTCGACCCAACCCGACGGGCCGACCTTCCGGGTGAGGGCTTCGACCATCGCCAATGGTGACGTCCTGATCATCGCCCAGCCCTTGGGGGACATCGGAAGCACGCTGCATCATCTGCTCTTCGTCGAGTGGCTGGTGACCATCGGTGCCGTCATTGTGGCGCTCGCCGGTGGCTACTGGCTGGTCCGGATCGGCCTGCGGCCGCTACGCGACATGGAGACAGCGGCCGAATCCATCGCCGCCGGCAACCTGACCGAACGGGTCCCGGGGGAGAACGACCGGACTGAAGTCGGCCGGCTGGCCCGCACGCTCAATATCATGCTGTCCCGCATCGAGTCGGCCTTCGGCGCCCGGGTAGCTTCCGAACAGCGGCTGCTCCAGTCGGATGCACGGCTACGGCGCTTCGTGGCCGACGCCTCCCACGAGCTACGTACGCCGATCGCTGCCATATCGGCCTACGCCGAGCTGTTCGGCCGGGGTGCCTCCGAGCAGAAACAGGACCTCGAGCGGCTGATGCACGGCATCACCAACGAGACGGCACGCATGGAGCACCTGGTGGCCGACCTCCTGCTCCTGGCCCGCCTCGACGAGGGTCGACCGCTGGAGGTGCAGTCCGTCGATGTCGTCGCCTTGTGCGCCGACGCCGTGCACACGGCCCAGACGGTCGGTCCGGGCTGGCCGGTGACGTTCACTGCTGACCGACCGCTCGAGGTCGTCGGCGATCCCACCAGCCTGAGGCAGGTGATCGACAACCTGCTCGGAAACGTCCGGGCCCATACTCCTGAGGGCACGACGGCTCAGGTGTCGGTCGGGTTGGATGGCCCCGCGGTTTCGGAAGGCTCAGAAGGCACAGCCGGTACAGCCGGTACAGCCGGCTCAGCCGGTACAGCCGGCTCGGACGTGGTCATCGAAGTGACGGATACCGGCCCCGGGATGACCCCCGATCAGGTGTCCCATGTCTTCGAGCGGTTCTACCGGTCCGATCCCAGCCGGTCACGCCTCCAGGGCGGGGCCGGGCTCGGCCTGTCCATCGTGTCGGCCATCGTCACCGCCCACGGAGGCACGGTGTCTGCCGCCAGCGAGCCCGGTCGGGGGACGACATTCACCGTGCGGCTGCCCCGCACGGCCGATGCTGGCGATGCTGGCGATGCTGGCGATGCGAGTGCTCCGGGATCTGACTCTGACGTAGTCGGCGTCGGCGACTGACCAGTGTCGAGGTGGGCGGGTGACCTCGAGCGAGCACGTTATGTGCTCTGCCCGGCAACCACTTGGCGGCGGCCACGGGTACCCTGTGGTGAGGGGACGACCCATGGGAGGCGGAACCATGACCGAGGCCACAGCTGGGCCTAGATGGACCGGAGGCGGGCAGTTCCCGGTTATGGCAGCAAGAGACCTCGAGCGTCGATCCTGCACTCTGCCCGAGGCCTTCACTGGTACCTGGAACCTCGTACTGGTGGCATTCCGCCGGAACCATCAGTCAGTGGTCGACGACTGGGTGACCTGGCACCGCTCCGTCGCCGACATCCGACCGGGATTCGAGTGCTACGAGGTGCCCGTGCTCGGTGCCATGTGGATGCCAGCCCGGACCTTCATCGACGGCGGTATGGCCCAGGCCGTGCGCGAGTCCGAGGCTCGGCGGCACACCATCACCGTGTATGCCAACGTGAGCAAGTTCGCCTACTCCCTCGACATCGCCGATACCGGCACCGTGACTGCTCTGGTTCTCGATGCAGCGGGACAGATCTTCTGGCGCACCACAGGTCGGCCTACGCCCGAGGACACCACGGAGGTACTGCAGGTGGTGGGCGGGCCAGGCGGGTCAGGCGGGCCAGGCGGGCCAGGCGGGCCAGGCGGGTCAGGTGGGTCAGGCGGGCCGAACGGCGCAAACGAGCCAGCCACACCGGATGGGCCAGCCCTCTGACTCAGCGCACCGGCCGGGTCATGGTGAACAGTGGCGGACCGCCCGGACTCGGCGTAAGGCGCTCGGTCTCTTCGAACCCGAAGCGCCGGTAGTAGGCCAGGTTGGCTTCCTTCTGGGTCTCGAGGTAGCACGGGAGCCCGTCGCCGTCGATCAATGCGAGCGACGACTCCAACAGAGCCGTGCCGATCCCCCGCCGCCACACCATCGGGTCGGTCGCCAGGAGGCACAGGTACCAGTGCTCCGTCCGGGGCCGTGCCTTCTCCATGGCCAACGTGTATCGGAGTCCGGTCAACAGCGATCCCGGTCGGGGGATGAGCGCGCGGAGTGACCCGCCCATCTCGCGCACCTGACGTCTGATGGGCAGCGGATAGGTCCCGGGCTTCTGCCAGACACAGGAGCCGACCAAGGTGCCCGCACGGTCACGTGCTCCGGTGGAGACAGCGGTGGAGCCGAGGGCAGCCACATGCGACTGCAAGAACAGGGCCAGACCGCGGGCCCGCAGCATCGGCTCCGCAGAGAGATGCATGAAGAACGGATCGTCGTAGAAGGCCCTCGCCCCGAGTACGGCCGTCTCCTTCAACGTGTGTCGATCCAGATCGAGCGGAAAGTAGCTGAACGGCGGTGGGGTCATGGGGCGCTCACAGTAGTGCGGACCGCAATCGCCAGTGCGCTATCGAACATGAGAGGTGTATCCGCCCCGAAAACGTTGCGCTCGCCACCGCTACGACCAAGCGCCCCCAGTGAGACCGGACGCTACGCTCGCCCTTGTGACCACCGCCCCGATCAGCCAGATGCGCCGCCTCGTCACCGAGCTTCCCGGACCGAAGTCGAAGGCACTCGATGCCCGCCGGTCGTCCGCCGTCGCTCCAGGAGTGAGCTCGGTCTTTCCTGTCTACGTAGAGCGAGGCGAGGGTGCCATCTTGGTCGACGTGGATGGCAACTCGTTGATCGACCTCGGCTCCGGCATCGCCGTGGTCAGCGTCGGCCACGCCGCCGCTCCGGTGGTCGATGCCGTCGCAGAGCAGATCGCCAAGTTCGCCCATACCTGCTTCATGGTCAGCCCGTACGAGCAGTACGTGGCGGTGTGCGAAGCGCTCAACGCCCGCACCCCTGGCGACCACGAGAAGCGCAGCGCCCTGTTCAGCTCGGGTGCCGAAGCGGTCGAGAACGCCGTCAAGATCGCCCGCCACGCCACGGGACGCCAAGGTGTCGTTGTCTTCGACCACGCCTATCACGGCCGTACCAACCTGACCATGGCGCTCACCGCCAAGAACATGCCGTACCGCCATCGGTTCGGCCCGTTTGCCCCCGAGGTCTACCGGGTCTCGATGTCGTATCCCTACCGTGACCCCGAAGGCATGACCGGAGCCGAGGCGGCCGCTCGGGCCATCGAGCAGATCGAGCGCCAGGTCGGTGTGGAGAACACCGGCTGCGTGCTCATCGAGCCCATCCAGGGCGAAGGCGGCTTCATCGTGCCCGCCCCCGGGTTCCTCCCGGCCATCTCGGCCTGGTGCACGGCCAACGGCGTCGCGTTCATCGCCGATGAGATCCAGACCGGGTTCTGTCGCACGGGCGACTGGTTCGCCTGCAACGACGAGGGTGTGGTCCCCGACCTGATCACCACGGCCAAGGCCATGGCTGGCGGGATGCCGCTGGCTGCCGTCACCGGCCAGGCCGACCTGATGGACAAGGTCCACGTCGGCGGACTTGGCGGCACCTACGGCGGCAACCCGGTGGCGTGCGTGGCTGCGCTGGCCTCGATGCAGATGATGGACGACCTGGACCTTGGTGCAGCAGCCAAGCGGATCGGCGACCAGATCTCTCAGCGCTTCGCGGCTATGCAGGCCGACCACCCCGGCATCGGCAACATTCGGGGCCGGGGCGCCATGATGGCCATGGAGCTCGTGAAGCCCGGGACCATGGAGCCGGACGCTGATGCCGCCAAGCGGATCGTGGCCGCCTGTCACCGGGCCGGTGTGGTCACGCTGTCGTGTGGGAGCTTCGGCAACGTCCTGCGGCTGCTGCCGCCGCTGGTGATCGAGCCTGAGCTGCTCGACGACGGGCTCGGCGTGCTGGCTGATGCCGTGACTGCGGAGCTGTAGCCGGCACCAGGGTTCGGTGCGCCAGCCTCTATCCCTAGGCCACGCACCCGTCACTCATACGCCAAGCACCCGTCGTCCAAGTCGGCCTCCGGAAAGAGCACCTTCTCCGCCCAGTAGTCCTGGCTGTGCTGCCACTCGTGCTTGTCGCCCCGCTTGGGCATGAGGTGCATGGACCGCTTGAGGTAGCCGGGGTTGAAGTTCTCCTCGGCGATCCAGTCGCCGAGCTCCATGTCGGCGTCTTCGGGGCGCAGATGAGGCGTCACCCGGTGCACCGCTAGGTCGTCCATGTGGTCGAGCAGGCGACAGACGAACTCGCACGTGATGTCGGCCCGGAGCGTCCAACTGGCTCGGAAGTAGCCGAAGATCCAGGCCATGTTGGGCACGCCGGTGAACATCAACCCCCGGTACGAGACGGTCTGGGCCAGATCGAGCGGCTCCCCGTCGATGGTGAAGTCGATGTCGCCCAGCACGCTCAGGTCGAAGCCGGTGGCCGTGATCACCACGTCGGCATCGATCCGGCTCCCCGATCGAAGCACGATGCCGTCTTCGTCGAACGCCTCGATGTGATCGGTGACCATGGTGGCTTGGCCCGCGGAGATGCCAGCGAACAGGTCCCCGTCGGGCACGAACGCCACCCGCTGGCGCCACGGGTCGTAGGTGGGCGTGAAGTGGGTCTCGACGTCGTAGCCCTCGGGCAGCATGTCGGCCACCATCTTGATCAGTTCGTCTTTGACCAGCTGTGGCTCCTCCAGCGACAGCCCGATCAGCGCATGAGAGTCGAGGAGGATCTTGCGGCGCACGATCTCGTGCACCCACTCCTCGGGTAGATCCAGCAGGCGCAGCATGTCGGCCAACTCATTCATGTTGGGCCCGGCGTAGAAGTAGGTCGGTGACCGCTGCAGCACCGTCACATGCCCACAACGCTCAGCAATGGCCGGCACCAAGGTGGCTGCCGTCGCCCCGGATCCGATGACCACCACCTGCTTGCCCTCGAGATCGAGGTCCTCAGGCCAGGTCTGCGGGTGAACCACCGGGCCGGCGAACCGATCCAGTCCGGGCCAGTCCGGCGTATAGCCCTCGCTGTGGCGGTAGTAGCCCTGGCACATCCACAAGAAGTTGGCCGTGAACCCGACGTGCTCGCCGGTGTCGGTTCGGGTCGCCTGGATCCTCCACTGATTGTCGGCGCTCAACCACGAGGCCGAGTCGATGCGGTGGCCGTAGCGGATGTGCCGGCCCAGGTCGTTCTCCTCGATGACCTCGCCCAGGTAGGACCGGATCTCCTCGGCGCTGGCGATTGGCGGACCGGTCCACGGCTTGAACCCGTAACCGAACGTATAGAGGTCGCTATCGGAGCGGATCCCGGGGTAACGATGGGTCAGCCAGGTGCCACCGAAGCTCTCTTGGGCGTCGAGCACCACGAACGATGTGCCCGGGCGACGGGTGGTCAGGTGGTAGGCGGCATCGATACCGGAGATGCCGGCCCCCACCACTAGGACGTCGACGTGCTCGACGGCAGTTTCCGGTGGATCCGTCTCCGCCGTGCGACCCATGCGTCCCGCTCCTCCCCGGCCCTGCCCATCTGGACCGAACTCTGTTCTACTCGTTGCTCAACGTACCCCGAGCTGCGTCAGGACGGCGATGCGAGTTCCCGTCGGTCAAGGGTCGGCGGGTGGGGGCTCCTGGCTGGTGGGAGACCAGGCGTACTGGGGCTGCCGGCTGCTGGTTGCCGGCTGCTGACTGCCGACTGGCGACTGGTGGCTGGTGGCTGGTGACTCCTGCCTGGTGGCAGACGGGGGGCGTGCCGGGACCTGGTGGCTACCGGGGCAGCTGGGGGTGCCCAGGAGCCCGTATCGAGGCCAGTCCCGCATCGAGCAGTGCCAGCTCTTGTTCGGCATCCTCGGTCAGGTCACGGATGCGTTGGCTGCCAGCATCCCCAGCCGAGGCGACCGCCGCCTGCTGGACGTCGTCGGCCACCCGAATCAGCTCGGCCACCTGGTCGTAGAGGGCACCGCCGATCTTGGCCGCCGGATCCACCCGCAGGACCTTGTCGATATCGGTGGCTGCCCAGTTGAGCCGGCGGCACAGCGAGCCCAACTCGGCGGTCGGACCACCGACCTCGTCGGCGGCCCGTACTGCAGCAGAGGCGCGGTCTACCGAGATCCACATCTCCTTGCGGACCCGTGTGCCGGACCATTGGGCGAGGTCGGCCGAGGTAGCCGGGGTGGCCGTCCGGTTCCACCGGTTGGAGGCCGCCGCCTCCCACACCGCCGTTGCCCCGATGACCGCCCCGTGGGACCGCAGCGCACGCAGTTTGCGGCTGGCCATGCGCCACAGCACGAAGCCGGCCGTGGCTATGGCCAAGAAACCCAGACCGGCCAGCACCACCGTGGCGAGGAAGAGCGACTCGAGGATCGAAGCGTCCATGGATCCATCCTATGGGAGCGCGTCCGATTTCGGGCGTCGACCCCAGGTGGACCACTTGGTTGAGCCCGCGCTGGCGGCGTGGGTGGGCTGTGCGGGTGGGCGGGCTGTGCGGGTGGGCGGGCTGTGCGGGTGGGCGGGCTGTGCGGGTGGGC
>CAIVIS010000021.1 GCA_903906055.1 uncultured Acidimicrobiaceae bacterium
GCCAACCACCGGGCGAACTCCTCGGAGGTGCCCAGCGCCACCAGGGTGCGGACGCCAAAACCGCTCCCGCCCTTGGTGTTGTACCAGCGGTTGTCGTCGGTCCGCGACGGGCCAGCGATGTCGAGATGGGCCCACGGCACGTCCCCCACGAACTCAGCAAGCAGCAACGCCGCCGATATGGTCCCCGCCTGTCCGGCGCGACCGGTGTTCTTCATGTCGGCCACTTCGGACTCGATGTGGGCGGCGTAGTCGTCGGGCATCGGTAGGGGCCATGACGGCTCCCCGGTGCGCGACCCCGCGGCCCGGACCGACTCCAGGAGCCCATCGTCATTGCCGAGCAGTCCGGCGATCTCCTTGCCCAGGGCCACGATGGCGGCCCCGGTCAAGGTGGCCAGGTCGATGATGGCGTCCGGGCCCGCCTCGACGGCGAGGGACAGCCCGTCAGCCAGGATCAGCCGGCCTTCGGCGTCAGTGTTGAGGACTTCGATGGTCTTGCCGTTGCGGGTAGTGAGGACGTCGCCGGGCTTGGTGGCCGTGCCGCTGGGCAGGTTCTCGGTCATCGGCGCCCACACCGTGATGGGGATACGTCCCCCCAGTGCGGCGATGGCATCGACCGCGGCCAGCACGGCGGCCGCTCCGCCCATGTCGGTCTTCATGGTCTCCATGCCGCCGGCTGGCTTGAGGGAGAGCCCGCCGGAGTCGAACGTGATGCCCTTGCCCACTAGCGCCAAGTGGGGAGCGCGCCCGTCGAACTCGTAGGGATCGGCTGGCCGATACTCGACCCGGACCAGACGCGGCGGCTGTTCCGACCCGACGGCGACACCCAACAGGCCACCCAGCCGCTCGGCGGTGATCCGCTCCTCGTCCCACACCTCGACGCTCAGCTCCGCCACCCCGGCGAACCGATCGCTGATGGCCTGGGCGAACCGCATGGGGGTAAGCGAGCTCGGAGGCTCGTTGACCAGGTCGCGAGCCAGGGCCACCGACTCCGCCACCCGGGCGCCTCGTGCCGCGCCTTCGGCCAGTACCGCGTCCTGGCCGACCGATCCGGCCGAGCCAGTAGCGAGCACCAGTGCCACCAGCCCCTTGGCCGGGTCACCGCTTCGGAACGCCTCGTAGCGGTAGGCGGCCAGCGACCCGGCCTCGGCTGCGGCCGCGGCCGCGTCGACCAGGGTCTCCCCCGTCACCTCGGGTAACACCAGTAGAGCCGATCCACCCTTGCCGGCTGCTCGCACGAAGGAGCCGGCCGACCGGCGCAATGACTCGAGTCCCTTGTCGCCAGCCAGAGCATCAGCGGAGCCGAGTCCGACCAGCACCACGTCAGGACCCGGTACATCGCCCACAGCTGCGCCCATGGACCGCAGCACCAGCACCTGAGCCACCTTGCCGGTAAACCCCTGGCGCTCGCACCATGCGGCGTCGAGCGATGCCGGAAGAGTCACACCGTCGATGACGGATGGGTCGCAGGCCAGCACTGGTCCATCAGCAGCAGAGTGCACGGGCACGCCCACAGCGGCCAGGTCGTCAGGGAGTCCGTTGCCGGACAGTGCGGTCACAGTGATCACGTCAGCACTCCAGTTTTGTCGGGATATCGATCAGCAAATCAGGAAACGGCAGAACGCTCGATACGAGCAACTCTTCGCGAGCCGGTCAGCCTTCAGAACCAGATGAGCTGTCGCCCGTTGCCGCCCGTCGGGGGGCGCCTCGGGCCAGGAGGTGGTCTTCTCCCTCGGCCCACCGGGCCATGGCCCACAGCAGATCCGACAGCCGGTTGAGGTAGAGGCCCACCAGCGACTCCTCGATGGGTGACGACACCAGGAGCCGCTCGGCCCGACGCACGATGGTGCGCGCCAAGTCGAGGGCGGCCGAAGCCCGGGTCGCCCCCGGAATCACGAACTCGGTCGGCATGGACACTCGGGAGATCAGATCGTCGATCCGCTCCTCCAATGCCGCAACCATCTCTTCGGTCACCAGGGTCTTGCCTGCCACCAGCTTGGCGCGATGCAGCGGATCGGTGGTCACCTCGGCCATCAGCACGTAGAGCTCTCGCTCGAGGTGGGTCAGCAGCTCGTCGAGCTCGGAACCAGTCACCGCCTCGGCACGGGCCATGCCCATGGCGGCCTGGGCCTCGTCGACCGTGCCGGTGATCTGCATGAGTGCCGCGTCCTTGCGCACTCGGCCTCCATAGAGCAGCCCGGTGGTCCCGTCGTCGCCAGTGCGGGTGTAGATCTTCAGCACGATGTCCTCACCGGACCGATGCTAAACGACCGACACGCTGCGTCCATCGTTCACATGGACGGAGCTCACACCACGAATCCTGGAGACCGCAACTTGGGCCACGAGAAGCCGAGAAGGCCCTGATCAGCCGGAGGGTGCCCCCGCCCCGGTATCGTTAAAGGGCTATGGCTCCCCACCGCACTGAATCGAGCTACCTCCAGGCCGTCTCCGAACGGGTCGTCGTCTTCGACGGCGCTATGGGGACCAACCTGCAGCTGGCTGAGTTGACCGCCGACGACTTCGGCGGCCCCGACCTCGAGGGCTGCAACGAGCTCTTGGTGATCACCCGACCCGACGCGGTCGAGCAGGTCCACCGGTCCTTCTACGAGGTCGGCTGCGACGTGGTCGAGACCGACACCTTCGGCGCCTTCGCCCCGGTGCTCGCCGAGTACGACCAGGGCCACCGGGTGCGCGAGCTCAACCTCGCCGCCGTCAAACTGGCCAGGAACGCCGCCGAGGAGTTCTCCACCCCAGAAAAGCCCCGTTGGGTGGCCGGCAGTATCGGCCCCGGCACCAAGTTCCCCACTCTCGGCCAGACCCGCTACGCCGACCTCCGCGATGCCTATGAGGAGCAGTGCGATGCCCTCATCGAGGGCGGAGCCGACCTCATCATCATCGAAACAGTCTTCGACCTGCTCCAAGCCAAGTCCGCTATCAACGGCGCCCGCCGGGCCATGAAGCGGGCCGGGGTGAAGCTCCCCATCCAGTGCCAGGTCACCATCGAACTGACCGGCACCATGCTGCCGGGCACCGAGGTCGGTGCTGCCTTGGTGGCGCTGCAGGCCATGGATATCGACGTCATCGGCCTCAACTGCGCCACCGGCCCGTCCGAGATGTTCGAGCCCCTGCGCCATCTCACCGGTCATGCCACCATCCCCGTCTCGTGCCTGCCCAATGCCGGGCTGCCTTCGGTGGTCGACGGGGCCATGCACTACGACCTCCAGCCCGATCAGCTGGCCGAGTACCACCGCCAGTTCGTCAGTGAGCTCGGCGTCTCGGTCATCGGTGGTTGCTGCGGCACCACCCCCGCCCACCTGGCCGCCGTGGTCGACGTGTGCAGCGGCCTGACGCCAGCCGCTCGCACCCCCGTGCGCGAAGAGGGCGCGGCGTCCATCTACACCCATGTGCCCTTCACTCAGGACAGCTCGTTCCTGGTGGTCGGTGAGCGCACCAACGCCAACGGCTCGAAGAAGTTCCGCGAGGCGATGCTCGAGGCCGAGTGGGACACCTGTGTAGCTATGGCCAAGGACCAGGTCAAAGAGGGATCCCACCTGATCGACGTGTGCGTCGACTACACCGGCGCCGATGGAGTGGCCGACATGGAGCAGGTCGTCTCCCGGTTCGCCACCCAGTCCACTGCACCGCTGATGGTGGACTCCACCGAGGCACCGGTCGTGGAGGCCGCGCTTTCGTGGATCGGCGGCCGGGCCGTCATCAACTCGGTGAACTTGGAAGAGGGCGACGCGGTCGGCACCCGGCTCGACTCCTTCCTGACCCTGGCCAAGGAGTTCGGGGCGGCCGTCGTCTGTACCTGCATCGACGAAGAGGGCCAGGCCCGCACGGCCGACTGGAAGGTGCGCTCGGCCAAGGCCATCCACGACATCGCCGTCAACCGCTACGGACTCCGTCCCGAAGACCTGATGTTCGACCCACTCGCATTGCCGCTGTCGACCGGCATGGAAGAGAGCCGCAAGGACGGGATCGAGACCATCGAAGGGATCCGGCGGATCAAGGCCGAGCTGCCCGGTGTCTATACCGTGCTCGGCCTGTCCAACGTGTCCTTCGGGCTCAATCCGGCAGCCCGCCAGGTGCTCAACTCGGTGTTCCTCCACGAGTGCGTGCAGGCCGGGCTGGATGCGGCCATCGTGCATGCGTCCAAGATCCTCCCCTTGGCCAAGATCGACGACCGGGCCCGCGAAGTGTGCCTCGACCTGATCTACGACCGCCGTTCCGAGGGCTACGACCCGCTGACCGAACTGCTGTCCATCTTCGATGGCGTGTCCGCCTCGTCCAACACGGTCATCGAGGACCGCTCCGACTGGACTGTCGAGCGCCGCCTCGAAGCCCGGATCATCGATGGCGACCGCAACGACATCGAGGCCGATCTGGACCAGGCCATGGCCCAGGGCCTGACCCCGTTGATCATCATCAACGACTTCCTGCTGTCCGGCATGAAGACCGTGGGCGAGCTGTTCGCCACCGGAGAGATGCAGCTGCCGTTCGTGCTCGGCTCGGCCGAGACCATGAAGACTGCCGTCGCCTACTTGGAGCCGTTCATGGAGAAGGCCGACCAGGGCGGTAAGGGGACCATGGTGCTCGCCACCGTCAAGGGCGACGTCCACGACATCGGGAAGAACCTGGTCGACATCATCCTCACCAACAACGGGTACACGGTCCGGAACCTCGGCATAAAGATCGGCATCAACGAAATGGTCGCCGCCGTCGAGGAGTTCGGCGCCGACGCCATCGGCATGAGCGGCCTCCTGGTCAAGTCCACGCTCATCATGCGCGAGAACCTCGAAGAGCTCAACCGTCGAGGTCTCTCCCACATCCCGGTCATCTTGGGAGGTGCAGCCCTCACCCGCACCTACGTGGAGCGCGACCTGCGCCAGGTCTACGACGGTCGCCTCTTCTACGGCAAGGATGCCTTCGAGGGCCTCCGCACCATGGACCGCCTGGTGGAGATGACCCGCAACGGCGAGGACGACCCCGAGTTCGGGATCACTATCGGCGGCCGAGACCTCGGCCCCCGCAAGAGCGAGCTGCGCAAGCAGGCGGCCGAAGAGGCTCGGGCTCGGGGCGAAGGCCTACCAAAGCGCTCGCCAGAGGTGGCCGCCGACAACCCACTGTTCACCCCGCCCTTCGTCGGCAGCCGCGTGGCCAAGGGCATGGCCATCGACGACATCGCCACCTACCTCAACGAGACGGCGCTGTTCCGCAACCAGTGGGGGTTCCGACCCGAGGCTGGCGAGGACGATCCGGCGTTCAAGGTCCGCGTGCGATCGCGGCTACGCGAAGAGC
>CAIVIS010000022.1 GCA_903906055.1 uncultured Acidimicrobiaceae bacterium
CACACGTCGTGGTACTTGGTCGGAATGCGATCCGTCCAGGTGGTGGCAGGCTCGACGATGTGGTCGTCGACGGAGATGATCATCGGCAGTTCGGCCATGTCGTGGAGTGTACCCCCGCATCTGACGGGGTGTCAGTTGCTGGTCGGGCGGCGCGGCCGGGCGGCAGGGCCTGCCGGGGTCACCCTGCTCGATGGCACCGAGTGCTGGAACTCCCAGCACGGGTTGCGGCACGTGTGGGAGATCGAGATCTCCCGAGGGCTCGTCGGCCTGCACGCGATGACGTCGTAGGGACTCCAGTCTGGAGGATCGACACGATCCCGGACCCGTCGTACTGCACCCGACAGCCCCGATAGCCCCGATAGCCCCGACAGCCCCGATAAGATATGAGTTGTGGATTGCCTCAGGCGTGCCGTGGCGACCGTCTGCGTCGCTCTGCTGACTGCGCTCACGATGGTCGCCGTCGCACCCGCGGCCGGTGGGGCATCCCCGGTGCCCTGGGCAGTCGGATCAAAGCCCCTGGCCCCACACGTCTATGCCGGAGGGGGCGTCCTCGGGTTCGGGGCCCCAACACTCGGGCGACCCGCCACCGCGCTCCACTCGGTCATCGTGGCCCAAGTCGCCAATCCGGCTGCTACCGCTGCAGCCGAGGGCTACTGGCTCGCCTCGGCCGACGGCGGTGTCTTGGCCATCGGGAATGCGGGGTTCCACGGCTCCCTCGAGGCGCTCCGACTGCAGGCCCCGATCGTGGCCATGGCGGCCACTCCGGACGGCAAGGGCTACTGGTTGGTGGCGCTCGATGGCGGAGTGTTCGCCCTGGGTGATGCCGGTTTTTATGGATCGATGGGGGCGGTGGCTCTCAATCAGCCGATCGTGGGCATGGCGTCGACCGCAGACGGCAAGGGCTACTGGCTGGTGGCCTCCGATGGTGGGCTGTTCGCTTTTGGTGATGCCCCCTTCCTCGGTTCGATGGGGGGCACTTCACTGGTCTCGGCCATCACGGGGATGGCCCCGGCCCACCAGGGGCAGGGCTACTGGCTGGTGGCCGGTGACGGCGGCATCTTCGCCTACGGCAGCGCCGGGTTTCACGGTTCTCTCGGTGGCATCGTCTTGAACGATCCCATCGTGGGGATGGCAGTCACTCCCAGCGATGGCGGCTACTACCTGGTGGCCACCGACGGCGGGGTATTTGCCGCGGGCGACGCCGTGTTCCGCGGATCGTTGGGAGGCGGACTCGGTGGCGACCCCCGGGTGGTGCCGCCGGTGTCGGCCATCACGCTCACCCAAGACGGCGCTGGGTACTGGCTGCTCGACCCTGACGGGTTCGCCTACGACTTCGCCAACCCGGCCAACCCGTCGCCATCGGCCCTGGCTTCGTCCATCGTGTCGGTGGCATCGAGTCAGGTGAACGCCGACCTGGTGCCCGGATACTTCTGCAATCCGTACGGCCCGTGCGAACAGTGGTGCGCATATTTCGCCACCTGGGTGTGGCGGCAGGCCGGTGTGGCGATCCCGTCCTACGGGTTCACCGGTGACATCTACGGCTGGGCCGCGGCGCACACCGCCGTCTTGCCCCCGACGGCGGCCGCCCTACCGGGAGACGCCGTGCTCTACGGCACCGGTCCGTCGAGCGCGAGCACATCGGAACACGTCGGCGTGGTCGTGCAGGTGTGGCCGGACGGGGCCATCGTGACGATCGAAGGTGACGCTGGGCCCGCACCGGTAGGCAGGCTGGCCGTGGTCGTTAACGGTCCGTATCTGCCCGGACATTCTGCCCAGTACAACGGGGTCCCGGTCTACGCCTTCGCTCGCCCCTAGGGCTTCTCAGCCAGTAGCGAGTCGATCAGGCGGGCCCGGTGGTCAGCGGCCGAACCCCATGCCTCGGCCAAGGCCCAGGAGCGCTTGAGGAAGAGGTGGAGGTCGCACTCCCACGTGTAGCCGATGGCGCCGTGCACCTGCAGGGAGATCCGGGATGCCTCTAGCGCCGCGTCGGATGCGTACGCCTTGGCCACGGATGCGGCCCGAGCGGTGTCGCCGGTCCCGTCGTCGATCGCCCAGGCTGCCCCGTATACGGCAGGCCGGGCGAACTCGAGGAGGACCTGGGCTCCGGCCACCAGGTGCTTGACGGCTTGGAAGCTCCCGATGGGCTTGCCGAACTGCTGGCGATCCTTGGCGTACTCGGCGGTCCGAGTGATCATGGCATCGGCCAGCCCGAGCAGCTCTGCCCCTGTGACCACGGCAGCCCGGTCGGCCGTGCGGGCGATGCACCACGCAGCCACCGCCCCCGAGGCCAGGAGGGACTCCGGGGACGGTACCCAAGCGGGCTCCCCCAGGCGACGGGTGGGGTCGAGGGAAGGAACGGAGACTACGGGCGCGTGCCCTGCGTCGATTCCATGGAGTTCGGGTCCGTCGGGACCGTCGGCCACGAGGAGGAGGAGGTCTGCTCCGTCGGCTCCGGCTACTGGCAGCCTCGGGTACCGGGCATCGGCCACGGCAGCTGTCAGGTCACCAGAGGCGACCCCTTCGAGCCACCGCACGACGTGGGCGTTCCCACCGGCGGCGGTCGTGTTCACATCGGCGAGGAGCGGCCCGGCCACTCCAGCGGTCATTGCCAGCGGCTCGGGGAGTACCACCCGTCCGGCTTCCTCGATGATGGGCACGAGGTCGACCAGTCCCAGCCCCAGGCCGCCGTGGGCCTCGGGCACCGCCAGGCCGGTGATGCCCATCTGGGCCAGCGTGTCCCAACGCCCCGTGCGCGCCGCGGGTGCCTCGTATGCAGCGCGCACGTCGTCGGTCGTGCACTCCTTGGCCAGTACCTGGCGCACGGCGTCGCGGAACTCGATCTGGGTTTCGGTGAAGGCGAAGTGCATGTCGGTCGCTCCCGCTCAGCCTCGCGGCAGCCCGAGCATGCGCTCGGCCACCACGTTCCGCTGGATCTCGTTGGTGCCGGCGTAGATGGGGCCGGCTAGTGCGAACAGGAAGCCGTCGAGCCAGGGGGCGTCTACGCCGTCCCCGTGGAACTCGGCCTCGGGACCGAGTAGGTCGAGGGCGGCCCGGTGGATGGACAGGTCGGTCTGCGACCAGTGGATCTTGTTGGCGCTGGCCTCGGGGCCGACCGAGCCGCCGTCGAGGACCCGGGTGGCGGTCCACAGCGTGTTGAGGCGGTAGGCCTCGGCGTCCATCCATGCCTGGGCTACCGAGTCGGCACTGCGGCGAGCCCGGTCGGGGTCGCGCTCGAGGCAGTCGGCGTAGAGGTCGACCAGGCGCTCGGCGGCGCGGCTGTAGCGGGCCGGGCTGCGCAGGCTGAGTCCACGCTCAGACCCGGCGGTGGCCATGGCTACGTTCCAACCCTTCCCGACCTCGCCGAGGACCAGGTCGTCGGGGACGAACACATCTTCGAAGAACAGCTCGGCGAACCCGGACTCCCCGTCGATCTGCGGGATGGGACGGACGGTCACCCCGGGAGTGGCCATGTCGATCAGGAAGTAGGTCAGGCCCCGGTGACGTTCGGCCTCGGGGTCGGTGCGGAACAGACCGAAGCACCATTCGGCGAAGGCGCCGCGCGAGGCCCAGGTCTTCTGGCCGCTGAGGACCCATCCGCCTTCGTCGTCCGAGCGCTGGGCCCGGCTGCGGATGCCGGCGAGGTCGCTGCCTGCATCGGGCTCTGACCATCCTTGGCACCAGATCTCGGCAGCCGAGGCCATGGGTGGCAGGAATCGCTGCTTCTGGGCATCGGTGCCGAACTCGAACATGGTCGGGGCCAGCAAGAACACGCCGTTCTGGCTGACCCGCAGGGGTGCCTGGGCTCGCCAGTACTCCTCCTCGAATACCAGCCACTCCAGGATCCCCACCCCGCGGCCACCGAACTCCTCGGGCCACGACACGACGGACCACCGGTCAGCGGCCAGCTCGGCCTCCCACGCCCGGTGAGCCTCGAACCCTGCCGCGGTATCGAGTGACGCCAGCGACCGGGGAGCGGGCGCGTGGGCGTCCAGCCAGGATCGGGCCTCGGCCCGGAACGCCTCCTGGGCGTCGGTGTAGTGCAGGTCCATCGGTCGGTCCATCAGTTGGTTCCCTCGCTCGGCCGGAGACAGAGTTGCTCCGCCCGGTCGATAGGAAATCTGACACACCACCAGATTTCCGGCAACCGCGGCAGATCGGTCACAATGTCTGCATGGCCAGCGCTGTGATCGTCGATGTCGTCCGCACTCCAGTGGGAAGGAAGAACGGACGGCTGTCCGGGTGGCACGCCGTGGATCTTGCCGCCCAGCCGCTCATGGCGCTCCTGGCCCGTAACGATCTCGATCCGGCCATGGTCGAAGACGTGATCTTCGGGTGCACCATGACCGTGGGCGAGCAGTCGATGAACATCGGCCGCAACGCTGCCCTGGCCGCTGGGTTTCCGGACACCGTCCCGGGGACGACGGTCGACCGTCAGTGCGGCTCGGCCCAGCAGGCGGTCCACTTTGCCGCCCAAGCCGTGGCATCGGGAGCGATGGACATCGTCATCGGCGGCGGTGTCGAGGCCATGAGTCGTGTGCCGATCGGCTCGACAACTGAGCACGGCCCGGGCGAGGCCTACGGCCCCACCGTCCACGGGCGGTTCGACTTCATCCATCAGGGCCTGTGCGCCGAGGAGATCGCCCGCCGATGGGGAGTGACCCGTGAGGAGATGGACCGGTTTGCGCTGCAGTCCCACGAGCGTGCCGCCCAGGCCATCGCCGAGGGACGCTTCGACAACGAGATCGTCCCCATGGCCACCCGACGGGCTCGGATCGAGGACAAGGTGGCCGTGGCCGGCACTGACGAGGGCGACCCGGCGGGCGAAGGCATGCTGACCTTCGACGAGGGCGTGCGCGCCGGATCCACCTACGAGAAGTTGGCCTCGCTCCCGGCGTGCTTCGTGGAGGACGGACTGGTGACGGCGGCATCGTCGTCGCAGATCTCTGATGGAGCCGCCGCCGTGCTGATCATGTCCGAAGCGCGGGCCTCGCAATTGGGGCTGACCCCTCGGGCCCGGTTCCACACGTTTGCCGTGGCGGCCAACGACCCGGTGATCATGCTGACCGCACCCATCCCAGCCACGTCGCTGGTGCTGCAGAAGTCCAAGCTCTCGCTGGAGGATATCGACCTGATCGAGATCAACGAGGCCTTCGCCTCGGTGGTGCTGGCATGGGAGAAGGAGCACCATCCCGACATGGACAAGGTGAACGTCAACGGCGGGGCCATCGCCATCGGACATCCCACCGGTGGCTCGGGGGCCCGCCTCATGGCCACGCTGCTCAACGAAATGGAGCGCACCGGGGCTCGCTACGGACTCCAGACCATGTGCGAGGGCGGCGGGCAGGCCAACGCCACCATCATCGAACGCCTGGGCTGAGCCGCTGGGATCGGCGATCGGCGATCGGCGATCGGCGATCGGCGAACGAGCCCAGCCGCGGGCCCGCCCCACGTAACGGGTACCGGAGTACGCCGCTACGTGGGGAGGTCTGTCTGCGGGGTCGTCTCCGCCTGCTTGGCGAAGTCGACGTGATCGGCGCTGATCGGCCGCGACATCAGGAATCCCTGATAGAGGTCGCAACCGAGCGCCCGCACCCGCTCGAGCTGTATGGGGGTCTCGACCCCTTCGGCCAGGACCACCAGTCCCAGTGCCTTGGAGAGCTGGACGATGGCGGCCACGATGGCCTCATCGGTCTGGAGGATGCCGAGGCCGTCCACGAAGGACTTGTCGATCTTGAGCACCTTGACCGGAAACCGCTTCAGGCGGGCCAGCGAGGATTCGCCGGTGCCGAAGTCGTCGATGGCCAGGCCGACCCCCATGGCGTGGATCCCATTGAGGGCGTCGACGGTCTCGTCACTCTCACTCATCAGCAGCGACTCGGTGACCTCGAGGAGCAGTCCCTCGGGCGGCAGGCCAGAATCGGTGAGCGCCTCGGCGATGGTCTGGAGGAGCGTGGTATCGCTGAGCTGGTGCACCGAGAGGTTGACCGTGATGTAGGCGTTCTCTGCCCCCGGTACCTCACGGCGCCAACGGGCCATGGTGGCGCAGGCCTCACGTAGCACCCAGCGCCCGAGCGAAAAGATGAGGTCGGTCTCCTCGGCGAACGGGATGAACTCCATGGGCCCGAGCAGGCCCCGCGTCGGGTGGTTCCATCGCACCAGGGCTTCGAGGGCGACGATCTTCCCGTCTGTGACCGAGGCGATGGGCTGGTAGAGCACGACCAACTCGTCGTGCTCGATCGAGTGGCGCAGGTCGTCGTAGATCTCGAGGCGGGCGACCGCTTTGACCCGAAGCGAATCGTCGAACACCTCGATACGCGACCGACCGCTGTTCTTGGCCTTGAACATGGCGGTGTCGGCCTGCTGCAGGATGTCTTGGGCGGTCTGATCACCTTGCACCACGAAGGCGACGCCGACGCTGCAGGTCACGACGACGGATCGCCCGGTGGAGAGCCGGAAGGCCTGATCGATCACCTTGGAGTACTCGCCGCCCAGTTCGACCGCGTGGGCGACGTCGCGCACGTTCGGACAGAGGACGACGAACTCATCACCGGAGAACCGGCTGACGACGTCTCCCTTGCGGACGGTCATCTTGAACCTTCGGGCCAGCTCCAAGAGCAGTTCGTCACCGCTGGCATGGCCGAAGGAGTCATTGACCAGCTTGAATCGGTCGAGGTCGATGAACAGCACCGCCAGGTTGGTCTCGTGCTGCATGGAGATCATGAGCTCGCGCTCGAGTTCGTCGTTGAAGTAGCTCCGGTTGCCCAGCCCGGTGAGCGAGTCGTGGTAGGCGAGCCAGTGGAGCTGTGCCTCTGCGGCCTTGCGATCAGTCACGTCCGTGAACGAGCAGACGACCATGGGCGCATCGGACTGGCGTGCCCCCGACAGGAGTCGCGAGCTCACCGACAGCCACTGGTGCCTGCCCTCGTCGTCGGTGACACCGATCACCACTGCATCTTCGGACTCTCCAGAGACGAGTGTCCGCACGTGGGGGAACATGGCGGGGGCCAGAGGCATGCCGTCGGCCGAGGTGGCGATGCCGGGGCCGGTGAACAGCTGGTGGCCGTTGCATTCGGCGAGCCGGGAGCCGAGGATGGTTGAGGCGGCCTGGTTGTGGGCGCTCATGGCGCCGGACTTGTCGAAGAGGATGATCCCTTCGCTCAGCGATGCCACCACTGCCTCGTAGCGCTCCTCGGCGGCCCGTCTGCCGGCTTCGGCCTGACGTGCGTCGGTGAGCTCGGTGCACACCACCACCCACCCCGATGGCTGGGCGTAGTCATCGATCAACGGGTCGATGGATACCAGGACATCGACCGACGACCCATCCTTGCGATGGTGGGCATGCTGGCCACGTTCGAGCACCGCCGCGCTGTCCGTGCGATTGGCGGTGACCACGGTTCCGATCGAGAGCCCGGCGACCTCGCCCTCTGTCCATCCATAGATGGCCTGGGCGGCTTCGTTCCAACTCTCGATCCGACCCTCCGCGTCGATACCGATGATGGCATCGGAGACATGGGCGATCAGACTGGCCCGGTAGCGGGCCGCGGCCTCGGCGGCCAAGCGCTCCGAGATATCTCGGGCGATCACCTGGAAGGCGGGTTCGCCGTTCCACGTGGTGCGGATGCTGGTGAGCTCCATGACGGTGGACGTTCCGTCGACCGACTTGATGCGGGCTTCACCATGTTCGAAGAATTGGCCGTCCTCGGTCAGCTGGCTCAGGCGTTCGACCATGCCGGGAATGTCGGCTGCATCGACGATGTCGGTCACCGGCCGGCCGAAGTTCTCGGCCACGATCTGGGCATACTCCTTTTCCGACTCGGGCGAGCCGGAAAAGATGAGGCGGGCTGCGGCGCGGTTGCCGTAGACCAACAGACCGCCCTGGTGGACGGCAACGACGTCGGGAGACACCTCGGACAGGAGCCGGTACCGGTTGACCAGCTCGCCGAGCTCGCGTTCGAACTTCTGCTGAGCGGTGATGTCGATGACGACGCCGGCATACAGGCGAATCGGCTGTGTGATCGCCAGATCAGGACCTGGGGGAAGCATGACCGGGGACGCTCGGACCACCACACTGTGCTCCGAGCCGTCGGGACAGGTGACGGCGACATGGAGTTCGAACTCGGACGGCGGGATGCCGGCACGCAGGGGAGCGAGCAACGGATCGAGCAGCAGGGCGTCGACCGTCGCAACTCGGTTGGCCGTCTGGTCAGAAGATCCTTCGGCTGGCAGGGGTGTCCACCCGGGAAGGACCGGACCGACCGGGCTGATGTGCGGCTCGGGCTGTTCGGTTCCGGGACAGCGGACGGCGAAACCCGGGGCTCCTGGTGTGAAGCCGAACAGTGATTCGATCGGAGATGACCACGAGACGGCATCAGACGCCATGTCGTAGATCCACGTGGCCGTAGGGAGACTGGTGCCGGTCAGGTTGAGCTCCTGGGCCAACTCGAACGGCCGGTCGCCGAGCACCGAGGTGCTGTCCGCGACGCGGTCGAAGGTTGTGCGCCTGCGCTCAAACTCCTTCGCGGTTGCCATAGACCTCAACCATCGGCCTCAGACTCGTCAATCTTGAGCCTGACGTCACTTTGAGGTCGCTCGGTCAGGCTGGGGGCTCGCCGATCACCAAGGCCGAGTTGAATCCACCCATGCCGATGGAGGACTTGATCATGGGGCCGGGCAGGCGGGCGGTGAGCCCGTTCAGCAGGCGCGGATGGCCAGCGGAGACCTGGCGGGGGGCAGGGACGAAGCCGGTCTGGAAGGCGTAGATGGTGGCCAGGATCTCCACGGCCGATGCCGCTGCCTGGCAGTGCCCGGTGAGCGGCTTGACGGAAAAGATGCCGTGGGCGTCGGGAAACAGTTCGTCGAGCACCCGGGCCTCAGCGGCGTCACACTGCGCCGTACCTGGCCCGTGGGCGTTCATGTAGGCGATGTCCGAGGCCTCCACCCCGGAGATGCGCATGGCGTCGCGGAAGCACCGGAACACGTCGTCGAGGTCGGGCGCCATGGCTACGGCGTTGTACCCGTCCATCGACATGGATCCGCCCAAAATGGCTGCATGAGATCCCTCGTCCTGATTCGACAGCACCATGGCCACCGAAGCCTCGCCACCGACGAACCCGCGGCTCCCCTCTTGGAAGGGACGGCATGCCTCGAACGGGGGAGTGTCGAGCACGGCAACGCCGACATCGCTGAACCCGCGCAGGTTCTTCGGATGGCCCGAGAGATCGGTGGCCAGGAGGATGACGTCGGTGGCCAGGCCCGAGTCGATCCAGGACTTGGCCGTGATCACTCCGGCATTGCCGGAGGCGCACATGGCGGAGACCGACATGGCCGGGCCGTGGAAGTCGTTCTCCTTCATCAGCATCGAGATCACAGTCGAGGGCATCATGTTCACCCAGCGCCGAGCCCGGACCCGCTCCTCGTCGGACCGGTAGAACTCGCTCCACATGTCGACATCGCCGAGCACGAGACTATGGACGACTCCTACGACCGGGCCGGGCTTCCACCCTCGCTCACGGGCATCGGAGATGGCCTCGCGTGCCGAGTACCGCAGTGCCTGCATGAAGCGACTGGGTCCGTCGCGCCGATCGCCCTCATCGGTGATGCGTGACAGGTAGGCGTAGCCGCCGTCGACGTAGCCGTCGAGGCCTCCGGTCAACTTGACGGCGCTCTCTCCCAAGAGGAACCCGTCCCACACGTGCTTGGTGCCCCATCCGTAGCCGGTTACGGCTCCGACCCCGGTGATATGCATCGGTGCACCTGCTGCGGCGCGAGCCGACACTGCGTCGGAATCCATTTCTGCGGACATGTGACCTCCTGGACCGTTGGTGGTCCACCGGAGTGACGCGGACGTCAGGAGAACACTCCCTAAGTCGTTATCCAGTCGGTGGTGGGATGCGGACCGCTGAGTAGCAGTCCGGTTGCTGTGAGGACCAAAGTATGGCCCACCCCCAACCGGTAAACAATGGGCAATTTCGGTATTGGGACGCCGTCTCGAATGGCGCGCGACCCCCCGCTGAAGCCGAGGGAACCGTGCGGTGCCGCTAGTCGGCTGAGTGCGCGCCCAAGCGGTCGAGGACTTGACCGGCTTCGCTCATGACGCGGGCAATCAGTTGTGCCACCGTGGGCAGCTCGTCGATCTCACCCACGACCTGACCGGTGGGGAGGATCCCGACATCGGTCCGCCCGTCGACCAGTGCGGCCTTGGTCATCATGGGTGCGTTCGCGGCCATGACGACCTGCGGCCACGACAGATCGTTCCCGTGCTTCATCGCCCGACCTTCTTTGAGCAATGCCGACAACGTCGTATCGGTCTCCTTGCGGAAGGCGTGCGCGTTGGCCAGCGCTCGCGGTAGCGATCGGAGCCAGCCCGACTTCTCCAAATGGTCGACCAGATCAGTACGGATCACGCGTTGGGGAGCACCGTCCACTGCCGTGGACACCACCGTCCCGGTCACCGGGGTCTTCAGGTAGAGCTGCTTCACGTCGTCGGGCACCCGGCTCTCCTGGGTGAGCAGGAAACGAGTCCCCATGGCGATGCCTGACGCGCCATAGGCCAGGGCGGCCACCAGGCCCCGCCCGTCGAAGAAGCCGCCGGCGGCGATGACTGCTACCCGGTCGCCGACGGCGTCGACCACAGCTGGGGCCAGCAGGGAGGTCGGGACGGTTCCGGTGTGGCCGCCGCCCTCGCCACCTTGAGCGATGACGGCGTCGACGCCCCATTCGGCCACTTTCTCGGCGTGGCGGCGGGCCCCGATGGTCGGCATGACGACCAGACCGGCACTTCGGCAACGGTCCACCAGCGCCGGATTGGGGGCCTGGGCGAAGCTGGCAACCCGCACCCCGTTCTCGATCATCAGGGCGATCCGGTCGCCGACGTCGGCCACGTCGGTGCGCATGTTCACGCCGAACGGCTTGTCGGTGCGAGCACGCACGTCGGCGATGGCTGCCACGAGTTCGTCGTAGGTCATGGTGGCCGAGGCCAGGATGCCGAGTCCGCCGGCTTCGGCGGTGGCCGCCACCAGACGGGGTCCCGCCACCCAGCCCATGCCGGTCTGGACAATGGGGTAGCGGACGCCTACGAGGTCGCAGAAGGGCGTGTGCAGGGCGGGATGGGTCACGCCTTCACCTCACGGTCCGCCATGCCCCTTGGGTCGAGCACGTCGCGCAGCAGCGCCAGCTCTTCCGCCGTTGGCGGGCGGGTGTCGGGGACCACGTCGGGGATGACGAGCTCGAACCCGGTGGCGGCCACGACGTCGTCGACCGATACGCCGGGGTGCACGGAGACGAGACGCATCACCCGGTCCGGGGTGGCGAAGTCGAAGACACCGAGGTTGGAGATGACGAAGCGGATCTCGTGGAACTTGGTGGCCGACGGCCCCGCCGCTGCAGCGCGGGCATAGCCCACACCCGAGACGACATCGACCTGCTCGACGAACGATCGGGTCGAGTGGTTCGGCACCCAGTAGCTCGTGGTGTGGTTGACGGTATTGCCCGGGGCACCACGCACGCCTACCAACTGCGCCTTGGGCTGGCCCCACGGGCCGATGGCACTGATGTTCTGATTGCCGGTCCGGTCGATCTGGGACGCCATCATGATCAGGTTGCGCCGGCCGGACCACACCACGTCGAAGACCCTGCGATAAGGCATGTGGGATTCGAAGACCAGTGACGCGGGTGGAGCACCGAGCGGCGGGGCGCCGTCGACCAGAGCGGCGTCACCGTCGGTCAGCACGAGGTCGGGTGCGAAGGTGAGGCGGGCCAGCCGGGCCCCAAGGGCGGGTGCGGTGCCGAAGGCGCTGGCCATGACCTCGCCATCGCCCCGGAATACCTCGGCGCAGGCGACGGCGCAGTAGTCGGCCCGGGTGATGTCGGTTGCGGTGGTATCGGTCATGCGCCCTCCTTGGATGCAGCAGCGGCTTTGGCGGCGGCCTTGGCCGCGGCTCGCTCGTCGGCGGCCTCGAGGGTGGCTGCCTGGTAGCCGGCCTCATCGACGGCCAAGAAGCGTTCGACGAAGGCAGCCCACGCATCTGGGTCGCCAGCGGCGGCTACGTACTCCTTCTGGAACCCTTCGTCGCGTCCGTAGTCGGGGACACAGGCGGTGAAGTGCGCCCCCCCGGGGGTCTCGATCACTCCGTCGGTCAGGAGCCGACTGATGCACATGGTCTGGATGGGCCCTTCGGCGGCGAGTTCATCGGTGGCCACGATGCGCTCTGTCGTCATGAAGCGGCGATCCGCTGCCCCCAAGAAGAGCTCGTCGAAGAAGGGATCGGGCCCGAGGATCTGACCGGATCCGGCCGCATCGGCCCGGTTGACATGGATCACAGCAGCATCGAGGCGCAAGGCCGGCATGGCCACCAGCTCCTCGCCGTCGCCGTAGGGAGAGCGGACGGTCCGCAGCGACGGGTTGACGGTCATTACGTCGGAGCCGAGGCCGGAGCGGGTGGGGAGGAACGGAACCCGCTGCGATGCGGCCAAGAGGCCGAGGTAGAACATGCCCTCATCGACCTCCATGGCCTCGATGGCACCGGACTGGCGAGCGGCCTTGAAGTGGGGGTCGGTGGGGATGGAGTCGAGAGTCACGAACCCGTAGACGGCCTTGGCCACCTTGCCAGCCGCGCACAGGAGCCCGACGTCGGGCCCGCCGTAGGAGACGACGGTGAGATCGGTGAGATCGGACCGCAGGATGGCGCGCACGGCGGCCATCGGCTTGCGGCGCGAGCCCCAGCCGCCGATGCCGATGGTCATGCCCGAGGAGAGGCTTGCGACGAACTCGTCGAGCGTCGTCCGCTTGTCAGCCATGTGTCAGTCCCGTCTGTTCAGTGGTGGAGTGGATGGTGCCGGTCAGCGAGTGGTGTCGGCGTCGCGCTTTTCGACGAAGGCAGCCCGCTGCTCGTCGGCCACGCCGGCTACATGGAGTTCGTAGGTGAAACCCTGCTCGAGGCGGTAGCTGGTCCGGACATCGACCGGATCGATGCCGTTGAGCGACTCCTTGGCCCGCCGAATGATGGTCGGACTCTTGGCGGCGATGTCCTCGGCGACTTCGTAGGCGGCGTCTACCAGTTGCTCTTTGGGGACCACGTTGAGGATTGACCCGTAGTGGTGGAGCTCAGCGGCGGTGGCCGGCTTGGCTGTGTAGACCATCGAGCGCATCCGGTGCTGAGGTACCAGGCGCGACAGGTGGGTAGCTGCCCCCAGGGCACCGCGGTCCACCTCGGGTAGGCCGAAGGTGGCATCGTCGGAGGCCACCACGATGTCGGCGTTCCCCACCAGGCCGACGCCTCCACCGAGGCAGAACCCGTGGACGGCGGCGATAACCGGGACCTCGCACTCATAGACGGCGGCGAAGGCGGCGAAGCAGCCCCGGTTGGCCCCGATCAGCGCCTGGTCGCCCTTGGCCTGGATCTCTTTGATGTCGACGCCGGCGCAGAACCCGCGGCCCTCGGCACGCAGGATCACCACCCGGTTCTCCTCCACCCGACCAGCGGCGATGAGGGCGTCGGCCAAGGCGTACCATCCGGCCACGTCGAGGGCGTTCACGGGCGGATGGTCGATGACCACCTCGGCGATGCCGGGTCGGATCTGGTGGGTGACGATAGGCATGGGTCCTCCGGGGTCTGTTGCGGGCCGGTCATCCCGGCCGGCACGTGCGGGGCCAAGAGGGGGCTGGCCACGCACTCGGCGTGTCAGGTGGTGCGTCGACGTCTGCTCTGATCCGTGTCTGGGGCGTAGCCGACCCTGGTCCGGATCTGATGCAGTGTCAGGTAATAGTGGTCAGGACAGTACCAGCCGCAACCAGGGAGGCAGCAGTGGCAGGACACGGAGACACCGACCGGATCGACCCGCTGGATTTTGATGGGCGGGTGGTCATCGTGACGGGAGGTGCCCGGGGGATCGGCCGCGGCATCACTGAGGGATTCCTGGCCGCAGGAGCAGAGGTCATGGTGTGCGGGCGGACGGTGGTGGAAGACGCCGACCTCCCGACCGCATCTGACCGGTCCGGTGCCGTGCGCAGAGCTCACTTTGTGGCTGCCGATCTACGCGACGGCGACCAGGCCGCCTCCGTAGTGGCGGCCACGGTCGATCGATTCGGGCGCCTCGACGTACTCGTCAACAATGCCGGCGGTTCGCCCGGTGCCGATGCAGCCACCGCATCGCCGCGGTTTTCGGCGTCGATCGTGCAGCTGAACCTGCTCGCACCCCTGTACTGCGCTCAGGCGGCCAACGCCGTCATGCAGAGCCAGGACGAGGGCGGATCGATCATCAACATCACCTCGGTGAGCGGGCTGCGCCCGTCGCCCGGTACCGCCGCCTACGGGGCGGCCAAGGCGGGACTGATCAACCTGACGCAGTCCCTGGCCATCGAGTGGGCCCCGAAGGTGCGGGTGAACGCGCTCAGCGCCGGCCTGGTAGCCACCGAGGCCGCCGATGCCCACTACGGCGGGGCCGCCGGGATGGCCCAGGTGGCGGCCACCGTGCCGCTGGGCCGGTTCGGAACACCGACGGACATCGCCGGCATCTGCCTGTTCCTGGCCTCCCCGCTGGCCGCCTATGTGACCGGAGGGAACGTACTGGCCCACGGAGGAGGGGAGCGCCCAGCCTTCCTGACCGCGGTAGAGGGCCTGGTCAGCGAGTAGTGCCGTTCGGCCGAGTAGGTCTCGGGTTATGTGGCAGAGGGAGCAGTGGCAGAGGGAGCAAGTTCCTGGATGGTCGTGGCCTCCCCATCGAGGTCTTCGGTTTCCGCTCAAGTTCCGCTACTGATCAGCCGATGGTCATCCTTAGGACCAGCAGCAGTGGACCGTCCCAGATTGGGGCGGCAGTGAGTCGGGTCCAGAATTGGCGAGCCGCATGTTGACCTATCCGGAACCGACGTTGACCCTGCAAGGGACCCCTTACCTGGAGTATCTGCCGGTGGTCGACGCCTCTAACGGAAGACTGCTCGGCATGGAAGCCTTGGTGCGGTGGCGGCATCCGACCCGGGGGCGGATCTCCCCGGATCTGTTGATTCCGGCGGCAGAGGCCAGTGGCGACATCGGCCCGCTGACTCGGTGGATCGTGGCGGCAGCGTGCGTAGAGGCCTGCAACTGGCTGCCCAGCATCCAGCTCGGCGTCAACTGCACGGTGGAGCAGCTCCAGCGGGGCGAAGTGTCGGTGGCCGTCGCTTCCGCCCTTGAAGAGTCGGGCCTGCGGAGCGATCAATTGAATATCGAGGTGACCGAGGGCGCAGTGGTCGACCCCACCGCTGCCGCCGATCTCCAGGCCCTGTCAGAAATGGGTGTCCAACTGTCCGTCGACGATGTCGGCACCAACTGGTCATCCTTCGAACCGTTCAAGCGGCATGCCATCAGCACGGTCAAGATCGACGGATCGTTCGTCGCCGGACTCGAGTCGAATCAGGGAATCAACCGCCTGGTGGTCGAGACCGTCATCCATATGGCCCATTCGCTGGGCATGTCGACCATCGTCGAGCAGGTGGAGAACGCCAACCAGCTACGGATAGCGGCATCCTTCGACGCCGACGCCGCCCAGGGGTTCTACTTCACCGAGCCACTCGCCCAGGCCGATGCCCGCAACTTCGCCTCGGGACCCGAGATCACCGTCTTCTCGCGCACCCAGGGCCAGACCGTGCTCCTGCCTGACGGGACACCCGCATCCGTGGACTCTCTGGTGACCGTGCGCGGCCCGGACCCATTTGCGAAGGATGCCGGGGAGACACCCAGCCCCTGATTCCTGGGACCCCTGACTCGCAGGGCCGCTGACTCGATAGGTCCCTTGGCGTCGTATCGGCCGAGGATCTCGGCCCGGCGATGGACAGTGACCGGTGGTTCCTCTGGACGGTCGAAGTGGCCGAACCAGCCCGTCATTGCGCTCGGACTCAGGTCAATTTACTGGTTCCCCCCCAATGCCTGGTATACCCAATGCCGTGAAACTCGCCGTCATCAAGGAGTCGCGCCCGGGAGAGGATCGCGTAGCGATCGTCCCCGAAGTAGCGGCCAAGCTGGCCAAGACCGGAGTCGACGTCATCGTGCAGTCGGGAGCCGCCGAAGGCGCCCGGTTCTCCGATGAGGACTTCGTGCAGGCGGGGGCGACCGTCGTCGCCGACGCCGCTTCGGCACTGAAGGACGCGGCGTTCGTGGCCCACGTGCAGCCCCTGACCATCGACGAGGTGGCCATGCTGCCCCAGGGCGTCTCGGTAATGAGCTTCCTTCAGCCCGTGGCATCTGCCGACGTCGTCCAGGCCCTAGCGGCCAAGGGAGCGACGGTCTACAGCCTTGACCTCCTGCCCAGGATCAGCCGGGCCCAGTCGATGGACGCACTGTCGTCCCAGGCCACCGTGGCCGGCTACCGGGCCGGACTGTCAGCCGCCGAGCATCTGGCCAAGTTCTTCCCCATGTTCATGACCGCAGCGGGCACAGTGCCGCCAGCCAAGGTTCTGGTGATGGGAGCCGGTGTGGCAGGTCTTCAGGCCATCGCCACCGTGCGCCGCCTCGGTGCTGTCGTGCGCGCCTACGACGTGCGCGCCGCAGCCAAAGAAGAGGTCGAGAGCCTCGGCGCCAAGTTCGTGGTGCTCGACCTCGAGACCCAAGACGGCGCTGGCGGCTACGCCAAGGAGCAGTCGGCCGAGTACCTGGCCAAGCAGCAAGAACTGCTGGCCGCCGAGGTGGCGGCCTCTGATGTGGTCATCACCACCGCCCAGATCCCCGGCCGCAAGGCGCCGATCCTGGTGACCGAGGCCATGGTGCACGGCATGTCCGAAGGAGCGGTCATCATCGACATGGCCGCTGACTCCGGCGGCAACTGCGAGCTGTCGGTCGCCGGTGAAGCCGTGCGTGTCGGCGGCGTCACCGTGGTCGGGATGAGCAACCCACCGGCCACCATGCCCACCCATGCCAGCTTCCTCTACTCCCGGAACATCTCCAACTTCCTCGGCCTCGTGGTCAAAGAAGGCGAGCTGGTTCCGGACTTCGAGGACGAGATCGTCATCGGCACGTGTGTGGTGCGGGCCGGACAGGTCGTCCACGCCGCCACGGCCGAGGCTCTGGGACTGAGTGTCGCAGCACCGGCTCCGGCCGCCGCCGCACCGGCTCCGGCCGCCGCCGCACCGACCGATGCGCCCGCAGAGGCTGGCGCCGACAATGAGCAGGGAGCGTCATGAGTACCACTGGAATCCTCGAATTCCTGACCATCTTCATTCTGGCGATCTTCGTGGGCAACGAGGTCGTGGCCCGGGTGCCGAGCATCCTGCACACGCCGCTGATGTCCGGCTCCAACGCCATCCACGGCATCGTGCTGGTGGGCGCCATGATCATCATGGGCACAGCCACCGGCACAGCCCAGATCATCCTGGGCTTCTTTGCCGTGCTCCTCGCCACGCTCAACATCGTGGGCGGCTTCACGGTGACCGACCGGATGCTCGAGATGTTCAAGTCCAAGCCCGGGGACGGTCCGCCCAGGGGCGGGTCCAAGTCCAAGTCGGCTGACGCTGAGGGTGGTGCCAAGTGACGCTCACCATCTGGATCGACCTGATCTACTTACTGGCGGCAGTGGCGTTCATCGTCGCCCTCAAGGGACTGAGCTCCCCCAAGCAGGCCCGTAACGGCAACCTGTTGGCCGCAGGTGCTGCCATCGTGGCCGTGGGAGCGACCTTCTTCAACCCTGAAGCTCAGTTCAGCAGTCACACCACCAACCTGATCCTGGCCATCGTGGCCATGGTGCTCGGGGCTGTCATCGCTGTGCCCGTGGCCCGCATGGTCAAGATGACAGCCATGCCGCAGTTGGTGGCCATCTTCAACGGCGTGGGTGGCGGTGCGGCCGCGCTCATCTCGATCACCGTCTTCCTGCAGCACTCGGATTCGGCGGCCAAGCCAGCGGTGTACACCATTGCTGAAGTGCTGCTCGGACTGCTGATCGGCTGTGTCTCGTTCAGCGGGAGCGCCATCGCCTTCGCCAAGCTTCAGGAGCTGATGACGGGCCGCCCGATCACCTATCCGGCCCAGCAGGTCATCAACGGGCTGGTCGGTGTGGCCATCGTGGCCCTCGCCCTGGCCACCTTGTTGACGGGCAGCGTGACACTGATGGTGATCACCGCCGTGCTGTCGCTGGTGCTCGGGATCATCTTCGTCCTGCCCATCGGCGGGGCCGACGTGCCGGTGCTGATTTCGCTGCTGAACTCCTTCACCGGACTGGCTGTGGCCGCATCGGGCTTCACCCTCGACAACAACCTGCTGATCATCGCCGGCACCCTGGTCGGTGCCTCGGGCATCCTGCTCACCCGGATGATGTCGAAGGCCATGGGACGCTCGCTGTCGAACGTGCTGTTCAGCGCCTTCGGCTCGGTGGTGACCGCCGCCGGTGGTGCTGATGGCACGGGGGAGACCCGTCAGGTCAAGACGGGGACGCCCGAAGACATCGGCGTGCTGCTCGCCTATGCCCGCAAGGTCGTCATCATCCCCGGCTACGGCTTGGCCGTGGCCCAGGCCCAGCACACTGCCCGCGAGCTGGCCGACCTCCTGATGGAGCGCGGCGTCGAGGTCTTCTACGCCATCCACCCGGTGGCCGGTCGCATGCCTGGTCACATGAACGTGCTGCTGGCCGAGGCGAACGTGCCCTACGACGAGCTGAAAGAGATGGACGAGGCCAACCCAGAGATGGCGACGGCCGATGTGGCCTTGGTGGTGGGGGCCAACGACACCGTCAACCCAGCGGCCAAGAACACGCCGGGGAGCCCCATCTACGGGATGCCGATCATCAACGCCGACGAGGCGGAGCACGTCATCTTCCTGAAGCGGTCGATGCGTCCGGGATTCGCCGGCATCGACAACGAACTGCTCTTCAACGAGAAGACGACACTGCTGTTCGGCGACGCCAAGGACACCCTGGCCAAGCTGGTGGCGGGCGTCCAGGAGGCATAACGCTGCACCGAGGGGTGTGCGGGCGTCTGCGATTGCAGCGCCCACGCCGCGATATCCCCCCTCCGACCAGGTCTTTGTGCCGTGCGTTGCATTGGACGGTTCTATCCCCTACCCTCACGGAGTCCGCATTCGCGGGCACACGTCAGTTTGCCGGGGGAGTTTCGGCCACTGGGCGTGCACGGAGATGACAAATCCTTTGGGGGTTGATTCGATGCAGCAGTCTCGTACGCGTAGGTCCGGCAAGAACACGATCGTAAAGATCGTCCTAGCCGCACTCATGAGCCTGCTCGGGCTCAGTGTCGTGGGCGTCGGAGAGGCCTATGGCGCTGCCCCCTTGGTGAAGACGATC
>CAIVIS010000023.1 GCA_903906055.1 uncultured Acidimicrobiaceae bacterium
ACCGACCTGACCGACCACAGCGATCCGCTGTCCGACGACACCATGACCTCGACCTCCCCCACGGGAGCGTCATGAGATCCATCACCCTCTGGGGTGCACCAGCCAACGTGACCCTTCGGGGCGCACTCACACACATGAAGGGAACCAAATCATGAGCAAGATCCGAGTTGCGATCGCCGGCGTAGGAAACTGCGCCAGTTCGCTGATCCAGGGCGTCGAGTACTACCGCGACGCAGAGGCAGGGGACACCGTCCCTGGTCTGATGCACGTCGTGCTGGGCGGCTACCACGTCAGCGACCTCGAGTTCGTGGCTGCCTTTGACGCCGACGCCGCCAAGGTCGGCACCGACCTGAGCAAGGCCATCTTCGCCGGGCAGAACAACACGATCCGGTTCGCCGCCGTAGGTGACATGAGCATCACCGTGCAGCGAGGCCCGACCCTCGACGGCTTCGGCAAGTACTACCGCGAGACCGTGGAAGAGTCGCCGGCCGAGCCGGTCGACGTGGTCGCCGCCCTCAAGGAGTCCGGCGCCGAAGTGCTGGTCAGCTACCTGCCGGTCGGCTCCGAGGAAGCTCAGCGCTTCTACGCCGATGCCTGCCTGCAGGCCGGGGTCGGATTCGTCAACGCCATCCCGGTGTTTATCGCCTCGGACCCGGTCTGGGCCAAGAAGTTCCACGATGCCGGACTCCCCATCGTGGGTGACGACATCAAGAGCCAGGTCGGCGCCACCATCGTCCACCGGATCCTGACCCGCCTGTTCGAAGACCGTGGACTGGCCCTCGACCACACCTACCAGCTCAACGTGGGTGGCAACATGGACTTCAAGAACATGCTCGAGCGGGACCGTCTCGAGTCGAAGAAGGTCTCCAAGACCCAGGCAGTCACCAGTCAGATCGAGCACGGTGACCTCGACCCCGACGACGTCCACATCGGCCCCTCCGACCACATCCCGTGGCTGCACGACCGCAAGTGGGCCTACATCCGCATGGAGGGCCGCAACTTCGGCGACGTGCCGCTCAATCTCGAGCTCAAGCTCGAAGTGTGGGACTCCCCCAACTCGGCCGGTGTGATCATCGATGCCGTTCGATGCGCCAGGATCGCCCTCGACCGGGGTATCGGTGGCCCGCTGCTCGGCCCTTCGGCGTACTTCATGAAGTCCCCGCCGGTTCAGTACCACGACGACGTGGCGCACCAGATGGTCGAGGCGTTCGCCGATGGCGACCCCGGCCCGGTATGGCCTGAGGCCTGATCCCTCAGCCGGAGGGCTGGCCCTGTTCGGCCCACCACACATCCAACCGACGCAAGGCCTCCTCTTCATCGAGGGGGCCTTCGTCCATTCGGAGCTCGAGCAGGAAGGCCAAAGCACGACCGACATCGCGTCCCGGTGCCAGGCCCAGGTGGGCCATCACCTGGGCTCCGTCGAGGTCCGGCCGGATGGCGTCCAGCTCCTCTTGATCACGGAGATCGTCGATACGGGCCTCGAGCTCGTCCATCCGGCGATCCAGCGCCCGTGCCTTGGTGGCGTTGCGGGTGGTGCAGTCGCACCGGGTCAGTTCGTTGAGCCGGTCCAGGAGCGGACCGGCATCACGCACGTAACGGCGCACGGCCTTGTCGGTCCAGCCCAGCCGATACGTGTGGAACCGGAGGTGGAGATTGACCAGTTCGCTCACCACATCGACCTCGTCGTTCGGATACCGCAGAGCCACCATGCGCTTGCGGGTCATCCGGGCCCCGACCACTTCGTGGTGGTGGAACGTCACCCCACCATCGACGAACGCCCTGGTGCGGGGCTTGCCGACATCGTGGAAGAGCGCCGCCAAACGGAGCAAGCGGTCCGGCGACGTCTTGTCCACCACGGCCAGGGTGTGTCCGAGCACGTCCTTGTGGCGGTGGATCGGGTCCTGCTCGAGGGCAAGACCAGGAAGTTCGGGTAGGAACTCGTCAGCCAGTCCGGTCCGGACGATGAACCACAGAGCGGTCGACGGCACGGCCACCACCATGATCTTGTCCAGCTCGTCGCGAATCCGCTCGGCAGACACGATCGAGAGCCGTCCGTGTCCGGCCTTGACCGCCTCGACCAGTTCGTCGGTGGGCTCCATGTCCAGTCGGGCGATGAACCGAGCCGCCCGAAGCATGCGCAGCGGGTCATCAGCAAACGACACCTCGGGGTCGAGCGGTGTGCGCAGCCGGCGCTCGGCCAGGTCGACCAGGCCCCCGAACGGGTCGATGAGTTCGAGTTCGGGGAGACGGAGCGCCATGGCGTTGACGGTGAAGTCTCGCCGAGACAGGTCGTCCTCGATACTGTCGCCGAAGGCCACCTCGGGCTTGCGTGAGTCCGGGTGGTAGGCCTCGGCCCGATGCGTAGTGATCTCGTACTTCTGATCACCCCGGAGGCAGGCGATGGTGCCGAAGCGCTTGCCTTGGGTCCAGACGGCGTCGGCCCAGCCACGAAGCAGTGCCTCGATGTCGTCGGGTCGGGCATCAGTGGTGAAGTCGAGATCGTGATCCATGTCAGCCGTCGCCGCTTCGGGGTCAGCAATGATGGCGTCGCGCACCGACCCTCCGACCAGGTAGAGGGTGTGGCCGGCCGCCCGAAAGCGGTCGGACAGGTCGGCAGTTGCTTCGACCAGTGGCCGCAGGCGCTCGGGGAACACGCGCCCAAGGTAGTGCGGCTGACATAGGCTGCGTTTCGACGTGGACCGGCAACGAGCCAGAACCTGCCCCGGGGGCAGCGACCCCGGCGGCACCGGACCAGCCAGCGGCAGGTCCTTCCCGCTCCCGGTGGCGCTGGCCGATCGAGGAGCGGGGCGCGGAACCAGACGTGCCAAAGCGGCGCACCAAGTGGTCGTCGCGGTCTTGGTCGTTCTTACCTTGGTCGGTGGCGTGTTGGCCGGCGATATGGGTTCCCCAGCGTCAGCCGGAACCGCGACGCCTGCATCCGCCGCCGCGCTGGCGGCATCGGCTCCCTCGCTCGTCATGTTGTCCCAGACTCCGTGGGTGACCCCGGGAGAGGCATTCGACCTCCACCTCAAGGCCGTCTCCACCGTCTCGGCTTCTGCCCTCGGGGTGACCGTGGCCGTCTACTCGTGCTTGTCGAGCCTGTCCGGGTTCGACCAGTCGCTGACATCGGTCCTGACCGGCGCCCCGGTCTCTTCCACTACCTCGCCACTGCCCGTCAGCGATCTCCCTCCGTTAGCCGGAGGCGGATTCGACCTGTCCATGCCGGTCGTCATCGGGGGGAGCGCGACGTCAGCGGCATCATCGGGCGCCCCGTTCACCATTCACCTGCTGCCCGCTAGCGGGCAGTGCCAATCCTTTCCTGCCGGGGTGTTCCCGGTCCGCATCCAGCTGATCGACACCGCGACCTCGTCGGTGGTCGGTGCATTCATCACCCATCTGGTCTTCAGTGAGGCCACCCCCGACACCCAGCGCCTGCGGGCTGCTCTGGTCCTGCCCGTGCAGCTGACCCAGGTCGCAGCCCGAGCGCCATCCCCGACCGAGCTGCTGATCCGGCCCTCGGCCGCACTGGCCACTCCTTCCGAACGAGCCGTGTCCGCCGTAGTCGCCACAGTTGCCTCCATCGCCGTGCAGCATCCGTCGGTCCATGTGACGTTGCCGGTGAGCGGGCAGACCGTGGAGCTGCTGGCCAATACCGGACACCAATCCACTCTGACCCAGCTCACCCAGCTGGCCGAGACCCCCGAAGTACATCAGCTGACGACCGCACCGTTCACCCCGGTGGATGCCGCGGCCATGGTCGGATCCGGCCTGGGGTCCGAGTTGGCACGCCAAGTAGCGCGTGGAACAGAGGTGGTAGGCGGCGTCACCGGTCGGGCCCCACCGGAACCGAGCGCCGGCCTGGGCCCGTGGATCACCACGGATGGAGCAGACGCATCCACCGTCGGAGTCTTGGCCTCGGGTGGATTTCGCCAACTCGTGATTCCAGCATCGGCGCTGACTGCCTTGCCCTCGAGCGGATCTACGGCCCAGCCGTTCGTACTCTCGGGTCCCCGGAACGCCCAGCTCACGACGGTTGCCTCCAGTGACGACCTCAATTCCCGGTTCACCGGTACACCAGGAAACCCCGTCCTGGCCGCCCATCAGCTGGTCGCCGAACTGGCCCAGCTCTACTACGAACGGCCCAACGGCAGCACCCCCCGAGCGGTAGTGGCCACGGCCCCGAGTTCGTGGTCGGACGACCCCGCCTTCGTCGATGCTCTGCTCGGGTCACTGAACGCAAACCCCCTGGTCCAAGCCGTTACCACCGCTGAGCTCTTCGCCCTGTTCCCGGTGCCAGCCACCTGCCGAAACGGATGCCGCCTGGCTGCGGCCAGCGGAGTGGGAGGGCTGCCAGCAGCTGCCATCAAGAGTCAGCGGATCCGCGTCGACGGGCTGGCTACTGCGGTTACCGGCGCACACGCGTTGACCCAGCAGCTGGGGGATCTCGTCCTGGGTGCCCAGGCCCAGGGCCTGCGTTCACCCCAGCAGTCGTCGGTAGCGGTCAATGCCGCCTCTGCCATCGACGCACAGCTCGGGCAGTTCGCGGTAGAGGGGAACCAGACGATCACCTTGACGGCGAAGAGCGGCCTCGTCCCCGTGACCCTGGCATCCACGGCGCCCTACCCGGTGACCGGCTCCCTCGTAGTGAGCAGCGACAAGTTGCTCTTCCCGAACGGTGAGACCTCATGGTCCCAGCCGGTGACACTCCTGCCCCGGCACTCCAACGTCGTCTATGTGCGGGTGCGCACCCGCGTGTCCGGGGTCTTCCGCCTCCAGGTCAGCGTGCGCTCGCCCGATGGCTCCTTACGCCTGGTGGCCGGTTCTCTGGCGGTCAGATCTACCTCCTCGTCGGTCGTGGGTGTGGTGCTGACCGCAGGGGCCGTGGTGGTCCTGGCCGTGTGGTGGTTCCGTACCTCGCTCAAGCGGAGACGCCGCCAACGCGCCGCAGAAGAGCCTTCGGCCTCATGACCGAAGAGGACGCCGCTGTCGAGGCGGGGGCCGCGGCCACCGGCCCCATGCACATTCCGACTCCTCCGGCCGGTGCACGCAGCCGCCTGCTGGGAGCCACCGCCGGTATGGCACTCGGCACCACGCTGTCCAGGATCACCGGTGTCGGACGGATCATGGCCCTCACCGCCGCACTCAGCGGCGGCGGGTTCGCCGATGCCTACAACCTGGCCAACACCACGCCGAACATCATCACGGACATCGTCATCGGTGGGGTCCTAGCCGCCACCTTCGTCCCCGTGTTCGTCTCGGAGTTGACCACCAAAGCCACCAAGGAGGCATGGGAGGCCATCTCTTCAGTGGTGACCGTCACGGTGACGATCGTGCTGGTGGCAACAGTGGCGTTCTTCGTCCTGACCCCGTCGATCATCGACCTCTACACCTCGACCAACCACCACGCCAGCGCCCATCAGCAGCAGGTGGTGGCCACCTTCTTGCTGCGCTGGTTCGTCCCACAGCTCACTTGCTATGGACTGATCGCCCTCATGACGGCGCTGCTCAACACTCAAGGCAAGTTCGCCGCACCCATGTTCGTCCCCATCGCCAACAACCTCATCGTCATCGGCATGCTGCTGTGGTTCCACGCCCTGGTTCCGAATCCGAACCTGGCCACCATCCAGGCTCATCACACCGCCCTGCTGCTGCTCGGGATCGGGACGACCGTCGGGGTCGTCGTCCAAGGGGCGCTCCTCGTCCCCTCGCTCCTACGATCGGATCTGCAGATCCGGTTCCGCTGGCAACCGGGCCACGAGGCTGTGCGCAAGATCACCCGTCTGGCCGGCTGGACCTTCGGGATCGTGGTGGCCAACCAGATCGCCTTGGTGGTCATCCTGGCCCTGGCCGACGGGGCTCGGATCCCGGGTGCGGTATCGGCGTACACCTACGCCTACGCGTTCTTCCAACTCCCCTACGGCATCATCGCCGTATCAGTCATGAGTGCGGTGACCCCTTCGCTCTCCGCCCGATGGGCAGTGGGAGATATCGCCGGATTCCGACACCGCATGACCTTCGGACTCCGCAGCATCCTGGTCATCATCATTCCCTCGGCTGTGGGCATGATCATCCTGGCCCATCCGCTGATCGACCTGATCCTGGCCCACGGCGCCGAGACGGCGGCTCAGGCATCCACCACGGCTGCCACGTTGGCCATGTTCTCGTTGGGCCTGCCCGGTTTCTGCACGTTCTTGTACATGGTGCGGGTGCTCCAAGCCATGCAGGACACTCGAACGGCCTTCCGGATCTATCTCCTGCAGAACGCATTGAACATCGTGCTCGGTGTGGCCCTGGTGGGCTCGCTGGGTGTCCGAGGCCTGGCGCTGTCGGTAGCGGTGTCGTACTCGGTGGCCGCCATCATCGCCTTGTCTCTGGTGGCCAAGAAGGAGAAGGGCCTCGGGGGTCACGACCTGACCACTCCGGTGACCCGGGTGCTGATATCGACTGCCGTCATGGCCGTCGCCATCCTGCTGGCTGTCAACGTCTCCGGAGCCACCTCGGGCTTCGTGTTGCTGGCTCGAGTGGTCTTCGCAGTGGTCATCGGTGCTGCCGCCTTCGTCGCAACGACCGTGCTGTTGGCCTCCCGGGAGGCCAGACGGGTGCCAGAGCTTCGCGTCGGTGGACCCGAGGTCACCAGTTCCGACGCCGCCGACAGACTGGGCGATGGCCTGGCCGATGCCGACCCCGACGACGGAGCCGGGTCCGATACACCCCGACAACGGGCCGCGTTGGCGTCTGTCCGTCTGGTGACCCCGGACGTTTCTGCTTCTGGCGATATATCGGCGGCCTACGAGTCTGAAGTGGAAGACCGCCCCGCAGACGACTCGTTCGACGAGTCTGGCGATCAGTCCATCGATCAGTCCACCGATCAGTCCTCGGACCATCAGTTCCGTGAAAGAATCAACTCCGGGACCGACGTGGCTCCGGTACGCCATCTGCGTCCGGTGCCCGACGAGAGGGAGGACGCCTCACCGGGTGTCCTGGGGGGTGACCGGACAACTGCTGGGCGACCGGCGGATCAACCGGGGGCGATCGAGCCCCCCACGGACGAGGAGTAGCACCATGGCCCGCATCCGGGTGATCACTGACAGCGCATGTGACCTGTCGGCCGAGGTGGCAGCCGCGCACGGCATCGTCATCGTCCCTCTCTCGATCCGCTTTGGCGACGAGGAGTTCGTCGACGGCAAGGATCTGACCACCAAGGAGTTCTGGGCCCGGTGCAAGGCCAGCCCGGTGCTCCCCGAGACGGCCGCCCCATCCCCTGGGGCGTTCCAGGAGGCCTTCAAAACGGCCGCGGCGGAGGGCTACGACGGGGTGCTCAGTCTCAGCCTCTCCGGCGGAGTTTCTGCCACATTCCAAGCCGCCACCGCGGCAGCCAAGGCCGTAGCCGACACGATCGATGTCCGTGCCCTCGATTCACGCTCCATGACCATGGGACTGGGCCTGATGGTCCTGGACCTAGCGGACATGGCCTCGGCGGGGGCGGATCTTGATGCCCTCGAGGCCAGGGTGGTCGAACTGGTCCCCCGGACTTCGGTGTTCGGGGCGGTGGAGAACCTGGAGCACCTGTCCAAGGGCGGCCGCATCGGCGGAGCCAAGGCGTTGCTCGGTTCCGTGCTCTCCATCAAGCCCGTGGTCACCTTGGTCGACGGCGAGGTAGCCGAGGAGTCCAAGCAGCGCACCCGAGGCCGATCGCTGCAGTACCTGGCCGACAAGGCACTCACATCGCCGCCGTTGAGCCGCATTGCTGTCGCCCATGGAGATGCTGCAGACATCGATGACTTCCTCGCTCTGCTCAAGGACCTGTCTTGCGAGCATCCCATCGTGGTGAGCGACCTCGGGGCCGTCATCGGAACCCATACCGGGCCCGGGACGATCGGTATCTGCATGGTGAGGGTGGATTGAGGGCTCCATCTAGGAGATAACCACTATTTCCTGCAGCACCAGACGTTCATCGGAGTAACCTCTGGTCATGGATCCGACGCCTCAACATCACGCCTCATCTCTCCCCGGACTGGCCGGCCTTGATGACTTGCCCGTCAAGGGTGCCGACGCAGTCGACATGGTCGTCGATTTCATTCAGAACAAGGCCGTGCGCCCGCTCACCTTGGCCACGCGGGCCATCGTCTTCGGCATCATCGTGCTGACAGCCAGCATCGCCACAGTGACCCTTCTGGCCATCACCATGATCCGGATCTTGACGGTGTACATCCCGGGTAACCGTGTCTGGGTGTCCGACCTGATCGTCGGCGTGATCTTCGTGGTGACCGGTGTGGTCGCTTGGTCCCAGCGGATCGACCGCACCCCTGCTGCTGCTGCGGCCCTGGCATGACCGAGTCTCGACAGGTCATCATCATCGGATCTGGTCCGGCCGGCCTCACGGCGGCCATCTATGCCTCCCGCGCCCAACTCTCTCCCTTGGTCATCGAGGGCGAGCCGTCATCGACCAGCGATCAGCCTGGTGGACAGCTCATGCTGACGACCGAGGTGGAGAACTTTCCTGGATTCGTCGAAGGAATCATGGGTCCCGACCTGATGGTCGCCTTCCGTGAGCAGGCCGCACGGTTCGGCACCGAGTACGTGACGTCCAAGGTGTCCCGGGTAGACCTGTCCAGCCGCCCGTTCCGCCTGTGGGTGGGCGATCCGGACGCAGCCGAGCCCACCTATGCGGCCGAGGCCCTGATCGTGGCTACTGGGGCCAAGTCACTGATGTTGAACCTGCCCAACGAGGAGCGGCTGCTCGGCTACGGCGTGTCTACGTGCGCCACCTGTGACGGCTTCTTCTTCCGAGGGATGGACATCGCCGTAGTCGGTGGGGGCGACAGCGCCCTCGAAGAGGCGCTGTTCCTCACCAAATTTGCCGACAAGGTCACACTCATCCACCGTCGTGGCGAGTTGCGGGCGTCCAAGGTCATGCAGAAGCGAGCCATGGACCACCCGAAGATCGAGTTCTTGTGGCACAGCACCGTCGTCGATGTGATGGGCGACACCAAGGTGTCCGGAATTCGGGTGCGGAACCTCGAGTCGGGCGTGGAGACGGACATGGCGCTGTCCGGGCTGTTCGTGGCCATCGGCCACCAGCCCAACACGGCGCTGTTCGAAGGCCAGTTGGACATGGAGTCGACCGGCTACCTGCGGACAGTAGGGACGACCACGTATACCAACGTCGAAGGGGTCTTCGCCTGCGGTGATGTGCAGGATCATCGCTACCGCCAGGCCATCACGGCCGCCGGGTCGGGTTGCATGGCAGCTATCGACGCCGAACGGTGGATCGAGGACCAGGCCGCATCCGGCCACTGACCTATTTGCCTCCCACTGACCACGGGTGGGAATGCGATGATGGTCCTTGTGGTTGACCTAGCGTGTCAGCGCACAGCCATACGTAGGGTCCGATCCGGTCCCAGAAGGAACAGGCACCATCATGAGTGAGAACATCGCAAACCTGACCGACGCTAGTTTTGACGAGCATGTCATGGCGTCAGACGTTCCCGTGCTGGTGGACTTCTGGGCCGAATGGTGCGGCCCGTGCAAGATGATCGCCCCTGTGCTCGAGGAGATCGCCGCCGAGCAGGAGGGCAAGATCCAGATCGTCAAGCTCAATATCGACGACAACCTCGATATCACCCGCCGGTTCGATGTCATGAGCATCCCCACGCTCATCCTGTTCAAGAACGGCGAACCAGCCATGCGGATCGTCGGGGCCAAGGGCAAGGGCCAGCTGTTGCAGGAGCTGTCCGCCCACATTTGAGCGTGCCGGCGGACCATGAGACGTTCGTCTGTGTGGTGCTAGCGCAGCGAGGGGTCGTCCGTTGAGCCCCGAACCTGAGATCAACCTCGCCCTTGGGGCTGAAGGTCAAGCGGTTGCCGATGTACAGCAGCGCCTGTCTGACCTGGGCTTCCCTCCCGGTGTCGATGACCACGGGTTGTTCCGGGAAGGCACCCGAGCCGCGGTCGAGGGGTTCCAGTACCGGAGGGGCCTCCGTGTCGACGGGATCTGCGGACGCCAGACGTGGTCGGC
>CAIVIS010000024.1 GCA_903906055.1 uncultured Acidimicrobiaceae bacterium
ATCAAGCTATAGGCCATAAAGAAGATGCCCACCATGAGAAACATCGACTCCGTGAGCGGTGAGATGCCATCGACACCGACGCGCTTGGCCCGCCTGTATTGAATGGCGGCCATGCAGCCACCCATCAGGGCGCCAAACCACCCAATGAGATCAGTGGTCGACACCTAGGAGCACACGGTTCGATTGGCTGCTGACAGGACTGCTCGAAGTGACGCATCGAGGGTGGGGGTACACATGCCCACGCCCCACCAGGTCACACCCTCAGCGTTCTTCACCTCAACATAGGTAACTGGGGTTGCCATGCAGTCCGAAGAGCGCGCGTGCTCAGTGTAGATGTTCACTTGGGGAACGATACCCAGTTCAGTCATCAGTGCGGGGACCGACGCGGACCTTCGTGTTCCACCGGAGTATGGCCGTCGCCAGCCGCTCCCATCTGGGCTTGCCGGTGTCGAGGCGTGCGCGGACCCGGTAGTTCGGGACCGCTGAAGGTTCGGTATGCACTCGGTTGGTACAGGCTTAGGGAGATTCAGGGTCCTGGGCGAGCAGTTCAAACTCAACCGGGATGAGGCGACCTAGGGTCCGTTGGCGATGCCTTCGGTGGTAGGTCCGTTCGATCCATACGACAATGCCCTCGCCTAAGTCGTGCGGCCACCCATTGAAGCCATCCAACCGATTGAACTGGCACTTCGTCAGGTGAAACGTTGTGCTACTCACAACATCGGTGGAGGCGATGGGACTCGAACCCACGACTTCGACCTTGCAAAGGTCGCACTCTAGCCAACTGAGTTACGCCCCCGTATGTGACGGGTAGTGCTCTACGAGCACTGTCACCGTACCAGCCGCCCCTGCAACGGCGGTCGACTGGTTACTGGTTGTCGCATCCTCCTCGTATGGTCCTGGCCGACAGGCAACGGGCCGCCCTCGCTGGCCGGACCGCTGGCTGGCCCGGCGCACTGCCGGCGTTCGCTCCCATCCGGAGCCCCTTTCCACCGGGGCACCGGCATCGAACCGGCTGCTCGAACCTACTGGGAGCACCCATGGCATCTGCACGGCACATCGATCGCGACGGACTACTCGACGCGTTGACGCAAGGAGTCGCTGACCTCACCGACTCGGACCGTTGGCGGGCGCACCTCGAGGTCCAGGGGAGGTTCCGCCGCTACAGCTTCAACAACACCTTCCTGATCGGGACCCAGTGTCCGGACGCCACGCGAGTGGCCGGCTTCGCCGCCTGGAAGAAGCTCGGCCGAACGGTGGTGCGAGGGGAGAAGGCCATCTGGATACTGGCTCCCCTCGTGGGACGGCGGACCCGCACCGACGAGGGCGAAGAGAAGCGACCCATCTACGGGTTTCGTCCGGTCGCTGTCTTCGATCTGGGACAGACCGAGGGTGATGACCTCCCAGAGGTCTGCCGCAACATGGAGGGGGATGCACCGGCGGCGTACTTCGACGCCCTGGCTGGTCTGGGCGCCGCGATGGGCTACTCGATCGAACGCGTGGAACTAGCGGGCACCACCAACGGGGACTGCTCCTTTGACCTCCGGCGCATCCGGGTCGAGTCTCGGAACCAGCCGTCCCACCAGGTGAAGACGCTCGTCCATGAACTGGCCCACGCCATGCTCCACGAGGGGCAGCGCGACCGGGCCTTGGCTGAACTCGAGGCCGAGTCCACGGCGTACGTCGTCTGTCGGAGCCTGGGCCTGGACTCAGGGGACTACTCGTTCGGCTATGTGGCCAAGTGGGCTGGGGGTGGTGCTGAGGCGGTGGCCTCGATCACCTCGTCGGGAGCCGTCATCCAGCGGACGGCAGGGAGCATCCTGGACAGCCTGGAACTCGGGGAAATCGCCGACGAGGTGCCGCCACGGGCGTCCCAAGCTGCCTGACCGGACCGGTACGCCGGTGGCTCAGCCGAGGGGCTTGGCCCGATCGATGGAGCGCCCGATCTCTTCCCAGGCGGCCTCCACGCCGTCGAATCCGCCGACCTCTGTCCGCTTGTGCGGCTCTAGGTCCTTGTAGACCTCAAAGAAGTGGGCGATCTCAAAGGTCAGGTGCGGGGGCAGTTCGTCGAGCGTGTGGATCCCCTCCCACATCGGGTCACCGACGGCTACACAGATGATCTTGGCATCCGGTCCCTTCTCATCGGTCATCCAGAAGACGCCGACGGGCCGGCTCTCTACCATGCAGCCAGGAAAGGTCGGCTCGTCCAACAGCACCAGAGCATCGAGCGGGTCGCCGTCTTCGGCCAGCGTGTCGGGCACGAAGCCATAGTCGGCTGGGTAGAAGGTGGCCGAGAAGAGGCGGCGGTCGAGCCGGAACACATGGTTCTCGTGGTCGTATTCGTACTTGTTGCGGCTCCCACGAGGGATCTCCACCATGACATCGATCGTGCGATCGGGGCTCATGAACTCTGCTCTCTTCTCGGTACTTGGTCTGCCTCCATTGTGACGTACCGGCGGCCACCTTCGATCGGGGCTGGCGGCCTACTCCGGTCCGCGTGGAACACACCTACGGCTCTAGAGGAGGCGCTTGCTAGCCTGGCCCCGTGAGCCATGAACCCGTCCATGCCGACATGACCGGGAATGAGGCCAGCGCGGAACCCCAGTACTTCGCCCGTCAGCTCTCCGATCTCGACTTCAACGACCGCCTGCTGGACCTGGTGGACGAAGCCGATCTTCCGCTCCTCGAGCGGGTCAAGTTCCTGGTCCTGTTCTCCGAGCGCATCGACGAGTTCTTCCAGGTCCAGGTGGCGGGCCTCCGCCGCCAGGTGGTCGCCGGAATCACCTCTCGAGCTCTCAACGGCAGCATGCCCGAACAGCTACTCGCCGACGTGCGGGCATCGCTCGAGCGGATGGTCCGGCGCCAAGAGACGCTCTTGCTCGACACGCTGACCCCGGCATTGGCGGCAGAGGGCATCGAACTGAGCCATTGGGAGAGCCTCGACGAAGCTGACCGCACCTATCTGCACGATCTGTTCGACCGGCTCATCCTGCCGGTGGTGACCCCGCTGACCGTGGACCCGAGCCACCCGTTCCCCTATATCTCCAATCTGTCCCTGAACATCGGGGTGGAAGTCCGCAGCCGCCAAGATGGCACCTCCCGGTTCGCCCGGGTCAAGATCCCACCCAACGTGGAACGGCTCCTGCCACTGCCCGGCGGCCAACGCTTTGTACCGCTCGAGCAGGTGATGGTGGCCTTCTTGGACGAGCTCTTCCCGGGGATGGATGTCGGGGAGGCCTGTGTCTTCCGAGTCACTCGCGACGCCGACCTGGCCCTCGATGACGACGCGGCCGACGACCTC
>CAIVIS010000025.1 GCA_903906055.1 uncultured Acidimicrobiaceae bacterium
CAGCGTCAGCGAGATCAGCGAGCCGATCGCCGCGCCGATCAGCACGAGCCCGAGTTGCGCTTCATTGACACCGAGCGCCAGTTGAATAGTTGGGCGGCGACGAGCCCATTATGGGTAGAGCGATCAAGGGGAGCGTTGCCGGCCACGGTGGTGATGGCGAGAAGGGCGGCATGCTTGGCGGCAAGCAGGAGTGCGACCATGTCGTCGTGGCCCGGGTCGCAGTCCAGGATCATCGGTAGTGCCACTGCGTGCCTCCTCGGCCCCGGGTGCTGTTGCCTGGCCACGCTACCGCCCTTTGCTGAACGGGCTCGATGGGGCGGCGAGGCGAGGCGGTCTGTCGCAGCGAACAGTTACCGATCCGAGCCTAAGCACTTCGGCGCCGTCTTCATGGTCGAGTTCGTGGCTGTTCGGGGTTAGTTCGGCGTTCCGACGTGATCGCAGCCAGCGCATTGCGCTTCGGGATTGACTGACACTGCATACGAGATCAGTGAACGTGGTCTACGGGCGTCTTGCGACTGGCTTCGGGTTGCCAAGCGCCACCCGCCCGACTCTGCGAGCGGGCTGGTGCCGGATCGGTCAGGTCACCCTGAGAACGTCGAACATCCCAGCGGCGTAGTGCCACGGTTGGTCGCAAGCAAGCTCGTAGCGACCAGGCTTGAGGTCTACCGTGGTCCATCCGGTGCTCCCTGGAGAAATCCCGTCGCCGACACCCGCTCCACATGAACGGGACGCTTCACCCATGCTCTCGGCCTCGTCGATCTTGCCGTCGATCTTGCCGTCGATGCCGGTGGTACGTGTGCCGGGACCGTCGGCTGGAAGTGGAAGTACCACCAACCATCACCACACCAGCGTCGTGCAGATGGACGAGGGAGCACAGAGTCGAAGGTCACCGGTGGGGTGTCCCCCAACAATGACGGTTATGGGCACAGGTCGGGCCGGGGTTTACGTCCCCTCAATTGCGTGTGAGTGTCAATCAGCAGCCGATGCCAACAATGCACTCATCTGACCGGCACCCATGTTGCTGACCGATTACGTCACAGTGACGTAATCACCGGAGCACAGCGGTGCGGGGGATCGGATCGATCGGACGACCTGCGGCCGGGCGACAACAGCGACTTGCCCGAATCCCATGGACGGGCGGTTAGACGGCGGAGACGCACTCGGATGGCCTGGAGTTCGAACCAGCGAATCTGGCGGCTCGCCAGATCCGGATAATCCTTCGGATTCGCCATCTAGGTGACAAAGCGCCATTTAGATTGGCAGCGGACAGGCACCGGACAACAGGACATCCAGTTCGAGGGCCCTCTCCCCAAAACGCCGATAATGTATATTATGTCAGTTACAGACGAGACCAGCACGGGGTGTCTCTGATGGCAATCTGACCATCGCTCCCCAATGGCTCACCCGATCGGATCCACCTCGGCGGAGCGAGCCGCCATCGAACACCCGCAGATCAGGCTGGTGTGTCCGGGACTGACTGCATGATGGCCAGGCACATCTCATCCGACGACCCGTCGCCCCAGATCACGTACCGGGCCGGCTGCTTGCGCAACTGCGGGAGCTCTTGGCGCAACTTCGGGTCGTAGGTGCATGTCACCCCGATGGTGTCACCGGGCTGGGTGACCACCGGCGTCTTGAGGTTGTAGAAGCGCTGGTTGTCGAAGTTGTACCGAGGGCTGTCTACGAGCACCTTGGCCTTGGGCGTTCCCGGGTTGAGCGTGACCGTCATGGCCGCCCCCGTCAGGTGCATGTGTGGAGTGATCCTCAGGATCTTCCACCCGGGCTCGGCCTTCTGGACGCATGTAGTCGAGACCCCCGCCGGCGGGTCGGCGGGATTGCGTCCACAGAGGAACTCTATGCCTTGGTTTTCCGCCACCGCCCGAGCGCCAAACCGTTTCCCCAGGTCGGCCAAGGCCGCCGGTCGGCTGCACAGAGGTCCAGTGATCCCGGCCGGACAGGGCACATCGGGTGCCGCCAACCGCAGTTGGATGGCCAGCGGTTTGAGGTGGGCCGACTTGGGGACCGTGTGGAGTTTGATCGATGCATGCACCGGCTTGTCGCCCCTGAGCAGGTTGTAGTGGATCTGCTCGATGAGCAAACTGCCAGCAGGCAGCAGCATGCCGGTGCCGAGCGGCTCAGCATCCAGCTTTTGTCCCGGAACCCACACGGTCAGCCATCCGGTGTTGGCGAAGGGATTGGAGAACTGACCGCTAGGCAGGGCCGATTCGCCGAAGCACGTCCAGCCCTTTCCGCCATGGTCGGCCTGACGGGCAGTCTTGGCCTGCTCTGGCGTCACCAGCGACAAGATGGCGTGGTGCACCTCTGCGCTGTTCGGGAAGAACTGCGACGACACGATGTACGCGGCCTTGGTGATGTGAGGATCGACCAACGTGCAGTGGTAGTCATCGGTGGCACCGTTGACGGCCTTGGGCGTGTACGTCTTGCCCGACATCGATGTGATCGTTACCGCTGGTGCAGAGGCCTCAGCGGAACCAACGCCCACAGTGATGCCTGCGGCAGTGGCCGCAGCCAGTACGACGAGGGCGAGGACGGGACGCAGGGCGCGGATCGACATGGCGGTCATGTTAGTCACACCCCTCCCCCGCAGTACCGAGGCCAGGGATCAATCGGCGAACGCCTCCGGTGGCGGACACGAGCAGAACAGATTTCGGTCGCCGTAGGGCTGATCGATCCGTCCAACAGGCGGCCAGTACTTGTCCGGGGTGATGCCGGCCGGATAGACGGCCAACTCTCGAGAGTACGGGTGGTCCCACTCCCCCGCCAGCACCTGGGCAGTGTGAGGCGCATGGTGGAGTGGGCTGTCCTCGGGCGACCAGACGCCAGCGGCCACTTGGTCGATCTCGGCTCGGATGGCGAGCATGGCGTCGCAGAACCGGTCGATCTCCCCGAGATCCTCGGACTCGGTGGGTTCGATCATCAATGTTCCCGGTACCGGAAAGCTCATCGTCGGAGCGTGGAATCCGTAGTCGATGAGCCGCTTAGCCACATCGTCGACACTCACACCGGTAGTTGCACTGATCTCTCGTAGGTCGAGAATGCACTCGTGAGCCACCTGCCCGTTAGCGCCGGTGTAGAGGACCGGAAATGCTCCGGACAGCCGTTCGGCGACATAGTTGGCGGCCAGGATCGCAGTCTTGGTGGCATGGGTCAGTCCCTCGGGTCCCATGAGTCGAACGTAGGCCCAGCTGATGGGAAGGATGCCCGCACTTCCATAGGGGGCGGCGCTGATCGGGCCTATGCCGAGTCCTCGGGCTTCATCGGGATCCATGGGATGCCCGGGCAGGAACGGCACCAGGTGCTCGGCTACCGCCACCGGACCCACTCCCGGGCCTCCTCCGCCATGGGGGATGCAGAAGGTCTTGTGCAAGTTGAGGTGCGATACGTCACCGCCGAAGCGGCCGGGAGGCGCCACCCCGATGAGTGCGTTGAGATTGGCCCCGTCGACGTATACCTGGCCGCCGTGGTCGTGAACGATCCGGCACAGGTCGGTGATTCCGTCCTCGAAGACGCCGTGGGTGGATGGGTAGGTCACCATCACTGCGGCCAGGCGCCCGGCATGTTCGTCACATCGGGCCACGAGGTCGTCGAGGTCGACGGTTCCATCTGGCCGAGAGGCCACCACTACAACCCGCATCCCGGCCATGACGGCCGATGCGGCATTGGTGCCATGAGCACTCGACGGGATCAGGCACACATCACGGGTGAGTTCCCCCCGTGACCGGTGATAAGCACGGATGGCCAGCAGGCCAGCGAACTCTCCCTGACTTCCGGCATTGGGCTGTAGAGACACTCCGGCGTATCCGGTGACCTCGGCCAGCCACTCCTCGAGCTGTCCGACCAGGATGTGATAGCCGACGGCTGCCGACGCCGGCACAAAGGGGTGGAGGTCTGCGAATCCGGGCAGCCCGATGGCCTCCATCTCGGTGGTGGCGTTGAGCTTCATGGTGCACGAACCCAAGGGGATCATTCCTCGGTCGAGGGCGTAGTCGCGATCGGACAGACGCCTGAGGTAGCGGAGCATCGCTGTTTCGCTGCGGTGCGAGTGGAATACCGGGTGTTGGAGGAACTCACTCGTCCGCTCGAGGGCACCGGGGAGTTCGAACTGGTCCGACACCGCCAGACTCGATGACGGCTCCCCTGCACCGAAGGCCTGGACCACAGCCGCGATCGAAGCGTCGGAGGTGATCTCTGAGCACGACACGGCCACGTGGTCGGCATCGACCAGACGCAGCCAGATGCCGGCGTCAGCGGCGGCCGCGTGGATCTGCTCGGCCCGACCTGGAACGTTGGTCATGACCGTGTCGAAAAAGGCCTGATGCACCACCGTGACACCGCCAGCTTCGAGTTCACCAGCCAGAGTACGGGCCCGTTCGTGGACCCGGCGGGCGATCTCGGTCAGCCCGTCGGGGCCGTGATACACGGCGTACATGGCCGCCACGACGGCGAGCAGGACCTGGGCCGTACAGATGTTGGACGTGGCTTTGTCCCGGCGGATGTGCTGCTCGCGGGTCTGCAGGGCCAACCGGTATGCAGTGCTGCCGGCCGAATCCACCGATACCCCGACCAGCCTTCCGGGCAGTGATCGTTCCAGGCCGGACCGCACGGCCATGAACCCGGCGTGGGGACCTCCATACGCCATCGGCACGCCGAATCGCTGGGAGGAACCGACGACCAGGTCGGCCCCCCACTCCCCCGGCGGCGTCAGCAGGGTGAGCGCCAGTAGATCGGCGGCGACAGTGACCATGGCTCCACGCGAGGAAGCTTCGGCGGCTAAGGCCCGATAGTCCCGGACGACGCCGGAGGCTCCGGGATACTGGAGCACCAGTCCGAAGAACTCGCCTTCAGGAAGTCCCAGGGTCAGATCGGCGACGACGAGGTCGATGCCGACCGCCTCGCAACGAGTCCGCACCACGGCCACCGTCTGTGGAAGGCACTCGGCATCGAGCACGACACGACCGGCCTCACCCTTGATGGAACGGCGCATGACGGCAATGGCTTCGGCCACGGCCGTACCCTCGTCGAGCAGCGACGCATTGGAGATCGGCAGCCCGGTCAGGTCACCGATCATCGTCTGGAAGTTGAGCAGAGCCTCGAGTCGGCCCTGGCTGATCTCGGGCTGATACGGGGTATAGGCCGTGTACCAGGCCGGGCTCTCGAGCACGTTGCGTCGAATGACTGCCGGCGTGATCGTCGGGTGGTAGCCCAACCCGATCATGGCCTCGCCCGGAGTATTCATGGCTGCCAAATCCCGGAGCTCTCGGGCCACTGTGGACTCGTCGCTGGAGGCCGGCAACTGGTGGAGGACTTCGGAGCGGACCCCCTTGGGGACGACGGCTTCGATGAGTGCATCGAGGGAGTCGAAGCCCAAACGGGCGAGCATCACCTGTTGGGCATCGTCGGTGATCCCGATATGACGGCGGGCAAAGTGGGGATCGTCTCGACGGGTACTGGTCTGGTCCTGGGTCACGGTCATGCGGAGGCTCCTCAATGGGCTCGCGACTAGCCGAGCCTGTTCGGTCCCTAACTGCGGGACGTTGGGATGCCTCCCCCTCTGTCATAAGCCTGAGAGCTTCACCGCGAGCGGCTTTCCCCTTGGGCGAACGGCTGGGCCGTTACTTTTCAGAGTCGCCTCATCCATGCGGTACTGGGCCTGAGAGTTTCCGGGGAGTGTTGCTCCTTCGGCGCCCTGCATCTCGAGTTGAGATCAAGGACTCTTCCGCACGGACTACACGGCGTTCCATGTGTCTGTAGCGGCAGGCTAACCCCCCACCGACGAGGGCGTCAACGTAAGACGAGGCCGTAGTGGACCGGTGGCCCAATCGACTCGGAGCCTCTACAGTGTCGGTGTGGAGAGCAAAGGCCGGGCGGGCGGTGTAGTGCCGGTGAACTGGATGTCTTGGCCCACCCTGCTCGAGGACAGGAACGCTTGGCTCTGTAGCGTCACGCCTGATCCCGGCCTGTCTCCCCGCGATGGACCCCCCGGTTCGGGTGGCATCGTGATGGCTCAACTGGTCGAAGGTGCAGGTGAGCCAGGCTCCTTGCCGTCAGTCTCCGTACATGTCGGAGGTGTCCTCGTGGGATGGGTGGCCGAAGCGCAGGCTGGCGACTACGTGCGGGCCATCACACAGCTGCGCAAGATGGGGCTTCCTGCCACCTGTCGCGCCCGTTGGGTGATGTCGGAGGGCGAGCCGCGTCTGCTCATGCTCGGGGTTCCCACACCCGGGAGCGGGACGTCACCCTTCTTTCCCCCGTTCGATGTGGTCGAGGTCCGCATCGCTGGGGCCGATTCGTCCGAACAGCGATCGCTGATCGGAGGGCTGGCTGACTCGGGTCCATCGAATGTGCTCGGAACCTTGGTGAACAGTTCTGGTCTCACCGTGCTCACTATCAAGGATCATGTGATCGGCCACCTAGACGGTCCGGCGCGCTCGATGGTCGATCAGGCGCTGGCCCTCGGCTTCCACTCCACGTGCAGTGCCATCGTCGAACGAGCTCCTGATGGCGGCATCACCGTAATGGTCGCCCTGCCGGACAACCTCTGAACGCGGCCGGGCACCACCCTCACCGGCGTCCCATCGGCGCGCAGGGCACCGGTTCGCCAATAGGCAGACCCAGGAGCACCCCGATAGCGCCTCCCGTCAGGAGGCCAAGCTGACGATCGGCTTGTTCAGGGGCAGGGCTCCGGCAGAACCCTCGAACACGGCGTCACCGTAGGAGAAGATCCCTCCGTCGGATGCGACCAGCCAGTAACCCTTGGCATCGAAGGTGGCGGCCATGCCCACGATCGGCTTGTTCAGCTTGATGGCACCCGTGGATCCGAAGAAGCCCACATTGCCGTACGAGAAGATTCCCCCGTCGGAGGCGACCATCCAATAGCCCCCGCCGTTGGGGTTGGCAGCGATCCCTACGATCGGCTTGTTGAGGGCAGTGGCCCCGGCGGATCCGTAGAAGGCGGCATCACCGAAGGCGAAGATGCCGCCATCGGAAGCCACGAGCCAATACCCGCCGCCATCGGAAGTGGTGGCCATTCCAACGATCGGCTTGTTGAGGTTGATGGCACCGGTGGAGCCGTAAAAGGCGGCATCGCCATAGGCGAAGATCCCCCCGTCGCTGGCCACCAGCCAGTAGCCCTTGCCGCTGGGTGTGGCGGCCATCCCCACGATCGGCTTGTTGAGGGTGATGGCACCGGTGGAGCCGTAAAAGTTCGCATATCCGTAGTTGAAGATGCCCCCGTCAGAAGCGACCAGCCAATAGCCCCCCTTGTTCTGCAGGGCGGCGATACCCACGATCGGCTTGTTCAGCGGGACGGCTCCGGCCGAGCCGTAAAAGCCGGCATTGCCGTAGTTGAAGATGCCCCCGTCAGAGGCCACCATCCAGTATCCGGGAACCGAGCTCACCGACTGCCCCTGGGAGGTGCAGGCTGCGCTGGCCGCTCCCGCCCACGTCAGCCGATACCAGAAGTTGGCCGGGGACTGGGTCATGCCGTCGAACCGGATGACGAACATCGGATCGCTAGATGCCGCCGCCAGACGGAGACCATCGAGGTTGACCGAGCCGAACGAATCGATCGGCTGGGACGGAATGTTCAGCGGGTTGCCCTGGGCGTCCTGGAAGCTCACCGTGGCCGATCCATAGCTGCTCCTCGTGGGACTGGTCAGCTGCAGCGAGCTGTACGCCGTCGGCTGGCAGGCCGGTGCCGGATTCACCATGGAGCTGGCGAGGATACGCACGAATCCTTGGGAGCAGGGCAAACCGGTGCTGGTATCGAAGTTCTGGATCTGACCACTTCGGCTGTCCGAGTTCACCCACAGGCAGGTGGGCCGTTGTGGGTCGGTGTTGACCGTGTACAGCAAGAAGATGTTGAGTTGTTTGGGAAAGTTCGCGCAGTTGGTCTGGGTCGTGTAGTTGTAGCAACCCACCGTTCCTGAAATCTCGGAAGGTACGTACACCGAGTTGTTGACTACGGCAGCGGGCCCGTTCGACCGGTCGTTCGGGGCGATGGCAGCCGCCATCCCTGGCAGCGGCCCCACTGCAGCACCGGCCAACGTGTAGCAGGGGATGCCAGCTACGGGCATGCAGATCCCGGTGGCCGTGGCCGTTCCCGACGTGTCCAGCAGCGGGAAGGGTGCCCCGGCAATAGCCGAAACCGTCAGAGGCCAACTACCTCCACAGCTGCCGCCCGGAAGTGCATTGGTATCGAAGCAGGCCAACCTGTTGCCGGTCGTACCGGCTACCTGGACGAAGACTCGCGAGCCAGCGGCTCCGATCGGCGGGGAGGTGTCGATGGCTGCCAGGGTCAGACCTCCATACGAGACGGCGAAGGGCTGACTCGCGCACGGTCCGGGCACTGCGAGGTTGAAGCACAACAACTTGTTCTCTGTTCCCGACGAGGTGCCAGCTACTGCGTTGAACGCATACCAGTTGGTCCCGACCTGCACGGGTGAAGAGATGCCAGAGTTGACCACAATGGGCGCTTCCCCAACTCCCGAGAGCGCCGTAAACCCGCAGTCCAACTGGGCCCCGGTGGCCGATGCGGGCTTCGAGGTATCGATGCACTCGACGCCGGCCGTGCTGTCCGAGGCGCGCACCACGTAGGTGTACATATGGCCGGTGGTCTGGTTCAGCCAGAGCCCGGCTCCGACGGGAGTGATGTAGTTCACTCCTGCTGGACCGGTCACGGTCTTGGTCCCGTTCCAGCACGAGGATGCGTCGTTCTGGTTGTGGCAGGCGACAACGAGGGTCGAGGAGTGATGAGAGACGTTGAACAGCTGCGTGCTGCTGACGGCCAAGGCCCAGCCATCAGCGCCCGAGGTTGCCGTGAACCCGGCGGACAAGCTGCCGGGCTGAGTGCCGACAGCCTGGTAGGTGACCTGGCTGCCAGCGGCAGCTGCCTCATGAGTGGCGCCGCTGACGGCGCCGACGGACACCAGAGCGAGGGCCACGGCAGCGGCTGTCAGCATCCGGATCCGAGTTCTGGCCCTGTGTGTGACGACGTTGGTCATCTGCATGTCTTCCTCTTTCGTGCTCTGTCTGTACTGGCCCGCATCGCGCCAAGCGCACCTGCCGGGCTGCTGGCTCGTGGCCATGCCTGGACTACGGGTGTTGCACACCCACGTATCTTCAATCGGCTCGATGCTCCATCGGCTTGATACCCAAATTGGTTCACTGCCGGATCGGCTGGCTGTCCTGTTGGGGTGGGCTCTGATGTGGGTGTGACCGGGCAGGCGCACGAACTTTGCTTCAAGTGGGGCCTAGGATCAGTCGATCCCATGCCATGCGTGGATACCGGCCAACGACGGCCAACGACGGCCAACGACGGCCAACGAGGAGGACATCGTGCCCGAACTCATGAAGCTCCCGCCGCAGATGGCGTTCGACTCCCCCGCTGACGAGCGGATCCACCGCAAGCAGCGCCTGGCGGCCGCGTTCCGCCTGTTCTCCAAGTTCGGGTTCGATGAAGGAGTGGCTGGCCATATCACGGCTCGTGACCCCGAACTCGACGATCATTTCTGGGTCAACCCGTTCGGCATGCACTTCGGACACATCACCGTGTCCGACCTGATCCTGGTCAACCACAACGGCGAAGTAGTGGAGGGCGACCGACCGGTCAACGTGGCCGCATTCGCTATCCACTCCCAGGTGCATGCCGCCCGCCCTGATGTGGTGGCCGCCGCCCATGCCCACTCCGTGTACGGCAAGGCATGGTCTTCGTTGGGACGGACGCTCGATCCGATCACTCAAGACGTCTGTGCCTTCTACGAGGACCACGCGGTGTTCGACGACTACACCGGCGTGGTGATCGATGTCGAGGAGGGGAAGCGCATCGCCCACGCCCTCGGTGACAACAAGGCCGCCATCCTCCGCAATCACGGACTGATGACCGTGGGGCAATCGGTGGACGAGGCAGTCTGGTGGTTCATCACCATGGAGCGGTCGTGTCAGGCGCAGTTGTTGGCCTCGGCTGCTGGCACCCCGGTGCTCATCGATCCGGAGATGGCCCGACTGACCAGCGGTCAGGTGGGCAGTCACATGGCTGGTTGGTTCAGTTTCCAACCCCTCTTCGACCGGATCGTGCGCGAGCAGCCCGACCTGCTCGACTGACCGGTCCCCCGACAAGTCCCCCTACAGAGAGCCCGGAAACAGATGCATGACAGTGCGAGTACCAGGGTCCCACCAATGAACTCTTCGTTCACCATGAAGCGAACGGTACGGCTGACCGTAGCGTTCTTGGCGGGTGCGGCGATGCTCGTTGTTGCCGAAGGATCGCCGGTCGGAGCTACCACTGTCTCTCCTTGGTCGGTGGCCGCGAGTCCGAATGCCCTGGCAACGCAGTCAAACAACCTCAACAGCATCTCGTGCACCTCATCGACCAACTGCGTGGCGGTGGGTAGCTACACCAACGGCAACGTCGGCCAGACGCTGATCGAGACGTGGAACGGATCGACGTGGGCCGTTGTGTCGAGCCCGAATACGTCGCCGAACCAGGGCAACGACCTGCGGGGCGTCTCATGCGCCACATCGACGAACTGTGTGGCGGTGGGCAGTTACAACAATGGCTCTGTCGGCCAGACCCTGGTCGAGACCTGGGATGGATCGACGTGGTCCATCGTGGCGAGCCCGAATACGTCATCGACTCAACTGAACCTGCTGGCTGCTGTCTCGTGTACCTCGTCGACGCACTGTGTGGCGGTGGGCAGTTACTACAACGACACCACCGACCAGACCCTGATCGAAACCTGGAATGGATCGAACTGGTCGATCGCGTCGAGCCCGAACGCTTCTTCGCCGAACGGAAACGACCTGTATGGAGTGTCGTGCCCTTCATCGACCGACTGTGTGGCGGTGGGCTTCTATCACGGCACCACCGACCAGGCTCTGGTTGAGACATGGAGCGGATCGACGTGGACCATCGCACCAACTCCGACCCTGTCACCCGCTGGAGACAACTACCTGAGAGACGTCTCGTGCACCTCGACGACTTCGTGTGTGGCGGTGGGCAGCCACCACGACGGCACTAACGATCAGACCCTGGTCGAGATCTGGGACGGAGCGAACTGGTCCCAGTCGGCGAGCCCTAGCTCGTCACCCACCGAGGACAACTACCTGTACGGCCTTGCCTGCACGTCATCGACAGACTGTGTGGCGGTCGGTGACTACTCCAACGGTCCCAACCTACGGACTCTGGTCGAGACCTGGAATGGATCGACTTGGTCCATCGTGTCGAGCCCGAACACGTCGCCCACTCAGGACAGCTCGTTGGCCGACGTCTCCTGTGCCTCGACAACGGACTGCTTGTCGGTGGGCAGTTTCAGCCTCGGTATCCCGACACAGTCATTGGTCGAGGCCTGGAACGGATCGACGTGGTCGATCACCCCGAGCCCGAACGTATCGATCCCCACCCACAATGCCCTGTACGGCGTCTCGTGCACCTCGGCGACGTTCTGTATGGCCGCGGGCAGCTACCTCGACGGCTCCAGTACTCAGACACTGGTCGAGGCCTGGAACGGATCGACTTGGTCGATCACTGCCACCCCGAACGCATCGACGAATCGGGACAACCAGCTCACCGGCATCTCGTGTGCGTCGCCGACGGCCTGCGTGGCCGTGGGCGACTACTCGAACGGCAGCCACGGACAGACACTGGTCGAGACATGGGACGGATCCGCCTGGTCGCTAGCGTCGAGCCCCAACACTTCGCCAATGCAGAACAATCAGCTCAGCGGCGTCACGTGCACCTCGCCGACTGCGTGCGTAGCCGTGGGCAGTTATTTCAACGGCACCAATGGGCAGACCCTGGTCGAGACATGGAACGGATCGACTTGGTCGATCGCTACGAGTCCGAACACTTCATCGAGTCAGAACAATCAGCTCGCCAGTATCTCGTGCACCTCGCCGACTGCGTGCGTAGCCGTGGGCAGTTATTTCAACGGCACCAATAGCCAAACTCTGGTCGAGACATGGAACGGATCGACTTGGTCGATCGCTACGAGCCCGAATACTTCGCCACTACAGAACAATCAGCTCGCCAGCATCTCGTGCACCTCCCCGACGGCCTGTGTGGCCGTGGGTGACTACTCCAATGGCACCACCTCGCAGACCTTGATCGAGATCTGGAACGGAACGACCTGGTCGATCAGCGCGAGCCCGAATACCTCGTCGACTCAGGACAACGTGCTGGCCGGTGTCTCGTGTACCTCGCTGACGGCGTGCGCAGGAGTGGGCCACTACTTCAACGGTACCGACGATCAGACGCTGGTCGTGACCTGGGACGGAACGACCTGGACGATGGCCGCTAGTGCCAACACGTCGACCACGCAGACCAACGTGGTCCGAGGGGTCTCCTGTGCCTCGCTGACGGCCTGTTCGGCGGTCGGAAACAACAACGACGGCACCAGCAATCAGACGTTGGTCCTCAATGGTGCCGCTGGCAATCTGCCCCCGATCGTCCCAGCCGCAAGCGGCTACACACTGGCCGCCTCCGACGGCGGCATCTTCGCCTTCGGTGATGCCAGTTTCTTCGGGTCAGCCGGGGCCTTGACGCTCAACAAGCCCATCGTGGGCATGGCGGCCACCCCGAGCGGCAGGGGCTACTGGCTGGTCGCCTCCGACGGCGGCATATTCTCCTTTGGTGACGCACCGTTCTTCGGGTCGACCGGGTCGCTACCCCTCAGCGCTCCGATCGTAGGTATGGCGGCCACCCCGAGTGGTAAGGGCTACTGGCTCGTAAGTTCCAGTGGGGTCATCTTCTCCTTCGGTGATGCCGGGATCTTCGGATCAGCCGGGGCGTTGACGCTCAACAAGCCCATCGTGGGCATGGCGACCACTCCGAGCGGCAAGGGCTACTGGCTGGTGGCCTCCGACGGCGGCATCTTCTCTTATGGTGACGCATCGTTCTCAGGGTCTACCGGGGGCCTGACGCTCAACAAGCCCATCGTGGGTATGGCCGCCACGGAGGGCGGCAAGGGCTACTGGCTGGTCGCCTCCGACGGCGGCATCTTCTCCTACGGCGATGCGCCCTTCTTGGGATCGGCGGGGGCGCTGACGCTCAACAAGCCCATCGTGGGTATGGCCGCCACGAAGGGCGGCAAGGGCTACTGGCTGGTCGCCTCCGACGGCGGCATCTTCTCCTACGGCGATGCG
>CAIVIS010000026.1 GCA_903906055.1 uncultured Acidimicrobiaceae bacterium
AGGACACGATCTTGCATATCGGCGGGCGTTGGCCGGCATCGGTACTGATTCGGTATCTGATTCGGTATCTGGAGTGGTATCTGATTCGATACCAAGTTCGGCCAGGTATTCAATAAGTAGTTCAGCCAGCAGGTCAGCCAGCAGGTCAGCCAGCAGTTCAGCCCGTAGTTCAGCCAGTGGTGTGTCCTCCAGCACCAGGCCAGATCGGCCCGACCGCCTCCATCGGGGTCGACGCCAGCATCACCTGCGGTGCGTCCCTCGACCCAGACATCCACGCAGCCACGCAACTGTCGTGGCATGGGACGTGGACCGGGTGCGGTCGCTCAGTCGAGAGGCGGGGTGGTTGCATCCGGTTCGCAAGTCAGGTGCGGATGTGTCTTATCCACTACATCCGTCTCACCAAGCTGGCGAACCTAGACGGTGCCGTAGTTGGTGCTCCGGTCGGCCGTTCGAGTGCCGGTTTCTGCGAGATCGGCGACTGCTCCGGTCAGGTCGGTACACAGTTCTTCGATGACAGCGGCGTGGCCGGCGTGCACGGTGGCATGCAGGCTGTCGGGCGGAGTCTGGCGGTCGAAGTACCAACCTCCCCGTTCGATCAGGAGGTCCCCGAGGGCGAAGGTATCGAGACCGTCATCAGCATCAGCATCGGTCGTGCCACCGAAGGCGAACACCGTGGCATCAGGTGCGCCGCGCAGCGCGATCCCCGGAGTCGACTCGATGCAGGCCCGCAGGGCCGAGGCTGCCCGATGGGCGTCGCCGGCCAGGCGGAGATACCCGTCCTCGCCCAGGTAGTGGAGGACGGCCCAGCCGGCAGCGATAGGCCCACCGGGACGGGTGCCGGCCATGGATGGTGACCCATAGAGGCCACCCAGCCAGTCCGATGTGATGAACGGCTGCAGGCGGGCAAGATCGTGGTCACCGTAGAGGATCACCGACACTCCCTTGGAGGCGTAGCCGTACTTGTGCAGGTCGGCACTGATCGAGGTGACCCCGGGTACCGACAGATCCCACTCTTTGGTGACATGGCCGAGCGTGCCGAGGAAGGGGAGGATGAAGCCACCGAGGCATGCATCGACGTGACAGAGGATCCCTCGATCGAGGGCCAGCGCACCGAGGTCGCCGATGGGGTCGATGACACCGTGTGGATACGAGGGGGCCGAGCCGACCACCAGGACGGTGTCGTCGTCGACGACGTCAGCCATAGCGCCCACGTCGGCGCTGCCGTCGGCGGTGACCGGTACCCGACGGCACTCCACATCGAAGTAGTGGGATGCCTTGGAGAACGCGGCGTGGGCGCTGGTGGCGAGCACCATGTTGGGACGGGTGATGTTGCGTGACCCGCGGCCCCAGTCGCGGGCGGTCTTGGTCGCCTGGAGCAGCGATTCGGTCCCACCCGAGGTCAGGTAGCCGCGGACTCCGGCGCTCCCACCCGGCCGCCGGTCTCCACCGAGCAGACCGATGGTGATGGTGATGATGTCGTGCTGCATCCACCCGAGGCTCGGAAAGGCCATGGTGTTCAGGGCATTTTCGGCCGAGAACCGGTTGCTGGCGCGGGTGAGAAGATCGAGGACGTCGTCGCCGCCGCTATAGACGAGGCTGAAGACCCGTCCGCCCCGCCAGTCGCGGTCATCGGCGGAGAACTCGTCGAGGCGGGACATGACGGCATCAGCGTCGAGTCCGTGGGCGGGGAGACGGTTGTCGGCGAATTGGGCCATGGCGCGAGCCTAGGTGCGATCGACCGAACTGCTCAGGTGATGTCGCGACGGGCGAGGACGACGGAGCCGATCACGGCGAAGACCAGCCCGTAGGCCAGGATCAAGAGCGACCCCTGCCACCAGTTGAAGAGCCCGAAGGTGGCCTCGCGGCGACCGGCCGTCACGTTGGCGGCAGCAGAAGCGGCCCCCGATGGGAGCCACTTGGCCGTCCAGTGCCAGAGCAGCTCGATGATGGACTCCAAGATGAGGAACCATCCCAAGCAGATGATGATGGCCGCCACCTGATTGGTGACGAGCGAGCCGACACCGACGCCGAGTAGGGCGAAAAGGACGTAGACGAGGATCATGCCGGGAGCCACTGCACCCAGTTGGCCCACCAGAGCGGTGAACGACCCGCCCTCGCCAGCGATGGCGATCCCGGCCCCGACGACGGTGACAGCCAGGATGATGCAGGCGAGCAGGGCGCCGGTCAGGGCAGCAACGATCAGCTTGCCGATCACGAACTGGGAGCGCCGAGGTGTAGCCAAGAACGAGGTGGTGACCGTCTTGTGGCGGAACTCCGTGGTGATGATGAGCACCCCGAGGAGCAACGAGAAGATGTACGCACCGAGGCCGCGCCCGAGCAGGTCGCGCAACTGCTGGACGGTGTGGGGATAGCCCGGATGGGGCATCCCGAAGTTGGCGCCTGGTCCGGGTTCCCCGGGTCCACCACCGGTCTGACCATGGGTGACGAAGTACAGGAGGATGAAGAGTCCGGTGATGACCAGGGCGATCCCGGTCAGGATCCACGGGACCGAGGTGGTGCGGAGTTTGGTCCACTCCGAGCGGACAATGGCGATCATGTGGGTGCACCCGGCGTATGGAAGGGTGCCGACTGGCCGCTGCGGCCATCGGCGCCCGGTGGATGCTCGGTGTCGAACCCCTGGGTGAGGCGGAGGAAGACGTCCTCCAGGCTGCCGCGCTCGTTGATGAGCTCGTAGAGGACGATCTGGTGGTGGGCTGCGAAGGGGCCGAACCACTCCGGAGTGGCCCCGTCGATGACCAGGGTGTCGACGGCGATCTGCCTCCAGCCCACCGGCACAGCAGCTAGCGCTTCGGTCAGCCGACGGACCTCGGGGGTGCGGATCCGCATCCCCGTGCCGGTTCCGGCCTGGGCGGCCATGTCGGCCAGGGTGGTCTGAAGGACGAGCTTTCCCTGCGAGATGATGACCACGTCATCGACCGTCTCCTCCATCTCGGACAGGAGGTGAGAAGAGACCAGCACTGAGTGTCCAAGGCCGGCCTGATTGCGGATGAAGGTCCGCAGCCACTGGATCCCCTGAGGATCGAGCCCGTTGGCCGGCTCGTCGAGGATGAGGATCTCTGGATCCCCCAGCAACGCGGTGGCCAGTTGCAGGCGCTGGCGCATGCCGAGGGAGAACTTTCCGACCCGGCGACGGGCCACTTCGGTCAGTCCGACCATCTCCAAGGTTTCGTCGACCCGCGACAGCGATATGCCGCCGGCAAGGGCCACCGACTTGAGATGATCTTCGGCCCGGCGGGCGGGATGGAAGCTGGTCGCCTCGAGGGCGGCACCCACGTGGCGGATCGGGTGGTCCAGGTCGATGTAGCGGGTCCCACCGAACGTGGCCGTCCCTTCGGTCACCGACACCAGGCCGAGCAGCATCCGCAGCGTGGTGGTCTTGCCTGACCCGTTTGGCCCGAGGAACCCGGTCACCCGGCCCTGGGCCACCTCGAAGCTCAGGTCGTCGACGGCTCGGATGGAGCCGAACTGTTTGGCCAGACTGCGAATCTCGATCGCTGAGGTCATTTCAGACCTTAGCGTAGATGTCGATCGGCAAGAGAAGTCCGATGGCAACGACGAGCTCGTCATGGACTCGGTTCATGTTGCTCCAGCCGTTCACCCAGCCGACGAGGGCGGAGTACCAGACGTGTCCGAGGATGCGGGCCCGGTCGCTGATGTCTGGGGGCTGCGGCTCGCCGATGGCCCGGGTGATGATTCCCTCCATGAGGATCGAGACCTGCTGCTGGCACTCGATGGCGGCTGGGTCGGGCGATGCCAACGCGGTGAACACAGCCCCCACCAACTGGGGCTGGCGACCCATCGAGCGCAGCGCCCGGTCGAGGGCATCGATGACCCGTTCGGCCGGACTGGCTCCTTGGGCCGGCTGCTGAGCCAGGCGCATGTCGAGCTGTTCCACCCAGTGGACGAGTGATGCGGCCAACAGGTGGTCCTTGCTGGTGAAGTACCGGTAGACCGTCCCCATGGCGACATCGGCACGTGATGCGACGTCACGCATCTGGACTGCTTCGTAGCCGCCATCGAGAGCGAGCGACATGGCCGCGTCAATGACCCGTTGTCGTCGAGCCTGCTGGGCCCGCGTCAATGTGCGTGGCGCGGGACCGGTTGCCATAGCCGCCCACCCTAGCCCGATGCCCTTTCCGGACTCGGCGAACCCGCACCCGGCAACACTGCCGGAGAGCGGGCACATGCCCATGTGCGATTACTGATTGCACTACACGAGCAACCGGCACCCCTCGTCGGTACCATGGGCCGCCATGCCTGTAGCCGAGCCCACCGAAGACGATCTGGATCTGATCGCCACCACCGACGGCCGGGTGCCTGGGCGTCGTGGCCTCGCTACTCGCCAGCGTCTGCTCGGGTGCACCGCGGAGCTGCTGGTGGCCACGCCGTGGCGATCGATCAAGGTGATCGACATCGCCCGCCAGGCCGGGACGTCACCGGCCACCTTCTACCAGTACTTCGAGAACGTCGAGGCGGCCATCACCGTCCTGGCCGAAGAGCTGGTCGAGGGGGCAGGCGTCCTGGCTGGCCTGGTGGATGGAGACTGGACCGAGGATGCGTCATGGGGCACCGCGGTGGCTGTGGTCGAAGGGTTCATGGACTACTGGGAGCGCAACCGTGCCGTGTTCCGGGTCGTGGAGCTCACCACTGTCGAAGGAGACCTTCGCTTTCAGGGCCTGCGGGTGCGGGCGCTGAACGCTGTCACCGTCACGCTGGCCCGGGTGATCGCCACTCAATCCGGGACCTCGGGGTCGCCGGCTGGGTCCGACCCCATGGCCGCGGCCGGCACGTTGATCGCCATGCTCGCCCAGGTCGCCGGCCACCGCTACGGGTTCGAGTTCTGGGGGATACGCACGGCATCGCTGGTGGATAGCCAGGCCCGACTGCTGCACTGGTCCGTGACTGGCCGACCGGTGGTAGCTGGCGCTCGGGTCCCTGGATCCGAGAGTCCGCTCCCACGCACCGGACCGGTGGTGGGGGGAGGCGCAGCCTCGGCCCGGACGGCGCAGGCCAAGCCGCGAAACGGTCTCGACACCTGACTGTGGAGTAGAGGGACGCGCCGTCGGCTGTCCCCAGGAGGCCGCTCAGCCTGGATTAGCGGAGGGCGATCGGATTCACCGGTGAGCCGAGGGCTCCGGTAAAGGGAAGCGGCGTGGCATCGAGCAGGAACGTGTAGCGGCCGTCGCCAGCACAGGCATCAGCCAGGTCGTCGAGGAACCAGTTCTGACCTTGGGTCATCCCCATCTCCACCAGGTGGAGCAGGTGGACGGGGAGGAAGAGGTCGGGTGACTCGCATGGGTAGACCTCGAGAACCACGTTGTCGATCGCCACTGCGGCCACGTCCCGATCGTGGAACCAGCCGGCGGTGGCGACGGTGAGCCCCGGGGTGGGCCAGGTGTAGGCGATCAGATCGCGGACCGGAGGCGCACCGCCGATACCGGGCCGGCCCGGCATGGCCAGATGGGCGGCATTGCCAGTACGCACGAGCAGCACGTCGCCGGGCTCGATGTCGAACCCGCCGAGCGCGCAGGCGGCGTCGAGATCATCGGGCGTGATCGGGTAGCCGGGCTCGAGGAGTTCCAAGCCCTTGGCCCGGGCCACATCGAGGAGGAGGCCACGGGAGACCAGCGTCCGGATGTTCTCGATCCCGAGCTTCGATGCACCGTCCTCAGTGATCGAAGACGCCGGATAGCCGTTGTAGAGCCGGCCGTCGTCGGGACCGCCGTATGACGTGTGGGCCAGGCCGTCCCAATGTGTGGCGCACTGCATGGCGAAGGTCACGACATCCTCGGAAAAGGCGATCCACCCCGGGTCGTCGCTCTGGGGGGCGTTCACCGACACCATGGAGTGGGTCGGGTTGACACGGCCCTCGATGAACCCCATCTGGATGCCCTCAGCAGCCGACATGGGGATACCGAGGGGAAAGGCCACCCCATCGACGACCGAGGCGACCCCTCGCAACCTGGCGGCCGCATCGATCAGGTTGAGCGTGCCGATCTGGTCATCGGGCCCCCACCTCCCCCAATTGTTGACCCGCTCGGCCATCTCGGTGAAGGAACGGGGGATGGGGGACGACACAGGCACGGGCACCCACCTGTTGTAGCCGATCGCGCCGAGGCAGTCAGTTTTGCTCTCGAACGGCCGATAAATAAATATGAGCGGTAGTCCAGATCGCACCTTCTGGTCGGAACTTGGCGGGCCATGCAGCCGACGGCCAGACAGCCGACGGCGCGGCCACACGACCAGGCTGGCCATCGCTCTGCGGCAAGTACATCGACAGAGGATCGGTTTCCTTCATGCCTGACCATCAAGACTCAACTAGCAATGGCAAGCACAGTTATCAGATGCTGAGCCGCGCCGCTCGGCGGGCGGCTGGTATCGCGTCCATCGGCCTGGCGCTGGTGGCCGCTTCAGTGGGGCTGTCGATGGGGCCTATTGCATCAGTGCCCGCTGGTGCTGCCGCCCTCGATCTCCCAATGGTCCAGGCGCTGTACGCACAGGACCTCCTGGATCGAGCGAACGCCGAGCGTGCTGCCCGAACTTCGCCATCCCTCCAGGTCCCCCCGCTGCTGGTGGATGCC
>CAIVIS010000027.1 GCA_903906055.1 uncultured Acidimicrobiaceae bacterium
GCCAGGTGGGCCGCACCGATCTGCGCCTCGAGGTTCTGTTCGTGGCGGCGCAGGGCCACTTTGCGGTGGTTGGCCCGGTAGGCGCTGACGCCGGCCCCCAGAGCGACCCCCATGATCTGAAAGCGGAACGCTGCCACCGGAGTGGGTCGTCCCCGAACACGGTGGATGGCCCAGGTGGCCGCCAGGTTGGCCGCGGGTGCGGCCAGACCGAGGACGCCGAGGCGGACACCGGCTTCGATGGAGAGGGGGATGGCTGGCATGGTGGCCAGCTCCACGTTGTCGTCATGTCGACTCCAGTAGGCAGTGTCGATCACGTCCAGGAAAAGTCGGGGGCCGAGTCCGAACCGAGGGGAGCGGTTCAGCAGTGCAGCAGTGGCCAGGTCGACCACCGTCCATGCGCCCACGGCACCGAGCCGGCCAGCGGCAGGGCCACGTGAACGAGCGATGAGCACCTGGTGGAGACGTCCCGCGGCCCGGTAGGCGAGGTGGAAGCGCTCCCGGTTGATGAGGAGGGCAGGTGACTCGGTAGTCATGGACTCCACCTCTCGGCCGAATGCCTGTGCCGTGCCGATCCGCCCGGCACCACGCCTACACGGTAACGGGATATGGCCATCGCCACCCCCGTCACCGTGCCCCTGCGTCAGGACCGCCGCCCATGTACATGCAGGGGATCACGCCAGGCTGCGCGAACTGCCATACAAGAACGCGCGCACCATGCCTATTGCTACCGAATTGCCTCTGGTTATGGGGTACCGCCGAGGCTACGGTTGGGTCGCAGGCGGGCCGACTCAAGGCCAAGACGAAAGGACAGAGCACTACATGCGTGGATCGACTGCGGCGCGGGTGATGGTCGGGACTGGGGTGCTCATAGTCGGGGCGCTGGGCACGCTGCCCGCAGCCACCGCTGCATCGGCAGCGGGTACCGTCCGACTCCTCCCGAACGTGCCGAACCACCCCATGTACGAGGAGCGGACCACTGTTTCGGTAGCCGCCGGGGGCGGCACCGCCGGGGGCAGCACTGCCATGGTGGCGGCCGCAGTAGCGACTACGCCGAAGTTGTCCACCTACTCGACGACCGTTACCGACGGAACGTCCAAGTTCACGTACTCGATGGTTGGCCAGAACCCAAGTGTCGCCGTGGCCAACGCGTCGACCACGGTGAGCACCCAGGTGATCCCACTGGTCATCAAGCTCGCGAACGGGGTGACCTGGGACCCGACCGTGGCGGACACCTGCGATGCCGGCGGCAGCGCCTTGGCCCGCACGCAGGCCTCGCCCGTCTTCATCAGCCAGCCCTGGACCTGGGGCGGCACGTCGATCGGGTCGGGCCAATTCACCAACGCCTTCCAGCGAGCCCAGTTCTGGTCCTATGCCCAGCCGACCGGCAAGAACCCGACCTATGGGTTGTCACTGTCGTTGGCCAACGTGGCCAAGGTGACGATCTCGGTGCCGTCCACGTCGTCGGCGTACTTCTCGGGTGTGGCGTGTGGCAATACGTATCTCGGTGACATCAGCATCAACTGGCTCGACTCGTACCTGCAGAAGACGGTCATCCCGGCGCTGACCACCCAGGGGCTGGTCAACCCGTCGACACTTCCGATCTTTTTGACGCACAACGTGGTGGAGTACAGCGGCACCAATCCGAACAGCTGCTGCATCCTCGGGTACCACGGTGCGTTCACCACCAGCACCGGCGGCGTCCAGACCTACTCGGTCGCCTCCTACGACAACTCGAAGATGTTCACCGGCGTGTCGGACATCTCCGTACTGACCCACGAAGTGGGCGAGTGGGCCAACGACCCGACCGGTGCCAACCCGACCAAGTCATGGGGCAAGATCGGCCAGGTCACCGGCTGCCAGACCAACTTCGAGGTCGGCGATCCGCTGAGCGGAACACTGTTTACCGACACGGTGGGGACCTTCATCTACCACCCCCAGGAGCTGGCCTTCTTCTCGTGGTTCTACCACCAGAGCCCGAGCCTCGGTGTGAACGGCTGGTACTCCAACCAGGGCAAGTTCACGACCTCGGCTGCTGCCTGCTGATCGATCTCCGGTTGGGGTGGACTGAACTTTCGTCAGTCCACCTGCCCGGTCAGTTGGGCGATGCGTTGGTAGGACACACCCATGATCACGCCGGCATCTCGGATGGTGAGCCCTTCCTGGTCGACCAGTAAGGACAGGGCCGAGCGTTGTGCGATCGCCACTTCCGACTTGGCCACCTCGTAGCGCTCCCGGGCCTCGGCGATCCGATCAAGTGCGTCGCGCTCCTCGCGGGAGAGTTCGGCCGAGACGGTCACATCGAAGGAGTCGGGAGTTCGATCAAACAGAAGTGACAGCATGTCGCGGGCAGCCGCCTCCGCCTCGTCGAGACGGCGGGCCTGAGTGTGGGCACCAGGAAGGCCACCGACACTGATCGCCCACCACCCGTCGACCCGGGTAGCCCGACAGATGAAGGAACTCCGTTCTGTTGCTATCGCCACCAGTTCGCTCCCAACTCTGGCTTCGGATCCTCCAGGTTCCTCAGGCATTCAGCCGCGTAGTCAATCCTCGATTTACTGAACAAGTCAATCTTATGTAGACAACTTCAGGAGGCAATGCCTCCAAGCCAGATTCCCTACTCCGCCCGGGGGCGATCTCGACGATGGTTTTGATGGTGGCTGTGGAGACAGATGGGCGCCGGCAGGGACAGACCACCTGGCTATCGCCTGGCCGCTCGAACCCTCAGGTGCTTCGTGTATCTACAGGGCCAGATGGAGCCGAAGTGCTTCGTCTAGTTCGTCCATCAGGACCGGCGGAACCTCCCCGATGGTTGGTCCTAGGCGCTCGATCGATATCGACCGGACCTGTTCCGCCTGAGCCTTCGAGTCGTGATCCAGGCCAGTGGACCCCGCCGGGAGGAAGGATTGGAACGGGTATACACGGGTGACGTTCGATGTCATAGGGACGACAGTGATGACGCCTCGGCCCCGGCGTTCGGCAGAGACGTTGGCTCCGTCGTTGCTGACGATGACGGCAGGTCTCCGCTTGTTGGACTCGGGGCCCATGGCTGGATCCAGATTGACTAGGTGGATCTCCCCTCGGCGCATCAGGCCAACCCGTCAGCTGACGTGTTGTCCCAGAGGCCCGCATCTTCGCTGGACCATTCGACCCAGGCTGCTTCGTAGGCAGCACCGAGACTGGTTGCCCGCAGGAGTCGGACGGCCTTGTGGAGAGCCGCTGATCGAGAGGGGAGGCCCTTCTCTGTGGCGTAGGCATCGAGGAAGGAGACGTCCTCGTCCGGAAGGCTCATGCTGACTTTCATACTTCTATACTACCAAAAGTAGGAACTCAGTGTTTCGGTTACCGCATCTGCTTGCCGGCCGCCACATCCATCTCATCCCGCCCCGCACCCGCCCCGCACCCGCCCCGCACCCTTTCCATCCAGTCACGACTCCGACACGTAGGATCGGCTCGTGACGATGACGAACCCGTTCCGCCGGGTACAGATCGGCCTGGCCTCACTGGCACTGGTCGTGGTGATCGGCACCGTGGGCTACAGCCTCCTCGGGTTCGCCCCCCTCGAAGCCTTCTACGAGACGATCGTCACGGTCTCCACCGTCGGCTACGGATTCCCTCATCCGATCGGTACAGGGGTGAAGATCTTCACCATCGTGCTGATCCTGCTGGGTGTGGGCACCGCGCTGTACACGTTCACCGTGACGTTGGAGCTGCTCATGGACGGGCACATGCGAGAGTTGATCAGGAGGCGTCGTATGGATCGTGGCATCGGACGGATGACAGGGCACGTGGTGATCTGCGGGTGGGGACGGGTCGGCCGCGAGGTGGCCCGCTACCTCAGCAACGCCGGCCAGCAGATAGTGGTGGTGGATCGCGATGCGGAACGCCTGGCCTCCATCGACTATCCGACGGTGATCGGAGACGTGACCGACGACGACACCCTGCTGCGGGCCGGGATCGAACGGGCCGGCACGCTCATCGCCGCCCTGGACAGCGATGCGGACAACCTGTTCGTCACCGTGTCCAGCCGATCGTTCAACCCGTCGATCCACGTCATCGCCCGGGCTCGAGGTGCCTCGTCGGAGGCGAAGCTGCTGCGGGTGGGGGCGGACCGGGTGGTGAATCCTCAACGCCTCGGGGGTGACCGGATGGCAGCCTTCGTGACTCAGCCCCATGTGGTCGACTTCGTTGACGTGGTCATGCACGACGGATCGCTCGAGTTCCGGCTCGAGGAGGTGGTGATCGGGGCCGACTCGCCCCTGGCGGGGGAGACGCTGCGGTCGACCAAGGTGCACGAGCAGACCGGTGCCCTGGTGCTGGCCATCAGGCGTCCCGACGGGAGCTTTACGCCGAACCCGTCACCCGAGGACCACCTGGCCGCCGGAGATGTCCTGATCGGCGTAGGCACGGCTGCGCAACTTGCCGCGTTGACGACGTTCGCCCTAAAGGTCTGACTCTCGTCGGCATGCGCTGTGTAGGACTGAGCCGGCCCCTACGGGATAGAGACCGGCCCGGTGCCTGCAGCGTTGGTGGCCGTCACCGAGAACGTGTAGGTGGTGCCGGCAGTCAGGCCGGTCACCGTGCACGAGGTGGTGCTAGTGGTGCAGGTCTTCCCACCCGGTGACGA
>CAIVIS010000028.1 GCA_903906055.1 uncultured Acidimicrobiaceae bacterium
GCAGTTGCACCGGTCGGCGGGGGCCACATGGGCGAGGACCTGTTCTACATGGAGGCCGCAGCCCTTCCACGTCGGACGACCGCACTGGCGGCATGTCGCTGCTCTACACATACCCCTAAGGGTATCCTGGCACGGTGTCGACGTCAAGGGGTTGGCGCCCAACTCCCCGACTCGCCGGCTCGGCTGCGGTGATTGACCCGATACCCTAGAGGGTATAGTGAATGTACCCCTGACCCGTCTAGCGAGGACGTCCTCATGTCATCGAATTCCCAACCGCACCCGACCGACGACGCTGCTGCCGGCGGTACCGCTTCTCCGCATCCCCTGCGGGTGCTGGTGGTCGGAGGTGTAGCAGGTGGGATGTCGGCGGCTACCCGCCTTCGTAGGCTCGACGAGAAGGCGGAGATCGTCGTTGTCGAGCGATCGGGCCACGTGTCCTATGCCAACTGCGGTCTTCCGTACTTCGTTGGCGGGGTGATCGAGGACGAGGACGATCTGCTCCTCCAGACTCCCGAGCGACTGCTCGAACGGTTCCGCCTCGACGTTCGGGTCGACACCGAGGTGGTGGGGATCGATGCCGAAGCCCACTTGGCCACCGTGCGCTCCACCCTGGACGGTACCGAAATGCAGTTCGGCTTCGACAAGTTGATCCTTAGCCCCGGTGCCCTCCCGGTCCGACCACCGATCACCGGATTCGATCGGGTTCGGACACTGCGCACCGTCGAAGATGCGGCCGGGCTCTTCCGCGATGTGTCGGCTGCACCCAGCGCGGCCGTGGTCATCGGCGCTGGCTTCATCGGCCTGGAGACGGCGGAGAATCTCCGTCGTTCGGGCATCGATGTCACCATCGTCGAGGCAGCAGGCCAGGTCCTCACTCCGCTCGACCCGGAGCTGGCTGTACTCATCGAGGCCGAACTCTTGGCCAACGGCGTCCACGTCGAGACCGGTGTGGCCGTCACCGAAGTGACAGACACTGCTGTCGTCCTGGCCGACGGGCGTTCCCTGCCCGCGGACCTCGTGGTCGGATCCATCGGGGTGCGCCCGGATACCCGGCTGGCCGTCATGGCCGGCCTGGACATCGGCCCGAACGGAGGAATTGCCGTGACCGGTGTCGGGCTGACCAGCCACCCCGATATCTACGCCGTCGGCGATGCCGTCGAGAAGGTCGACTCCGTCGGGGGTGGAACCTCACTGATCGCACTGGCCAATGTGGCCAACCGGCAGGGCCGTCGGGTGGCCGACCACATCGCTGGTCTGGTCCGAGATGCTGCCCCGTCGATCGGTTCGGCCATCGTCAAGGTCTTTTCGCGCACCGCGGCCATGACCGGATGGAACGAGACACGTCTGGCCGCCGCCGGCCGGCCCTACCGTGCCATCCACTCCCACCCCATGAACCACGCCACCTACTACCCCGGGGCCGAGCAGATGTCCCTGAAGCTCCTGTTCGATCCGATCGACGGGACGATCCTGGGGGCCCAGGCCGTCGGAGGGGCCGGGGTGGACAAGCGGATCGACATCCTGGCCACCGCCATGACCGGCGGACTGACGGCTCCGGCCCTCGCTGATCTGGAGTTGGCCTACGCCCCCCCGTTCTCGTCAGCCAAGGACCCGGTCAACATGCTCGGCTACATGGCCGAGAACGTCCTGTCCGGCGAGTGCGACGTCATCGCTCCCGGCGAACTGGCTGGATTGGCCGACACCGGGTGGACCGTATTGGACGTGCGGACTCCGTCGGAGTTCGCGGCTGGATCGATCCCCGGGAGCATCAGTGCGCCCCTGGACTCGCTACGCGACGACCTGCCTGGACTGGGTGATGGCCCGTTCGCCATCTACTGCCAGGTCGGCCAACGAGGCCACACGGCCACCGAACTCCTCCACCAATTGGGCCGGGCGGCCCGGAACCTCGATGGCGGCTATCGGACCTGGCTCGATGCCGAGGCGGCTCGGACGGGCGATGCCAGCCAGCTGATTACGCCAGCTTCGTAAAGAGCCGCTGCACTTCGTCGATCGGATAGCCCGAGGCCTCCGCCTCCTCTGGGTGCTGGATGCAGTAGGTGAGTCCGCTGGCGATCAGCCGGAAGCCGGTCTGCTCCAAGGCACTGATGGCTGCACTGAGTTGAGTGACGATGTCACGGCATTCGCGTCCCTCGGCCAACATCTTCTCGACGGCCTGGACCTGACCGCCTGCCCTGCGCAGACGCTTTCGCAGATCGTCGACGACATCATCAGGCAGTTCCACGGGGCTCCTCCGTCTTGGGTACCCCCAAGGGTACCTCTGAACATCAACGCAGGGGTACGCACCGCTCGCCGGCGCAGTGCCGCCAGCCAGGGCCGAATGGCCCTATCCGAGTGCCTGCCGGTTCCATAGCCTGCACCTGTGGAAGTCCGGCGGGGCGTACGGCATCGTCACCATGTCTGCGGGGTCAAGTGGAGTGCGGTGCGCGTCTCGTCCGCGCCATGACCGAGCCGTCCCTATGACCGAGTCGTCCCAATGACCGAAACCGTCACGCCGCCAACAGCCACCGACGAGCCCCGTCGAGTGAACTCTCGCATGCGTCGCCTGTGGTATCGCGACCTGGACCACTATCCGCCATCCAAGACCCGCTACCGACTGCTCGCCCTCGTGGTCCTCTGCAGCGTGGTGATGTACTACCAGCAGTATGTGGCCGGATCTGTCTCCACTTCGATCCTCGCTTACTACCAGATGTCGTTCCGGTTCTACCTGACAGTGGTGGTGGTCAGCAGCGTGGCCGGGGCCGTAGCCTCCCTGGTCGCTTCTATTGCCGACCGCATCGGCCGGGCCAACATCGTCGTCGTCGGTCTGCTCGTTGTGGGCCTGGTCACCTGTTTCGGAGTCCCGAACGCCACCACAAAGCTGAGTTATGCAATCGCCCTGTGTGCCGTCGGGTTCTTCGAGGGAATGGTCCTGGTCGCCACGCCCGCATTGGTACGCGACTTCTCTCCTCAGGAGCGCCGCGGGGCGGCCATGGGCTTTTGGACCCTCGGCCCGGTGCTCGGGAGCTTGATGGTCTCGCTGGTGGCATCGACGACGCTGGATCATCTGCCCCGGTGGCAGGACCAGTTCCGGATCGCTGGAGCGGTAGGGCTGTCCGTGTTCGTGCTCGCTCTCTTCTGTCTGCGCGAACTGGCGCCGCGTATACGCGATCAGATCATGACGTCGTTGCGCGAGCGAGTACTGGCCGAAGTCAGAGCTCGGGGCATGCAGGTGGAGGAGGCACTGAAGCGCCCGTTCCGTCAGATGCTGGGGTTCAATACCATCATCCCGTCGTTGGGTGTCGGGCTCTACCTCCTCTTCTACCTCTCGGCGGTGGGCTTCTTCGTCATCTACTTCGTCTCCGTCTTCGGCTTCTCCCAAGCCCAGGCCAACGGACTCGGCAACTGGTTCTGGTCTGCCGATGCAGTGGCGGTGGTGGCGGTCGGAGTCATTTCGGACAAGCTCAGGGTCCGCAAGCCGTTCATGGTCCTCGGCGGGGTGTGTGCGGTGGCCATGGGCGTCGTCTTTGCCGGGCTGGCTACCCGTCCGCACACTTCGTACGCGACGTTCATCGTGGTCATCATGGTGATGTCGGCAGCACGTGGTGTCGCCTACGCGCCGTGGATGGCGGCCTATACCGAGACCCTCGAGAGCAGGAACCCGGCCCTGGTAGCTACCGGACTGGCCATCTGGGGGTGGACCCTGCGGCTGGTGGCCGCCGCCGCCTTCCTGATCGTCCCCTTCATCGTGCCTTCAGCCACTCCGGTGGCCGACTTCGGCGCACACGCCTCGAAACTCCAGGCCGAGTACCCGAGCCAGATCGCCACCCTGAAGCTGATCGACAAGGCCACGCTCACCCGGCTCCAGGCCAACGTGAGGGACCCGAAGGCCATTATGGCGGCCACCCAACAGATCGCCCTGGCTACCGGCGTAAGCCCTGGTGTTGCCGTGGCCGATCTGCTGGCCGCATCCAAGATCCCACCGGCCGACCGCAAGTTCCTGGCTGCCCATGGCCGAGAGGTCCTACAAGCCCGAGCAGTAGCCCCCAAGGAGTGGCAGCGGTGGTGGTATGTCTGCGTGGCTGGCGAGATCCTCTTCCTCCCGACCATCTTCCTCCTGGTGGGTCGGTGGAAGCGCTCGAGTGCCTTGCGCGACGAGCAAGAGCACGACGAGCGGGTGAACGCCGAGTTCGAGGGGCTCTCCTCGTCCGATCAGTACATCGAGGGTGTGCGGAACTGACCGTCAGTGCCGTGTGGTGGTCGAACCGTCGAGGAAGGTCCTGACAGCGACTGGGTCGGCTACCAGATCATGTCCCTGGCCGATCCGGCCCAGTCGACCGCCCTGATCTTCCCCACGACCCCATCGTCTATGGGCAGTGCCCATGTGTGTTGGAACCACACCATGGTCAGCTCCGAGAAGTCCCCACCCTCAGAGACCGGCTGCAGTGATTCGAAGCGCGCCCGGACGGCCATACGAGGTAGGAGCGAATGTGCATCCTCTCCAGAGTCCGGCCCACCCGTGCCCGCCGGTCGTGTCTGTTCGGGCGCGATCAGGACCGCCCGCCGTCCTCCGACTGTCCCACTCGCCATGATGTGGTCGATCAGGCTGGCATTGAGCCGTTCGGTCGGCATCCCGTCGAGCAGGCCGTCGTAGACCAGCCATTGATCGATCTCCTTGAGCCAGATCGTATGCCCACTATCGAGCACCATGTCCATGTCGGTATCTCCCATATAGAGAAACCTACGAGGGGGGTGTGACACCCTATGGAGGGCCTTCTGGGTAGAGCAGAAGGCGGTGGTACAGCTAGCCGTGGAAACACGTGGTCCTTCCAGAATGCCCAGTTCAGGGTGGTGCTAGGGGGAACACACGTTCGTACGATGAACCCGCTGGTCTGCGTTCGATGTATTGGAATTCGGGGCGTCGGCAATAACTACATGCGTGTGATTCACCATTTCCTCATACGGGCACTGCGTCGCTCGTGTCCGGCGTGGGCCGCAATCCCGTGTCATTGAGGGGTCAACTCGCATCCGACCTCGCCCATACCCGGCACGACGAGAGGCACACGGCCCGCCGTCCGAGATCAGGGCACCGCTTCAGATGGGCTTCATCTGGTCCGGGCCCGCAGAATATTGCGGCGGCCTAGCCCTGATTCATGTTCGAGGATCAGCCACTCATCGCTGGGGAGAACCAAGGACTCGGGTGCCCCCTCTTCGATGCCCTTCCTCATCGCCACATCGTGGCCGGGGACAAGCACATCATCGAGCTCGACGTGCGTGACGACATGCGGGGACCGGGTGAAGCCGTCCATGGGGTGTGTGATGTGCGCGTGTACGACAGGGGGAGGGACAATCGGCTCAGGGCGACCGCTACCGTCACGAGCAACTTCTTGGATGGTTCTGACTTCGCGCAAAAGTCCGACTGATGGTCCGGTTCGACGCTGGTAGTTCTCGGATGGCGGGGCGCTATTGGCCTCACTCGAGTCGACCGGCGTCGACCTGAATCTTCACCTGGCCCTCTGGCCACTGCCACGGCGACGGATCTGCCGGCAGAGGCACCCCTCCCAGTAGGCGTCACATCCCCCACCTACAATGGGGTCGTACCCGGGAACCGCCTGCACGGCGCCAGTGCCCCGGAACGCGGGCTGGTGGATCCGCTCGTGACGCACCGCTTCGGACCTGACTCGGGTCAGTTGCTCCGCTCGAGGATGTCACGCCTCGACCCTCTCTCGACCGACGATCACGAAAGGCAGGCCAGATGACGACGTACGACATCATCGGCGACATCCACGGATGCGCTCCCGAACTCGAGGGACTGCTGTCCACACTCGGCTACGAGCAGACCGACGGCGCCTATCGCCGCGCCGGCCACCAGGTGATCTTCGTGGGCGACCTCATCGACCGTGGGGACTCACAGGTCGAGGTGGTCCGTATCGTCCGGGCCATGCACGAAGCCGGATCGGCGCAGGTCATCATGGGAAACCACGAGTTCAATGCCATCTCGTATGCCACACGTAACCCCGCCGACCCGGACGACTTCATGCGCACCCACCTAGGTCGCAAGGGTGGCCACAACACGCACCAGCACCGGCACTTCCTCGAACAGGTGACCGAAGACTCCCCCCTGCACCACGAGATCATCGCCTGGTTCCGGACACTTCCGCTCTACCTGGAACTTGGTGACCTCCGGATCGCCCACGCCTGCTGGCATCCGGACTCGCTCGCCGTGTTGGACTCCTGGGTGCCACCGGGCACACCGGTCAGCGATGCGTTCATCATCGAAGCCAACTCGGTCGGGACCCCCGCATTCAATGCGGTAGAAGTAGTGCTGAAGGGACCCGAGATGGAGTTGTCCGAGGAGCAGGCCTGGCGCGACCCAGAGGGTTCGCCGCGCCGTTCGGCCCGCATCAAGTGGTGGGACGACTCGGCCATCACGATGCGTCAGATTGCCATGATCCCCCAGAGCTCCTTGACTCCGGACGATGAGCCCCACCCTGGACTCCCCGATCTCCCCTATGAGGAGGCCGATGCCTACCGTTACCGGGATGCGGTTCCCGTCTTCTTCGGCCACTACTGGTTCAACGAGACCCCGACGGTGTCCGCTGTCAACGCGGTCTGTGTCGACTACAGCGCGGTCCGTCCGGGCGGCTCACTCGTCGCCTACCGGTGGACCGGACCGGGACCGCTGGACGACTCGGGCTTCATCGCCTTCCCATCCACCTCTAGGGACGTGGACGACCACTTGGCTGCTGACTTACCCACCTGAGCCTGTGCGTCAGCGGCTCATCTCAGAGCGATGCCGACGTAGCCGCCACCAACGAGAGCTTGCCGGTGCGGCTCAGGCACACCCGTGCCGTCAACGGCATCCGACCAGGTCGTCTTACTCCTTGAGGCGATGGCCTGGTCAGTCCACCCGTCGAGGTGACGAGGTGGCGTCCAACATGCCGCCAGCCCCTACTACTAGTGCCCTGCAGCCGTCGTCGTCGAGCACGGACAGCAACTCGGCCATCTTGCGTTCGGTGGCCTGCTCGACCGCTTCCTTGGCCGCGATGACTTCAGGGGTCTCTTCCACCATGTCGCCATCACCGAACCCGTGCAGCCGGAAGTAGCCGTCACCCTGGTCGAACTGACAGGCCACCGCATTGGACATCCCAGCGGCCACCACCGCGTCACGGTGGACCCCGCCGCGCAGCTCGCGCAAGATGACCGCACTCATATAGGCAGCGGCGGCAGGTTCGACGCGTGCTGGTGCAGCCCGGTACCCGTCGGCCAACGCCCACGAGCCGGTCGGCAGTGCACTGATCACTGTGGCCGCCGCGGTCTGGAACTCGGGGAGGATGGATCCGCTCAGTCCTCCGAAGGTGGCGAGCGCGTAGTCGTCCGCCGAGGCCAAGTGGGCCGCCAGGATGGCGTCCGGGTCGGCCATGGTCCGGCCAGCCGTCACCACCCCGCTGATCATCCCGGTCTTGAAGAAGAAGAACTCGTCGTCCACCTCTTCTGGACTGAGCCCACCGAGGACCCCGCCACGACCGGCGGCGTACAGGGTCACCACGTCGATCCCGATCTCCTCGGCGCGAGCAGACGCCTCAGGAGAGAAGTAGAAGGCGGCGCCCACGGTCCCTAGAGGTGCGGCGATGGCAGATGCGGTGTCGAGTGGCTCCATGCCACGCACCCTAGCGATCGAGCGGAGTGCGGCGCCCGGGGTAACTTGGAGCAGTTTCGTCCTCGACTGGAGTGTGCCCGATGGTGATGTCCGTCCATGATCTCGACCTGCCGACCGTCGACATCGCCGGGATGGAGCGCGAAGACGCGCTCTCCGTGCTGGCCGAGGCGCGCCAGCAGCACTGGCTGGCCCGGTCACCGCTCGGCTACTCGATCAGCCGCCGCGAGGACTGTGTATCGCTGCTGCGCGACAAGCGGTTCCACAACGCCCTGTCGCTGCTGCGCCAAATCAACGGCCTCGAGCCCACCGAGGCCGAAGACGAGCACCGCCAGTCCATCTTGGCCATGGAGGGTGCCGACCACGCCCGCCTCCGCCGCCTGGTGGCCCCGGCCTTCACTCCCCAAGCCGCCGATCGTCTGCGCCCGTTCATGCGCCAAGTCGTAGGCGACCTGGTCGATACTTTCGCTGAGTCCGGCCGCTGCGAGGTAGTGGCTGACCTGTGCGAGCCCTACCCCATCCCCATCATCTGTGAGTTGCTGGGGGCCCCGAAAGAGGATTGGCGGCAGTTTTCGGCCTGGGCCACCGACATCTTCCGGATCTTCAACCAGAACCTGGCCGAGGACCTCCCACTGATCGAGGCGGCCGATGCCGCCCTCGAGGCGTACCTGGTCGACCTGATCACCGAACGCCGGGGTGCGCCGAAAGATGACCTACTGAGCGCCCTCATAGCCATCGAAGAGGCAGGGGACCGGTTGTCCAACGACGAACTTGTGTCCATGGCCGTGGCCGTGCTGATGGCCGGGACCGATACCACCCGCAATCAGCTGGCCTGTTGTCTGGCCCTGTTCGCCGAGCACCCTGACCAGTGGGCCCTGTTGGCTGAACAGCCCGAACTCGTCCCCCGTGCCGTGGAGGAGTCCATGCGCTACCTCGGTGCCGTCCGGGGCACGGTGCGGTTCGCTCCCGAGGACATCGTCTTCAACGACGTGCTCTTCCCCCAGGGGACGCTGGTGTTCGTATCGCTGGCTTCAGCCAACCGTGACACCCTGTCTTACGAAGAGCCCGAGACCTTCGACATCACTCGAGAGCGGGGCACCCAGCAGATGACGTTCGGATCGGGAATCCACCACTGCATGGGGGCGGCGCTGGCCCGCGCTGAACTGCAAGAGTCCCTCACCCTGCTGGCCCGCCGGATGCCCGACCTCGCGGTGGACGGTCCCGTCGAGTGGAAACCGACCACGTTCGGAATTTGGGGCCCGGCCCGGCTGCCCCTGCGCTTCACTCCTGCCAACTGAGGCTGCCTGGCTGAGGCTCAGAGATCAGCCAGCCGGGGCACGACCTGCTGGCCCATCTGCGTCACCCATGCCACTGGATCCTCCACCAGCGGCATCACCTCGACCAGATCGATGCCCAGCGCCGCATACTGTTCCATGCTGGCCAGGAATCCGTCCACGTCACCCATCGGGTCGGCCATGGCCAGGATCGTGCGCTCGATCTCGGCCGGATCGCGCTCGGCGTCGGCGCAGTGGCGGTCGAGAACCTCGAGCTTGTGGGCCACCTCGTCCAGATCTGTGGCGAACAGGTTGCAGGCGTCGGCGTAGCGGGCCACCAGCCGGAGAGTCTTCCGCTCGCCGCTGCCACCCACCAGGATGCGGGGCCGCGGACTCGAGACGGGCCGGGGTGAACAGATGGTCTGGGCGAGTTGGTAGTAGGTGCCCTCGTAGGGGCCATCATCGTCGCTCCACATCTGATGGCAGATCTGCAGGGTCTCCTCCAGCCGCTCGAACCGCTCCGACAGGGGTGGGAACGGCACCCCATATCCGAGATGCTCAGCCTCATACCAAGCAGCCCCGATACCGAGCTGCGCCCGGCCGCCCGACACCACGTCGAGGGTCGTCACGATCTTGGCCAACAGACCAGGGTGGCGATAGGTGACCCCGGTCACCAACAGGCCGAGTTTGATCTGCTCGGTCCGTCCAGCCAAGAAGCCAAGGGAGGTGTAGCCCTCAAGCATGGGTTCGGTCCGCGCCGCGAACTCCTCCATCTGAAAGTAGTGGTCCATCAAGGTGAAGGTCGTGCACCCAGCGTCTTCGGCGGCCCGGGCCGTGTCCGACAGCACCGGACCGAGCGCGGCGGGTCCTCCAGGAAGGGTGAAGTTGGCGAAGTGGATTCCGAGTTCCATGGTGCTCCTTAGTGTCAGGCCGTTGGGTCAGGTCGATCGGTGGGCTGTTCTCCCACAGTACGTGTGACTGGACTGGTGGACTACCCCTCGACGCCGGCGTCCCCTGCCCCGTCGAGGACGGCGAGGATCTCATCGCCCCAGCGCTCGAGCCGGATCGGCCCCATGCCACGACATCCACCAAGCTCGGCCAGTGTCGCCGGGTTCCGCTCGGCGATCCCGATCAGCTCCTTGTCATTCAGCACGACATAGGCCGGGACCCCGTCCTTTCGGGCCACCGAGGAGCGCCAGGAGCGCAGGGCTGCCTCGCCGGGTCCGGCGTCCGTCACACCAGATCCCACCCCCGCCGATCGAGTGTTCGCCGATCGGGAGTCCGCTCGCTTGCGGTTCGGACTCTCCTTGCCGCCGACACTTGTGCTGCCCTTGCCAGTGGACGCCGACTTACGATCGCCTCGCGCCACCGGCGCCACGTGGTGTGCGGTGCCGTCGAGTTCGGCCAGGAACGGTGACGGGGCGTCACGGTCACCCAGAACCACGACCTGGCTGCTCGCCCGGGTGAGGGCCACATGGAAGACCCTACGTTCTCCTTCCAGGTCCTCGCTCAACCGGTGAGGGAAGAGCCCGGCCGACGCCCCGATGATCAGCACCCGCCCCCACTCCTTGCCCTTGATCCGGTGCACCGTCGAGAGCTCTACCCCTGGCTCTTCGGCGGCCGGACGGTTGAGCACCTCGCGGAGCCAGTGGGCAAACGTGGCAGCGTCGGGGTGGAAGGCGGCGATGGACTCGAGCGCCGCCAGGTCATCGGCGTGGGTCGAGCGGTCGGCACCAGAGCGCGACGCATCCAATGTGTCCAAGGTGGCATCGAGTCCGATCCCCACCCGGATGGACTTGAGCGCCGCCGCAGTCGACCGGGTGGCTGCCTTGGCCACCAGTTCGAGGTCGTCCGCATAGGCCTCGAGCTTGGGCACATCACGCCCCGACAGCCGCCGGGCCAGGCGGCGGATGTCGTCGATCGACGTCGTCCGGCTCTTGGTCACCATGTCCACCACCATGGGGGCGATCCCCCGTGACGGCCGGCGGATGGTGTCGCGGATGTCGTCGCGCCTGATGGCATCGGGGTCGCTGCCGATCCGAAGGTACGCGAAGGCCGTACGGATGCCGGTGCGGGCCAACACCTGCGTTGTCAGCGGGGTGGTGCACGGAACGTCGGATTCGAGGCAGGCCACCTGGGCGGGCAGCAGGGCGGCGTTGACTCGAGCCAGCACGGCGATGTCCGCCACTTCTACCCCTTCGGCCCGCCATCCATCGATGATCTCGACCGCTCGACTGGCCATGGCCTCGGCCGATAGCAACTCCACCACCACCGGTCCCTGGCCGGCCAACGGCCCGGCAGTCAACCCCGGGGGATTGCTGCGGACTTGCGGGCTGCGAATCGTCTTGGCCACCCGGGCACGGTTGTAGGTGAGCAGGTGGCGGGCCGCGTCCACCACCGCAGGCGGGCACCGGTAGTTGACCTCGAGTGGATGGTCTGCCGCCCCAGGAAAGTACCGGGCGAAGTCGATGAGGAACTCGGGTGTGGCGCCCGTGTAGCCGTAGATGACCTGGTCGTCGTCACCCACCCCGAAACAGTCGAATCCCGGGGCCACCAATAAGCGGATAAGCAGCAGGTGGGCTGGGGTCAGGTCCTGGAACTCATCGACCAGCATGCGGCGGCACCGAGCCTGAGCGGCTGCCCGGGCGGCCGGGTCGTTCACCAAGATTTCGATGGCCCGGTAGATCTGCTCGTCGAAGTCGACCTGGCCGCGCTCGGCCAGCGTCGCCCGATAGGTGTCGAACCCGTCGGCCAGCCCGGAGGCGTCAGGGTAGGCCTCCTCGGCGGCCGTCGGGGAGACCAACCCCAGTCGGACCAACGAGAGTGCGGCCAAGAACGGAGCGGTGGTGTCCGTGTTGGCCTGCCGCTTGACCTCGAAGAGCTCGCCGACCAGGTCGCGCACGCCCATCTCATCGATCACCCGCTGCGCCCCGTTTGACCCAAGGGTGTTGCAGATCCACAAGGCCAGGCTGTTGAGCGTGCGGATGTGCGGCCCAGCAGGGGCGATGACGTCAGCGGCCCGAGTGCGCATCTCTTCGGCGGCTCGGGTGTTGTAGGCCAGTGCGGTCACCGCCCCAGGCAATGCGCCGCGTCGGATCACGACCCGCAGCCGCTCGGTGAGCACCCGGGTCTTGCCCGATCCGGCCGGGGCGATCACTCGGACCGGCCCCTCCTGATGGTCGACAGCGGCGGCCTGATCCGGGGCCAGGTCGGCATCCGCATGGAATGCCACGCTGCGGGTGAGCCGACCTGCCTCCGCACTCCACCGGTGGACCACGGCCATCCCGTCTTCGGTCGGGGGTGGGTCAGGCGGGCCCCCGTCCACCCATAGCGGCGTCCCCTCGTGGTCCACGATGTCGGCCGGTCCGTCCTCGATCACACCCTCATCGGCAAAGCGCCGAGCCGCCTTGCGTCCGTGCCACCACACCGGATCCCCGTCCCGAGCGTCATAGGTATTGGCCCACACCAGAAACTGGAGCCTCTCGCGCCAGAAGTTGAACCCAGGCGTAAGGGCGTAGACCGGCCCGTAGTGGTGCTCGGGTTGCCTGAGTTCGTCTGGATCCACACCGAGTTCGATGACCAACGGCGTCCGGTGGAGCCAGGCCGTGTGGAGGACGTCCACCACGGCCTCGGGCCGCGCCAGTGCTTCCGGGCCGACCGCCACCCAAGGAGCTTCAGCCCATGGACTTGGTGCTGTACCCCCAGGGAGCACCACCACACTTCTGCCGAAGGCCGACGGGCCGGGACTGGTCATCGGCACAACCTAACCACCGGGTGTACTGCTGGCGCTGCGCCGAACTGCATCGCCTCGAGGGATACCACTGATCTGCCCTTTCCTCGGTCGCGGGCAGAACGGCAAGGGACTTTCGGCCCTACGTCGGGGCGGAAGTTCTTCGTAACCTCACCTCAGGAGGTCAACACCATGCAATCCATTGCACTCGTCGTCGGGACGCTCTTCGGAAGCCTGATCAATCTGAACCATCCCGGCAACTACATCCACTGGGGCTTCATCCAGATGTCGTACTCGAACCTGCTGGTCATCATCTTGATGGTCATCGTGTTCTTCGCGGCCATCTTGATCCCCTTCAAGACCCACAAGAACAAGGGAGCGGACCGATGACCATCACCGACCCGAAGATCAGTTCCAATGGGCAGTCCGACCTGAGCAAGTCGGCTGACTTGCCCGAAGACGCCGACCAGTGGACAGCCAAGATCCGCCACGTGGCAGTCGAAGCCCTGCCCCCTCAGCGCCTGCTCCCCGACCGCCAGCCTGCCTATGTGGCGTCGTGGATCTACGTGTTCGGGGTCACCACCGTCGCTGCCCTAGGCGTCGTCATCGCCACCGGCTTGGTGCTCTCGATCATGGGGCCGAACTGGTGGCATGTGTCGTCGACCGGGCTGTTCGTGAACTCGCTGCACATGTGGAGCGTCGAAGTGTTCTTCTTCGCCATGGTCATCCACCTGTGGGGCAAGTTCTTCATGGCCGCCTGGCGGGGCCGACGTCGGGCCACTTGGATCACCGGAGTCATCTCGTTCCTGGTGTCGGTGGGAGCAGCCTTTACCGGCTATCTGTCCCAGCAGAACTTCGACTCCCAGTGGATCAGCACCCAGGCCAAGGACGGGATCAACTCGACTGGGGCCGGAGCCATTTTCAACGTCACCAACTTCGGGCAGATGATCATGTGGCACATCGTGCTGCTGCCGCTGGTCGTGGTGGCCCTGGTCGGGATCCATGTGCTCATGGTCCGACTGCGGGGCGTGGTCCCGCCGTTCGCGGCCAAGGGAGAGACCCCGGGTGCCGACATGGCCGGTGCTGACAGTGATGGAGCGACGAGCGGAGCGGAGGTGCCGGCATGAGCGCCGACAAAGCAAAGACGCACAAGTTGGCCCGGCCGTTCAAGCAGGACCGGGACATCGCTGACTGGCATGGTCGGTACACGCCCTACGACCTGGCCAAGGAGGGACTCATCGCCTTGGTGGTGGTGGTGCTCCTCGTGACAGGTCTGGCCGTGCTGTTCGGCTCACCAGATGACACACCGGTTACGGTCAAGTCCTGGTCGACGGCAAATGCCGTCGACTTCGCCGCCACGGCCATCGCTGAGCTCGATGGGACCAGCGGGACCGCCACCTACGGTGCGCCGTACAACACCAACGGCACAGCGATGTCGATCGGGCCCATCTCTCCCCAGAAGTGGTTGGGCGTCCACCATCCCATCAACACAGCCAACGACTATGTCCTCGGACCGCTCTCGACCGTGGCGAACCAGCCCGAAGTGCAGGCGGCGGTGGCCGAGTACAAGGCGGCAAGTGTCGATCAGCAGGCAGCGTGGACCGCGGCCTACGAGAAGGCCGTCGCCGATGCCACGTTCGTCAACGGCAAGCTGGTGGTCCCAGCCGGTGCCTACGGGCCGGTGGGTGTGATCATCTCGTCACTCACCTCTATGGCCCGCAGTGGGGCCCTTGATGGTGCGCTGCTCAGCTCCCGGCAGTTCTATGGGACCGACTACACCAAGCCGCTGCTGTTCGTCGCTGACGGCACCTTCCTCGAGGGGTTGGCCGTCAATCAGCACCTAGCCGGTGACCAGTGGGGGATGATGAACGAGACGGGCAGTTACCCGGGCCAGGCCTGGCTGTGGCTGTACACGCTCTGGTATCAGGTGCCCGCCATCGGCAACTCGGACAACGCCGACATCCAGGTGTTCGCCATCATGATCGGTCTCACGACCCTGTTGGCCCTGGTGCCGTTCATCCCGGGCTTGCGGTCCATCCCCCGGTGGACACGGGTCTACCGGCTGATCTGGCGCAACCACTACCGCGAGGTCGAGGGCCAGGGCGGAGGCACTTCCACCTCGGGCAGCCCCCCTCAAGTGATGGGTGAGGTCCGGGAACCGGTGACCGTCTCTGGCTGAGTCTTCCAGCCGGTATACAGATTCGCAGCCCCCGGCCGATCCCAGCGACGGCCGGGGGTTCCGCGTCTGGGACCCCAAGACCCACAGCTTGTCGACACCTCTTCGAAGAGTTCGCGTGGCAAACTCTGCCTGCTCAAACTGGCTGCAGTCTGTGCCCAACCAACGAAACGGGGTCCCCCAGTGCGCACGGCAACCCATGGCATCAGGTCAGTGGTCGTTGCAGTGGCGCTCGGTACGCTGGCCATGGTCGGCTCCGCCTGTTCGTCCGACTCGTCGAGTTCGTCCACCACCGGGGCCTCGGCCACCACCGTGCCGCTCCCGACCACAGTGATCCCGCCTCAGGTGGCCAACCCGACGATCGCCGCATCGGTACCCTCGGCCATCAAGTCGGCCGGAACCATCACGGTGGCCCTCGACGCCTCCTACCCTCCCGATGAACTCATCGGCTCCGATGGCACCGCCATCGTGGGCATGGACGCTGATCTCTCCAACGCGGTGGCCCAGACCTTGGGGTTGAAAGCCAAACTCGTCAACGCCAACTTCGACTCCATCATCCCTGGCCTCGCGTCAGGCAAGTACAGCTTGGGTGCCTCGTCGATCACCGACACCCTGGCCCGCCAAAGAGTCGTCGACTTCGTGGACTACTTCACTGCGGGCGAGGCGTTCTACGTGAAAAAGGGCAGCGCGACGACGTTCGACGGCATCGTGTCGCTGTGTGGGCACTCGATTGCCGTCAAAGCCGGCACCATCGAGGAGTCCGACGCCAAGATCCAAGCAGCCAAATGCGTAGCTGGCGACAAGGGCAAGGTGCGCGTGCTTTCGTTCAACAATCAGAGCCGGGCCAACCTGGCCGTCTCCAACGGTCGAGCCGAGGTCGGCTTCGCTGACTCACCGATCGTTGGTTACCTCGTCTCTACATCGAACGGGGTGTTCGAAACTTCGGGTTCGCCGTTTGCTCTGGCCCCCTACGGACTGGCCCTCCCCAAGGGAAACGGCATGGCCGCCCCGGTGAAGGCTGCCGTCGATGCTCTGATCGCTGATGGGGTCTACGGCCAGATCCTGACCAAGTGGGGTGTCCAGGCCGGAGCCATCCCGACGGCCTCCATCAACGGTGCCACCAGCTGACAGACAGTTCTGGCTAACAGACGGTCCTAGGCGGCGGGCGATCCTGTCTGGCGGGAGGCGTCAGCGAACTCGGGCACTCATCGATGACATTTGGGCCGCCGACCCTGGCGCTCCACTTCACTCCAGGGTCAAGATTCCGACCGCAACACGGCCAGCAGCGCAACGAGGTCGGAGTGGTCGATGCGATGGGCTGCCTTGATCGATGCCTTGCCCAGCGACGATCCGAACGGAAGCGCGTCCACGATTCCGTGGCCGGCCCAACGACGGATGAGCCGGGCCTCGGTGGCACCGCGCAGCTTCTGCTCGTCGATGGTCTTACCTCTCGACATCAGGGCAGCGTTGGTGATCCGACGTACCTCTGCGACATCGGCCGGGATCCCCAGGTTCTCGAGCCTCCGATGTAAGTACGAGCCGGTGTTGTACCAGTCGCACACCCCGTGGACGACGGCGGCCACCTGGCCCACCACACCATCTATGGCCACAGCCAGAATCGGACCGCCCTCGA
>CAIVIS010000029.1 GCA_903906055.1 uncultured Acidimicrobiaceae bacterium
GCCGAGGTCAGTCTCGAACTGATACCCCTCGAGCAGGTCGGCGACCCACGCCAGCGACTCGATCGGGGTGTTCAGCTGCGCGTGGTACGTCATGTTCAGTGGCGCACCCACTTCGGCCACGGTCATAGGCCGAAGCTCCTCAGCACGCGACAACAGCGCGCTGTGCAGCTGGCGCAGACCGGCCACTCGCTTCTCCACGTTGGTCGACCAGTCCGTCTGATCGAACGCCCGTCGGGCCGCGCCGATGGCATCGTCGAGATCTTCGGCTCCGCCGTCAGCGGCAACTCCCAGGACCTCACCGGTGGCCGGGTTGATCGTCTCGAACACCTTGCCGGACCGGGCCGGGCGCAGAACCCCGTCGACCAGCATCCGCTCTTCGCCCACGATCGGACCGAGTCCGTTCTTCGTATCGTTGCTCACTATGCCGTCTCCTCGGTCGTCGTGTTGGTCGTTGTGCCGTCAGTCCCGCTGACTCCGAAGATGTCGTCGCAGCGCTCGTCGGTCATGGCCGTCAGCGGCAGGTCCACATCGAGGTCGCCAGCCAGGGCCAGGGCGGCCTGGAGATCCTTGTGGGCCAGGGCTGCCGCCGAGCGCATGGCGCCCACCAGACCCTTGTCGTCCGTGTCGGTGAACGGGGCCACCGTGGACCGGAACATCAATGCCGAGGCCCCGCCGATGCGGGCATCGCTGGCCTTGATCACCTTCGCCAGCTTCGACAGGTCGATGCCCGCGGCCTCGGCCAGCACCTGGCCCTCGTAGGCGGCCAGCCATCCCCCGTACTGCACCAGGTTGCGGGCCAACTTGGCAGCCAAGCCGGTGCCGAACGGTCCCATGGTGACCGACAGCGATCCGATGGCGTCGAACAGCGGAGCCAACTGAGCGATTACGTCGCTGTCGCCACCGACCATGCAGACCAGGTCACCCGAGGCAGCAGCAGACGGGCCACCGCTCACCCCGCAGTCGACGACCGGCGCACCGACTGTTGCCGCTTCGGCCCCGATGGCAGCCACACATGCAGCCGTGATCGTGCTGACCACCACGAACGTCGTGTCGGGCCCCCCAGCGACAAGGGCACCGTCAGGTCCGGACAGCACGGCATGGACCTGGTCGTCGTTGACCACAGCCACCACCACGATGTCGGCAGCCCGAGCGGTATCGGCCGGCGAGGTGGCCACGGTGGCATAGCCAGCGTGCCGATCCGTTGCCTCAGCGCGCACGTCGCACACCACGAGCGGAAACCCGGCGGCATGGACACTGGCGGCTACGCCGTCCCCAATGGCTCCGAGCCCGATGACTCCGATGGTCGGTCCGGTGTCGCCCCCCGGCGAACCGTCCGATGCTGTCTGTTCTACGGACACAGGATCTCCCCCGTTGCTGGACAAGTGTCTGGACTATAGTCTGGACACATGACCGATACCAATGCGCACGCCGGTGCCGAAGCGTCACCATCGGACGCCGATGGCATGGCCGACTACTCCGGCGAGTTCCGGGCTGACTTCCGTTACGAAGACCTGTCGCGTGCAGCCCTGGTCCGCTTGGTCCGCGAGTACGCCCAGGCCGTCCACATCTTGGACCGGTCGATGTGCGCAGCCATTGGCATGTCGCACGGCATGGAGGAGATGGAGCGCCTGGCCATCGAGGAGTGGCGCGGAGCCAGTCCGGTCTACGGCCAGCGCCTGCGTCGGATCATGGGAGTACGGGGCGACACCGTCCAAGACATCTTCAAGGTCCTCCAGCTCGACCCCGGCTTCCCCCACCACTACCTCGACGTCCGCTACGAGGTAGTCGACGACAAGCACGGGTTCTTCGAGCTCGCCTACTGCGGTGCGCTGATGGATGCCGAGCCGTGGGGCGACAAGATGGTCACCGGGATGTGCCATCACATCGAGGACGGCACCTTCGATGTGACCGCCCAGGCCATCAACCCCAAGGCCCACGTCAGCCATGTGCATCGGCCTCCTCGGGTCCCGTCCGACCAGTCGCCGCACTGCCGGTGGGAGGTCATCATCGACGACGACAACGAGACACTGCCCGAGGCCGAGATCACCAAGATCACCTCCATGACGACAGCGGCCACCTTCGCCTTTCCGCCCATGCGCGACGGCACCCCTCACCTGCCGTCGCGGGTCGACCTTCCGGTGCCCGGATCCGTGACGAGGGCGCCATGACCGCTACCGCTGCCGCTTTCTCTGACAGCACCTCGCCCGTCGTCGACATCGAGGCCACCCGGC
>CAIVIS010000030.1 GCA_903906055.1 uncultured Acidimicrobiaceae bacterium
AGTCACAATCGTCGCGTCCGTCCTACGCCGGACATCTGGGCCGCACTCCACATTGTTCAGGATGGCATAGCCCGAGGCCGGCAACCCCTCAATGAGCGATCCCTTCTCCTCGGCCACACCCTCGGGGCCCCCGAGGTGCTCCAGATGGGAGGACCCGATGGAGGTGATGACCCCGATGGTCGGGCGGACCATGGCGCACAGCCGGGCGATATCGCCGGGGAACCGTGCGCCCATCTCCACCACCACCGCCTCCACGTCATCGGGGGCGGACAGCAGGGTCAGCGGGACGCCCAGTTCAGTGTTGTACGAGGCATGGGTGGCATGGGTGCGCAGCCCGGCCGCCACTCCCCCGGCCGCCACTCGCCCGGCCGCCACTCCCCCGGCCGCCAGTCCCCCGGCCGCCAGATCCTTGACCGTCGTCTTTCCGACCGATCCAGTAATCCCGATGACCAGATCCGGCAGCTTCCCCCGGGCATGGACCCCGAGGGCCCATAGCGCCGATCGGGTGTCGTCGACGGCGATGGCCGTGCCAGCTGCGGGCTCCTCGGAGGTGAGATACGCCTCGGCCCCTGATGCCAACGCGTCGTCGATGTACCGGTGGCCGTCACGAACTGCCACTACGGGGACGAACAGGGTGCCCGGGGCTATCGAACGTGAATCCACGGACGCACCGTCGACCGTAACGTCGGGACCGTGCAGCGTCCCATCGAGCACCGTCGCCACCTCGGATGCGAGCAGTCTCACGGTAGCGACCCCGCATGGCGGCGGTGCGAACGGGTCATGATGGAGTGATCCTACAGTCCACGACCATCGCCACCGGCGCCCATCGGAACCCATCGGCGCCCATCGGAACCCATCGGAACCCATCGGCGCCCATCGGAACCCGCTCGAGCGACCTGAGCCACGCTGAGGGGCTGCTACTCGGGCGGAGGCGACCAATCAGGGTCGATCTCGAAGAACTGGTCGATCAGCGCCTCCATGGCGACGCCCAGCACCGTCCACTCCTGGAGAGTTCCTCCTGGACCGGTCGGTAGGACGATTCCGCGGGATTCGACAGGGTTGGCCCGGGCTCGGAGTCCGCAGCCATTCACCAAGGCCACCTGAGCTGAAATGTACTGGTCCACCTGCAGGGGAGGTCGAAGCCGGAAACCGAGGAAGTCCATGAGGCTTTCGGTGGTGGTCACGCTGCGGGCGTCCGTGAGGGCAAACCCACGCGCCAGCGCCCGGTGGATCGGCTCGCTGTCCGTAGTACCCCGGGAACCCGAATTGAGTGCCCATGCGCCGATGACCACAGACCACCGCCGTGACGTGGCCATGCTGTCCATGATGGATTCGGCCGTGACTCTCAGCAGTTCGCGGAGGGCGACGCGCCGCCCCTCCTGCGTCGACCGGTCCACACCTTCCATGGTGAGGATGGCGGCTGCGGCGGCGCCGTGCTCCAGGTCAGTGACCTCCTCGGCTGCCACCACGGCGAGGACCGCACCCTGATACTCCGCCAGGTTCTGCCAGATGCGACCGATCACCGAGGCGTTGGTGACCCGGATCCCTTCGTTGGCGGCGATGTCATCGAAGACCCGCTTGAAGGTGAGTCCTTCTGCTCCAGTGCCAAGACCTTCCTCGCGGAGGACGGCCAAACCGGCCCCGATCAGTAGCGCTCGCAACTCCGTGCGTGAACGCCGAGGGGTGGTCGCAACGTGCCCGGACGGGTTCTCCGCTGGCATCACCGATCCACGCCTCCGCTGCAGCCCGCACGGCCGTCACGTGGGCCCATTGCTCCACAGAGACAAACCGACGCGGTGAGGTAGGTCCAGGGCGCCGACTGTCCACCACGGCAAGACTGCCGCTGCATCAATGGATCGCCTGAGTCAAGGAATGTGCAGTCACTACATGGCACCCGATTACTCCGCTCTACGGGTCCGCACCGCCCGCATCCTCCGCGGCCCCTAGCCCTTCACCCTATCCCTCCCAGCGCCAGGACCCCAGTCAGCCCAGTCAACCCGCTTTGCCCACGCTCCGGCTTCTACCGGTAGCCGAACCGGTCGGAGCTGACGACCACGCTGGATCCGGCGGCCGAGGTAACCGTCACATCGACGGTTCCGAGCACCCCGGGAGGTGCCACTGCGGTGATCTTGCTGCCCGAGACCACA
>CAIVIS010000031.1 GCA_903906055.1 uncultured Acidimicrobiaceae bacterium
CAAAGATCCGGCGGCCGCGGATCCGACGACCAGGCCCCCGTTGTCGGCCACGCCTGGCGGGGTCGCCAGCGTCCAAGCGGTATCGCCGTCCTTGTGGGTGAACAGTTCATAAAACGTGTTCGACGCCTCATTGAACTTCCCCATGGCGAACACCACCGTCGTCTGGTCGGCCGTGGTGGTCGATGCCGACAGTGTTGCGGGCGCCACGTTCGCCACTGTGGCTGGCGTGATTCCGCTGCCGTGCGAGCCGACCACGACGATCCCCACGACCACCAGGGCCGAACCCGCCCCTACCGTCCATCGTGCCCATGGCTTCATCGGGACAGCACCGCTCGGACCTCGGATGCCAGCACGCCGCTCAACGATGACCGGGTGGCGCTGTCACCGGAACCGGGGTCAGCATTGACGATGCGCCGGAGCACCCCGTGCGAGTCGATCACGTAGACGATATCGGGGTGCGCGGCCATGCCACCTGCCGGTGTGAGCTCGACCGCGACTCCGTAGGCGTACCAAGCAGCACGCAACTCGGCGTCCGTTCCGGTCAGGAATCGCCAATTGGCCATGGCGTCCAACCCCTCCTGGTGGTCGAAGGCAGCCACGTTGGCGGGCGATCGGTAGAGAGGATTGGCCACGATGGCTACGAACCGGACCCGAGCAGCGTCCGCCCCCAGCATCTGGTTGGCCACGCGCAGTTCCTGGGCGATGATCGGGCAATCGGTAGTGCACACCGGGTCGATGAAGGCCAACACGACGGTGTAGCCGCGTAGGTCGGCCAACGACACGGTCGCCCCGGTCTGGTCGATCAAACGGAACGGCGGTGCCGGCGAGGACGTCACCTCTGGCGGTCCATTCACAGCCTCGGCGATCAACGGGTCGGCCGATCCGGAGACAGTTGCTGCAGCCATGGGTGCGACTCCCAGCAGGATGATTCCTGCCGCACCGATGGCCGCAGCCACCCGGCCAGCGTGACGAGAATCGATCCCCTCCCACCATGAGCGCTTCGGCCGTGAGTCTGGCACTTGACCAGTCACCTCCTCCGCAGCGGTCGTAGACGAGACACCCGCGGAAACCAGGACCGGGGCGATCGTGTCTGACTCGGCATCGGCGTCGGCATCGGCATCGGCGTCCAACGCTCGAGGAGGGGAAGCGGCCCCTATGTCTGCCGCAACCTCCTCGGTCACCGCGGCCGGCCTCGTGACCGCCAGATATCCGCCAATGGCGACGAACAGCAGAGGAAGCATCGAGTTGGGGTCGGTCCCGACTCCGCCCCAGAACCCGAAGTCTTCGACGAGCACCCAGTCGGCCAGGCAGAACACGACCAGTACCACCATGGCGGGACGCAGCAGGCGCGAGCCCGATCCGGCCGTGGAGCGCGAGCAGAGCAAGAACACCACACCCATGCCGGCCATGACCATCACAGCCAGCAAGTTCACCCCCCAGCCGTGGTTCCGATCGAACGCCGCGAACCACGACACCAGTACCGATGAGATATGGGGCTGGGGGGTCTGAGGCATCTGGCTCACCATGGCGGCCAGCGTCCCCGGCCTGCCACCGGTCGAGCCCTGCCAGAACCCGCGTCCGGGCCAGGCCTGGGCAATGGCGAACCCGAGGAGCAGCACGCCCATACCGCCCAGTACAGCCCGGCCGACTCTCGTCCCTGACCACGCCGATTCCGGTAGCGCCAGCAGCCCACCGGCCACCACATAGAAGAGGACGGCGCCAGGAGCGCCGATGAGCAGGGTGACCCCAGGGGCGAAGATCCCCCCGAATGCACCACCGAGGGACCACACCACCAGCCCCCAGCCGCTGCTGACCAACCCTGCCGACCGGCTCCACATCCCACGCGGAGCCACCAGGAGCAGTGTGGCGATGCCGAGCTGAATCCACACGGCGGCAGTCGCTGCGGTGGCCGGATGGTTCGCCCATACCGTGATCCCCGAGTCGACCAGGTGGCGGACCCACTCCGGAGAGGTGGACGCTGCCGGCCGGATCACATCGGATGGCAGCCCCATGGGCATGCCGGGCTGGAGCTGGAGCAGGCCGTCGAACAGCCACAGCAGCCCGAAGGAGATCCGCAGGAAGCGCCGACCGGACGGCTCTGACGGCCGGGCGACCACGGGCACCGGAAACTGCTCGCCTCGGGTGACGGCTCGCCGGTACTGCATCGACCGGAGCTGGTTCCATGCCACGAAAAGCACCGCCAGCAACGCGACGATGAGTGCTGCTTCTGAAGCCAAAGCGTGGTGGAACTCGGCGATGATGGACGAGTCGCCGGGCCCCGTATGGCCGCCCATGCCTGTCATCGCACGCCCGTCATCGCGTGCCCGTCATCGGTAGTCGCAACGGGCTGTCATCGTCGACACGCTACCGTCCGGACCTGACGGAGAGGTAGTCGCCTGCCTGACCCGACTGGCTGCCGCCGACGGCCGATCAGCCAATGATGAGCGGGGTGGCGCTAGCAGCCGTGCCGTACTTGGTGACCACGACGACGCTCACCGGCCCGGTAGCCGCCTTGACCGGAACCACGACCACGATCTGAGTGCTGGTGTTGGAGGTAACCACGGCCTTCTTCCCCCCGATGGTCACCTTCTTGGCGACACCTAGCCCTGACCCACTGATCGTCACCGAGCTGCCGTGGAGTACCGAGATCGGAGCGATCGACGTCACCGTCGGCACAAGGTTGAACGCTCTGATGCTGGTGGCCGTTCCCACCGATGTGGTCACCGTGATCGACCCGTTGACCCCATCCGTGGGCACGACAGCGGTGATCGAAGTCACCGTGTCCGACACGATTGTGGCCGGTGATCCACCGAAGGCGACCGAGGTCGCACCGAGCAGGTTGACACCGTCGATCGTCACGGTGGAGCCAGCCGCCCCTGACCGAGCCGATACCGACGTGATCACCGGGGCAAAGACGTAGTCCGACTCGCCGCTCATGCAGGAGCCCTTGCCGTTGTTGGCCCGGTTCGACCATGTGCCCTGAACGGCCACTGTGCCCGTACTGAGGGCCAGGGCGAAGGCAGCACCAGGTCCAGACGAAACATAGGCACACAGGTCGCCGTTCTCGTCACCGGTCGATTTCGTCCAGCCGGCGTAGGGGTAGGTCTCGGGGAACTGATCAGTGAGCGTCTCGGCGTACTCATGACTGGCCGCCTCGGTGGCTCCGTCGAGCGTTCCTGGAGAACTGACCGTCCCTGCACCGCAGTACGCCCCTGCATCAGGGACGTAGGGGAGGTTGGTGAAGGCCGCTATTGGGCCGGCCACTGGACCACCTCCTCCGAGATACGGGTCGTGGGTGTCGTCGTGGTACGCGCAGTACCCGGTCTGCGTGTTGGCCCATCCATCGGGATTGGTCCCGGGGGGAGAGACGATGACGTACTGGGTGTTGCGGTTGGAGGCCTGGTCGGTCCGACCGAAGTGGGTCGCCGCCACTTCAGCCTCGGTGGCCAGCTGATGGCCGGTGAGTCCAGCGGTCTCTTGGTCGGTGGCGGTAGTCGAGTTGTCGTACCAGACCCCGGACAGCACACCCCCAGATGGATGAGGGATCAGGGTGCTTCCCTGAATACACGAGGTGGCGCCGAGCGCTGCTCCGTCGCAGTACTGGGTGAACACGCCGCTCCACGACTCATTGTTGGTGCCGAGTCCGGCGAAGAAGGTCTGTATGGCTGGAGCCATGGACGACGGGTCGCCACTGAACACGTGCTGGCCGCTGCCGTTGGTCGACTCGGTCCCCCACTGGCTGCCCATGAACACCAGGTAGACCTCCGGCTGACCCGTGGTCACCCCTGCACCGCTCAGGCCACCGGCGGTGAGCCCCCCGCCGTACTGCAGAAGCCTGCCGCTAGCCGACGGCGCCTGCGTGCTGGCAGCCGTCCCCAATGTGGCCACACCCTTGAGGTTGCGCGTCTTGCGGGGCACGGCGCCGTGACGGTAGCGGTGGTGGTGTGCTGTCGGCACGGTCAAGGTCTCGGCCGGCACGGTCGTGGCCGACTGCCCCGAAGCCCCGGCCACCGATGCCGGCCCGACGGCACCGGCCAACCCGGTGGCACCGATGCAGCACAGTGCCGCGGCTGCCACCGATGACATGACCCGTAGCGACGAACGGAACGGTCCAGTTGGCCTGGTATCAGCTTTGGTTCGATTGGAACGGAACATGCATGCCTCCGGAACGGTGCGACCCCTGATCATGCGCCCGTGGGTTGGACGTTCGTCCAAGCGACCCCCGTTCCCATGCAACCCCCGTTCGGAATCCACTCCGGCCGGTACTGACCCCTTCACAGTAGCGGCGCACCGGCCCGTTGGAAAGGCCGGGGACCATCAGACCGGCCGACCGCCAGACCGGCCGACCCGCCGACCGGCCGACCGGCCGACCGGCCGCCCGAGCATCGGCCCGGGCCGATCCCAGTGGATCTACTCCCCGAAGAGCAGTCCGTAGTTGGCCCCGCGGCGGAGGTGGTGTCCTCCATCGACCGCCAGGGACTCCCCGCTGATCCAGCCCGCCTCGGGACCGGCCAGGAACCGAACGGCGGCGGCAATGTCCTCGACCGTGCCGAGACGGCTGATGGGCATCTCGGCCAGATAGTCGTCCAGCAGCGGGCCACCGGCCGTGATCGGTGCCATCAGCTCGTCATCGACGATTCCGGGCTGGATGGTGTTGACCCGCACGCCGGTGCGACCCAGCTCTTCGGCTGCGTACTTGCACAGCATGTCGATCCCGGCCTTGGATGCACCGTAGGCCCACAGGTAGCGATGCGGGAAGTGGCCGGCCCCCGACGACATCCCGATGATCGAACCGCCGGTCGCCTCGGCGCCGTCCAGTCCTTCACCCACGCCCGCCGCCATCAACGGAGCACCGTGCTTGACGCACAGGAACGTCCCGATCAGGTTCAGGTCGACAGTCTGGCGGACTCCGTCGAGGTCGGCACCGACGATCGGGCCCATATGGAACGCGCCCCCGGCGTTGGCGAAGAGGATGTCGAGATGGCCGCGGGGCGATGCTGCCGCCGCTACGGCTGCCGCTATCTGCTCTTCGACGGTCACGTCAGCCACGATGTACCGGGCCGTACCTACCGGTCCGCCAGCGGCCTGCACCACCGCCGCTGTGGCTTCGAGCCCGGCCACGGCGGCGACCAACTTCTCCTCGGTCCGTCCGCAGATGGTCACATGAGCACCGTCACGCACCAATCGGGTGGCCGTGCCGAGGCCGATGCCGCTGCCGCCCCCGGTCACCAGAGCCGTGTAGCCGGCAATCCCTGTCGCAAGTCCACCGGTATCAGTCACAGCTGTTCTCCCTTGTCGCCCATGGTGCGCCCGGCGGTCTGCCGTGCGCTGTTCCGAACGGCGTGCCGGACTGGCTACCGTTCTGAGTTCCGGAGCAGCATGCTACGAGTACAGCCACACGGCAATCCGGGGCAATCCGGGGCGACCGGGGCGACCGGGCCGACCGGGGCGACCGATCGGACCGCAGATCCGGGCCGACACCACCGACTCAGATCAATAGACATCACAAGATCCAAGGGAGACACTCAGTGAGCGACCGGCAATTCAACCTGGCCGACCTGTTCGAGCTGGTGGTGGACACCGTGCCTGACCGCCTGGCGCTGGTAGCAGGGGATGTCCGCCTCACGTACTCCGAACTCGATGCCCGAGCCAACCGGTTCGGCCACCACCTCGCATCGCTCGGACTCCGCACCGGGGCCCACGTGGGCATCCTGGCCCGCAACCGGTCGGAGTGGGTCGAGGCCATGATCGGCTGCTACAAGGCCAGGTGCGTGCCGATCAATCTGAACTTCCGATACGTAGCGCCCGAGCTCCGCTACGTGGTGGACAACGCTGATCTCGAGGTCCTGGTGTACGAGCGCGACCTGTCGGGATTGGTGGCCGACTCGCTCAGCGATGGCCCCGAGGGACGCATCATGCACCTCATGGTCATCGAGGACGGCACGCCACTCGCCGCCAGTGACCCAGTGGCAACCGCGGCCGCAAGCGCGCCCACCAACTACGAAGATGACCTGGCTGCCGAGAGCGCAGAACGCACCTTCGATCCCCGCTCTCCCGACGATCAGTACATCCTCTACACCGGTGGCACCACCGGCATGCCCAAGGGAGTCATGTGGCGCCAGGAGGACATCTTCTTCGCTGCCATGGGCGGCGGTGGGTGGGGAGCCGTGCCCATCACGTCGGCTGGTGAGCTGGCCGGCCGGCTCAACACTGAAGAAAGCGGCCGGATCCCCATGCTGGTGGTGGCTCCGCTCATGCACGGCAACGCCCAGTGGGCCATGTGGAACGCCTTCATGATGGCGGGGACCGCCGTGCTCTACATCGAGCACCGCTTCGACCCCGACCGCCTGCTGCGCCTCATCGGCGAAGAGGGCGTGGTGTCGACCGCTCTGGTTGGCGATGCCATGGCCCGTCCCTTGTCCGAGACGCTGGCCGCCGCCGCACCGGGCACCTACGACACCTCGACCCTCGCGGTGATCGGCTCGGGCGGGGCGATGCTGTCGGCCACGGTGAAGGCCGACCTGAACGCCCAACTGCCTGGGGCGATGATCATGGACCGGTTCGGGTCGAGTGAGGCTGGCGCCCAGGGTGCAGTCGAGGTGGGAGCGAGCGGACCGAAGTTCCACATGAGCGACGACACCGCCGTCCTCGATGACGACTTGGTCCCCCTCAGCCCGGGGGACGGACGAATCGGCCGGTTGGCCCGATCCGGGAGGATCCCGCTCGGGTACTACAAGGACGAGGCCAAGACCGCAGCCACATTCCCGACCGGCCCCGACGGCGTCCGGTGGTCAGTCCCCGGAGACCTGGCCTCCATCGAGGCTGACGGGGTCATCACCATCCATGGGCGCGGGTCGGCGTCGATCAACTCCGGGGGCGAAAAGATCTTTCCGGAGGAGGTCGAGGCTGCGGTAAAGGCATGCCCGGACGTGTACGACGCCATTGTGGTCGGCTTGCCCGACGAACGATTCGGCGAGCGGGTAGCCGCCGTCGTCCGGATGCGTGACGGTACGGCACCGCTCACCCTCGACGTACTCCAGGAGCACTGCCGGGGCCAGATCGCCGGCTACAAGGTTCCCCGTGAACTGCTGCTGGTCGGGGAGATCCCCCTGACCGCCGCGGGCAAGCCCGACACCAAAGCAGCCAAGGCCCTCTTCTGAGAAAGTGACATGAAGCGCTGACCTGGGGCCCGTGCCAGGGTCTGGGCCGGGTGGCGAACCTGAATCGGTGGTCGTCAGGCCGCAGCGGAGCCGACGAGGGTGCCGCTGTCGCTGGTGCATCCCGGACGATCGTCGCTGGTGGATCGGGCGGCCGCCGCTGTCATCGCCACTGTCGCCACCACTCGGTCGACGGCGCCGTCGAGTGCAGCCTCGTCGATCTCCACTGTCCGCTCCTCGGCCGCGTCCGGCCACAGCCCCACCACTCGGGCCGGAACGGGCCGGTCCGGGGCCCGCAGCCCGGCTACCAGAGCCAGATAGGCCAGGTCCTCCCTCCATCCCTCGCTCGGCACCCCGCCGGACACCGAGACAAGAGCCGACGGCCCACCGTCTGATCCGGCGATGCGGCGACCGTCCACGACCATGTCGAGTCGGGTGCGGACCTCGCTGCGACCCTTGAGTCGGACCGTGCGCGGGGCCGGACAGGTCCACAGATCGTCCATCCCCCCGATGCGGACCTGCGAGTTGAGCGTCGTCCAGTCGAATGCCGCCCACAGCGACGTGGCCCAGGCCGCGGCCTCGGCCAGCACGACGGCACGGCCCCCGACCCCGAGACCGGCGAACCAGGGTTCCCAGTGGAAGGTCCTCTGACCGGTCCGCTCCCACTCCTCGACGGCTTGGTCCGCCACCGGACCGACGGCGGCCGACGGTAGGGCGAAGCGTCCCTCGGCACACGAACGCACGGCAGCCAACCCCAGCGAGCGCCGGACGAAGACCGGCTTCCACGCGAACGGCTCCTCCGACTGGCCCAGGGCCTCCGGATGAGACCGGGCCCGCCGGATCGACGCCAGGGTGACCTCGACCAGTGCACCCGAGGGCAGATCACCGACGGAGGCAGCCACTCCGTCCACGAGTCGGTCGCGCACCCGTGCCCGAGCGAGGGAATCGACGAATGACGTAGGCGGGGTACGCACCAGTTCGTTGATGGTGTCGGTACGCCCGCTCATGCCGCCTGCCCTTGTGCGTAGGTCTGTGTCGAGGGAGCCACAACCCGGGCTTCGGCTACATGCAAGATGGCTTCGGCCACATTTGAGATGGCTCCGATCGAAGCGGTTGCGGGGGTGGGCTCACCAGACAACCCCATTGCACACATGGTGCAGCTTTCCGAACCGGTGCCTTCCGGCTCCTCACCCCGACCGAGGGAGTCCATCGCTCGGATCCCGGCCAGGCACCGGCGTGCGGCAGCGACCAGGAGGTCGGAGTCGACCGGGTCCACATCGAGCTCGCCGGTCTTCGTGTAGTAGGTGGCCACGGCAAACGGGGGTGCCGGAGCGCGCAGGGCCTCGACCAGGGCGCCCAGATGTCGGTCGTCGCGGTGTCCCGGGCGCCGGGCGCCGGAACGCACGTCGACGAAGGCCACCGATGCCACATCTGCGGCCGGACGGCCGATCACCAGGTCGACATAGACCGAGAGATCGATCTGGCCCCCGGCAAGGACCGCCCGCAACGGGGTCTGGGTACGTGGGAGCCAGGATGGATCGAGGGCTGGCCACCGCTGACGCAGCCCGTCGGCCTGCCGCTCGACCTCGGATCGCAGTTCGCGGCGCTCTGCCTGTGCAAGCCCATGCATCCAGTCGACCAGCGGTGCACGGTGTGCGTCGAGGGAGAGACCGTCCAGTGCATCGGCCATGGGATCGTCGATGGAGCCCGTGGTGACCAACTGACGGAAGAGAACGTCGATCAGGGCGCTTGTGGCCAGCGGGATGGTGAACTCATGCTCTGCGGACTGGTCATCCATACGGTGGGCCCGGCACGTCAGCGCACGCGTCAACCGACCCTGGGTCACGACCAGGCCTGACCCGGCGGCTTCGACCAGCACCTCGCACAGCCCGGACTCGAGGAACGAACGGAGGTCGGACGACAGCACCGGGTCGGCCGCTGGCCTGGGCCGCCCAGTCACCCGTAGGCGCTCGAGGAGGGCCGCCCCAGCCAGCGGCTGCCAACTGGCGCTCCACGGGGTGCTCCCACTCGTGCCAGGCCCAGCCACGTGCCCAGCCACGGGCCCAGCCACGGGCCCAGCCACGGGCCCAGCCACGGGCCCAGCCGTGCCACCGGAACTACCGGGACGGCCGGGACGGCCGCTGTCGCAGGGCCCTCTGCCCCGTAGTGCTCCTTCCCCAGAAGGGATCTCCATCGTGCTCATAGACAGCAGTGTGCACTTTGGGTGTCACAAGACCCGTTGAACCAGGATCATCCCGGTAGCCTCTGCCACGATGACCTTCGCTTCCTCGTCGACTGTGTTCACCGTCGTGTTTACGCTGTTCGTCGTCGCCGTCGTGGTTCTGATTGTGCTGACACTGCGCTTTCTCATCGGCCAGGCCCGGAGATCGAAGGCCGAATGGCTTGCCGAACAGGCGGCCGACACCGAGGACGAGGAAGCCGAAGAAGCCGAAGAAGCCGAAGAAGAGGAGGAGTACGAGGACGAGGAGATGACCGTCCTGGTGCTGGCGGGCGGGAGCACCAGGGGTGCCATCCAGATCGGCATGCTCCAGGTCCTGGCCGAGCACGGATTCATGCCCGACCGCATCTACGGCTCGTCAGTCGGGGCCATCAACGGGGTCGGCTTCGCCGCCGATCCGACCCGAGAGGGCGTGGAGCAGATGACCCAGATGTGGCTGGGACTGCGGCGCGAGGACATCTACCCCCAGGGTCGGCTGCACGGTCCGTGGCTGTACCTGCAACAACGCGACTCGGTCTTCTCCAACTCGGGTCTGCGATCGATCATCGAGCGGGGGTTCCCCTACGAGCGCCTCGAAGAGGCCGTCATACCCGTCGAGGTGGTGGCCACATCGATGACCGACGGAGGCGAGCGGTGGTTCACCTACGGTCCCGCCGTCGAGGCCGTCCTGGCCTCGGCTGCCATGCCGGCCATCTTTCCTCCCGTCGAGATCGACGGCGAGCGCTACATCGACGGCGGCGTCGTCGACAACGTGCCCCTGCAGCGTGCGATCGACGCTGGCGCCACCCGAATCGTCGTGCTCCTCTGCTCGCCGCCGGTCTTCCACCCGCCGGTGACCAAGCGCCCGGTCGAGGTGATGATCAATGCGCTCTTCATCGCCATCCACGCCCGGTTCGTGCGAGAGATGTCCCACCTGCCCGAACATGTCGAGGTGATCCTCTGCATCGGCCCCGAGGGGACCACCCGTGACTTCGACGACTTCTCGACCACCGAGCACCTCATTGCTTTGGGTCGAGCCGAGGCGTCCGAGGTGGTCCGGCGCTATGCGCTCGGCACCATCGCCTACCCCGCCCCTCCCATGCCGGTGCCGACCGTTCCCATCGAGGTCGCGGCCGAAGATGACCGGCGAGGCACGGACCGGCGGGCGACGGACCGTCGGGCCGGAGTGGTCGACGGCCTTGTGCCGCCAGAACAGGATCCAGGACCCGGTCAGGCCAGTGGAGTTGCACCCGACGACGGCCCAGGCAGCGAACCAGGCGGCGACCCCGATGGCGAGTCGAGCTCGTGGCCGGTTCCTTGGACCGAACCCGAACCGGTGATCCACCCCGACCCCGGTACATAGCGCCGCACGATCTTGGCCGGCACCCCAGCGATCACGCAGTGATCTGGAAAAACGCCACGCACCACCGCACCAGCTGCCACCACCACGTTCTTCCCCAACTCGGTACCCGGCAGGATCACCACGCCGGTGCCCAGCCAGCTGCCGTCGCCGATCGACACCGGAATGTCGTGAGGCCACTGGACATGGACCACCTCGTCGGGGTTCTCATAGCCGTGGTTCTGATCGGTGATGTAGACGTAGGGACCGGTCTGGACGTCGCTGCCGATGTCGATGGAGAAGTGACCGACGATGTGGCTCCCGCGGCCGATCATGGTGCGATCGCCGATACGGACCACAGGGTCGGTGACCATCTTCTGTCCCGGGACCATGCCGGCCGACAGGCTCACGTAGGGACCGACCAGGCTGTCCTCGCCGATGTGGATCCACTCCTCGCCGAAGATGGCTCCCGTCGGGAAGGCCAGGCAGCTGCCGCGGCCGAACGAGCCGAACTGGTCGGCCAAGGTGTCGCCCGGACCGGTGGCTCCGTGGCGGACCATCCAGTCCCATCCCCTATGGATCAGGGAGTGGAGGAGGCGGTGGCGCAGCCGGCGCATGTCGCGCTGCGAGGTGACCCCAGGATGCGGGGGTAAGCCGGCAGGAACCGGTCCACGGCCTTCGGCGGTCGGCGGTGCTCCACCCTGGCCGGGTTCCTGGTTCGCTTCGTTCACCCCTCGACGGTATCCGACGAGCCGCCGCTGGGCGAAGTGAGCCGAGCACGGCGGCTGGGCAGCCTCGCTCTGGGTTGCCAAGTTCCGTTCCCGGCTTGCGGGAGTCGACCTTGGGGGTGCAGCCTCTCACCTAAGGGCTGGCCTGGCCACACACCGATCCCAACACGAACCGACATGACCCGACACCAAGGGGAGGACACCGATCATGATCAAGTTGACCTGTCTGTTGAAGCGCAAGGAAGGGCTCACCCCCGCCGAGTTCCACGCCTACTGGCGCGACCACCACGGACCGTTGATCGCCAACTCGAGTGCGGCGAAGTACGTCA
>CAIVIS010000032.1 GCA_903906055.1 uncultured Acidimicrobiaceae bacterium
CGTCACTCGGTCCACTCGTTCCGTGCCACTTCCGTCGTGGTCGACGATGCCACTGGCACGCTGCACGACCTGCTCGGCTCGCTGGTCATCACCCAGCCGGTCCTGTTCGTAGGTCAGGCCACCGGAGGGTTCAAGCACGCCGCCGTGCGGTCCACCTCAGGCACCGATGGTTTCTGGCTGTCCGACACAGCCGAGCGTCTGGCCCGAGCCAACGACGGCACGTCGGAGACGTGCGACCTCATGGTGCAGGCGGCCGGCAGCGCAGCACCCGAGATCGATGGGCGGGCCGTCACCGTGGTGCGGATGCTGGGACCGGCCTGACACTGGATCTGCCTGTTCTCTTCCCCTGGTGCATCCGATCGGCACTGCCAGTGACTGATCAATCGGTGCGCTGCACCTCGTCGAGCAGCCGGTCGAAGTCCGGGCCCCGGAACAACTCAACGGCACGCTCATACTTCTCGAGTCCCCACGTCCAGTAGTCGAAATCGATGGCGCTGGTGGCATCTTGGATCGATGCCCACAGCGTCCACCCGTACATCGAGACCAGCCCGTGCAGGCGGGCACGTGCCATCTTGTTCCTCAACGGTCGTCCGTAGTACGAGGTGATCAGCAGCGCCAACTGATCGTCAGTCAGATGGCACTCGCTCCAGGTATTGCCGAGCTCGAAGCAGGCATCGTTGTTGCCGGCGTACTCGTAATCGATCACTCGGACCTGGTCTCCTTGATCGATGAAATTGGCAGCCAGCAGGTCGTTGTTGCAGGCCACAGTGGGCTCACGGCGAGTAGTCATCGATCGGCGGATCTGCTCGACCTGGAACTCGAAATCGCCATAACCTGCGGGCAGCCGGTACCCGTGCCTATCGATCAAGGCGAGGTACCCCCTCTGGATGTCGAACATGTCGAAATCATTGACGAACCGCTCTCCCTGGTGGAGCCGCCGACATGCCCCCGCCACCCGTTCGATGACCCCAGGCAGGGAGAAGTCCTCTTCGGTGAGTGTCCGGCCCTCGATGAAGCCGATGAGCATGATGTCGTCGTCTGGGAGTCGGGCGACCACCGGTGCACCGACTCCGTCCTCACCGGCAATGGACGTATTGGCGTATTCGTTGTCCCGATCGATGGCCAGCGCAACCGACGACGGGTCCGAGATGCGCAGTACGTAGGACCCCTCTGTGGTCGTCACCTTCAGGTTGCGGTTGGTGAGCCCACCATGGAGCTCGGCCACCTCACACGGTCGTCCTCGCAGCACGTCGAACCGGTCACGCAGCCCATCGGGGAGTACAGGATCCCCCCGTCGGCCCAACTCGTATCCCATGCCCGCATCCTCCTGGCCATCACCCGTAGCGCCCCTGGCCTGGCGTGGCCTGGCCTGGCCAAGTTGTCTCATCGCAGGTGGGAGTTTGACTCTGTCACGGTAGCCCGAGGTCGCATTCGACTGCGGTGGCCGACTTCGGTCCCAGCCGACTTCGGTCCCAGCCGACTTCAGTCCCAGCCGACTTCGGGGACCAATGGCGTACTGTCTACCTACTGGCACCTGGCCTGATGCAATGGTCATGTCGGCAGCGGTCCTCACCACAGCCAATCGTTCTTCCCTGACCTCGACGCCGCACGGTGCAGCAACGTTGCTGGGACGTTCACTAGGAAACGAGAGACACGATGACACTGCTCCTTACCGGATCGGACGAGACCGTCCACGGGATC
>CAIVIS010000033.1 GCA_903906055.1 uncultured Acidimicrobiaceae bacterium
ACCGGCCCGGTTCCCCGGTCCACCGTGTCGCGCCACCGCCCGTCGAACATGCATGCTCCTCTTGCAGGGTTGCCACAAGAGTATCACCTGCTAACTCCAGACAGCGGTCCGATCGACGCCGACAAAATCCCTGGTCAGATCGGTAGTTTGTCGTCCCGTTCCCACCAATGGTCGGCGATCGTCCCACAGATGGCTATGCCGGGCCGGACTCGCCCTCGACCGGCCAAGCCGCCGTCAGTCGCTCCCAAGTCGAATGCAACGTCTCGGGAAGGACCCGGGTGTCGGCGATGGCCGTCATGAAGTTGGTGTCCCCTGTCCAGCGGGGAACAGCATGGAGATGGAGATGACGGGGGATCCCTGCCCCAGCTGCCTCGCCCAGGTTCGCTCCGAGGTTGATCCCTCCAGGCTGGTACGCCGCCTCGATGGCCGCCACACCCAGCCTTGCTGCCATCCACAACTCTGTGGATTCGTCTTCATCCAGTCCGTCGAGGGACCGCACATGGCGCAGCGGGATGGCCATCAGGTGTCCGCTGGCGTAGGGGTAGGCGTTGAGCACCACCAGCGTCGTGCGCCCCACCCACAGCACGCCGTTGTCTGGGGATGGGCCACCGCTGGCCGCGATCCGACAGAACACGCACTCGGCCGAATCGTCACCAGGGCTACTACCAGCTTCGGTCGACGTACCTTCGTCTTCCCGTTCGCCCCCGGTCCCGGTTCCCGATCCGGACACATAGGCGGTCCGCCAGCCGGCCCACAGTCGCTCCAGGGTCATGTCCTCTGGCTCACTCGTTGCCAGAGATCGAGGCCGGCGTCTCTACCGATCGTTCGGCGATCTCGGCGAGCAGGGTGTCAGTGAATGCCCCGACCGGAACACCACGTTCTGGCCGGTCGCTCCCCCGTTGGTTGACACCCACCGTTCCGGCCGCCACATCGTCGTCCCCCACTACCAAGATGTAGGGGATCTTGAGCAACTTGGCCCGTCGGATCCGTGCCCCCAGCGGCTCATCGGCCGGATCGACCGACACCCGGACACCCTGGGACTCGAGGCCGGCGGCCACCGAGTCGGCATAGTCCTGATGGTCATCGCGGACCCCGAGCACCCGGACCTGTTCGGGTGCCAGCCAGGCCGGCAGTGCGCCTGCATAGTGCTCCACCAATATGGCGAAGAACCGCTCGATGGACCCGAACAGTGCCCGGTGCAGCATGATCGGGCGGTGCCGGCCGTTGTCGGCCCCGACGTACTCCAGACCGAACCGCTCGGGCTGGTTGAAGTCGCACTGGATGGTGCTGAGTTGCCACGTCCGGCCGATGGCGTCCTTGACGTCGATATCGATCTTGGGGCCGTAGAAGGCGGCATCGCCTTCCTTGACGGCGTACTCCAGACCACTCGTCTCCAGCGCCAAGCGCAGGGCCTCGGTCGCCTTCTCCCAGATCTCGTCGCTCCCTACCGACTTGTCCGGGTCCTTGGTCGACAAGTTGAAGGTGAAGTCGGTGAAACCGAACGCTGTCAGCACGCTCATTACGAACTCCAGCAATGAGGCGATCTCACCCTGCAGCTGGTCTTCGGTGCAGAAGATGTGGCTGTCGTCCTGAGTAAAGCCACGGATCCGCATCATCCCGTGCAACGTGCCGGCCCGCTCGTAGCGGTACACGGTCCCAAGTTCGAACAGCCGAAGCGGCAGCTCGCGATAGCTGCGCTGGCGGCTGTCGAAGATCAGGCAGTGCATCGGGCAGTTCATGGGCTTCGGGTAGTACGTCCCGTTGTCCATCTCCATGGGCGGGTACATCCCGTCCTTGTAGAAGCCGAGGTGTCCCGAGGTCTCGAACAGGTTGGCGTTGGCCAGGTGCGGGGTGACCACGAACTCGTAGCCGCCGGACGCATGGCGCTCTCGGCTGTAGTCCTCCATCAGCTTGCGGACGATGCCGCCCTTGGGATGCCAGACGGCCAGGCCGCCGCCGAGCTGCTGGGGAAAGCTGAACAGATCGAGTTCGACGCCCAGTTTGCGGTGGTCGCGCTTCTCCGCCTCCTGGAGCCGGTGCAGGTGCTCGGTCACCGCGTCGGCGGTCTCCCATGCGGTTCCGTAGATGCGCTGGAGCTGCTGACGCTTCTCGTCACCCCTCCAGTAGGCACCAGCCACCCGCATCAGCGCGAAGTGTCCGAGCTTTCCGGTCGACGGGACGTGGGGGCCACGGCACAGGTCGGTGAAGTCCGGCGAATTCCAATACGTCGAAACACCGTGCTCCCCTGCACCTTCTGATGCAGCATCCACTTCGTCCTGTCCGGCTCCGACCGCCTCGATGATCTCGCGCTTGAACGGCTGGTCGCCGAAGAGCTCGAGGCCTTCGTCGATGGTGTGCTCATGGCGGACGAACGGCTGGTCCTCGGCCATGATCGACCGCATCTCGTCGCCGATCCGGCCTAGGTCGTCGTCGGTGAAGTGGGCGCCGCCGGGCAGTTCGAAGTCGTAGTAGAAGCCGTCATCGATGACCGGCCCAATGGCGTAGTGCGCCCCCGGCCACAGCCGCAACACGGCTTGGGCCAACACGTGGGCCGTCGAGTGACGAAGCACCTCACGACCGAGCGGCGTGGTGACGGTCACCACCGTCACCTCAGCGCCGTCCGGCAGGGTCCGCGACAGGTCGACGGGCACGCCGTCGAAGGTGGCCGCAACGGCCGCCTTGGCCAACCGGGGGCCGATCGACTCGGCGAACTCGAGGGCCGTCGTGGGGTGCGCGAACTCCTTGGTGCTGCCATCGGGGAGTCGGACGGAGACGCCTGCCATGGTGATGCCTTTCGATGATGAGCCCACCAGCGACGGTGGAACTCCTTCGGGACTGCGGTGCGACGGGATCAGCGCCTAGGTACGCGTGGGCAACTGGCTACTCGACAGCAGATCAGCGAACTGCACTGACCGGTCATCGGTCATGGGTCACCCACGGCACGACGACTGGGCTACAGGGTAACGCCCAACAGGGCTGCCCCCTGGACCACCGGCCGACCCAATGCTGCCTCGTCGTCGAGGGCAGCGAGTGCGGCCGGTGTGTCGAGGTCGCTGTCGAGTGCGGCCCGCACCCTCCACAGTCCATCTTCGTCCGAGCCCAAGGGGACGCCTGTTGCAACTTCGCCTGCTGGCCACTCGTCTGTTCCCGGCCCGTCAGCTGGCGACGTTGCCCCGACTGCCCGCCATGCCGACAACCGGTCGGCCGCCACCCGCATGTCGCCGTCCGTCCACTGCCAGTCCGGGCGATAGTGGTGCGACAGGAGGGCGAGCCGGATGGCAGCCGGCTCCCACTGCTGCAGCAGGTCGCCCACGAACACCAGGTTGCCGAGCGACTTGGACATCTTGGTCCCATCGAGACCCACCAGACCGATGTGCAGCCAGTGGCGCACGAACGCAGCCCCGGTGGCCGACTCCGACTGGGCCGTCTCGCACTCGTGGTGAGGGAAGACGAGGTCGCGTCCGCCACCGTGGACATCGATGGTCTCTCCGAGCTCGCGCAGCACCAGGGCGGAACACTCGATGTGCCATCCGGGCCGGCCCGGACCCCACCGGGACTCCCACGCTGGCTCATCGGCCAGGGACGGCTGCCACAGCACGAAGTCGAGCGGGTTCCGCTTGTTCGGATCCTCCGGATTCCCACCGTGCTCGGCGGCCATCTCCAACATGGTCTGATGGTCGAAGTGACTGACTTCACCGAACCGGGGGAAGGTCGAGACGTCGAAGTAGACGGCACCCCCGGACTGGTAAGCGTTTCCTGAGTCGAGCACTGCGCCGATCAACGTGAGGATCTCAGGGATGGCCGACGTCGCCCGTGGCTCGGACCACGACGGAATCAGGCCCAGCGCGTCCATGTCGCGATCGAAGCGGGCGATCTCCTCGGCCGCCAGATCGAGATAGTGCACCCCTAGTTCGCGTGCCTTGCGCAGTATGTCATCGTCGACATCGGTGACATTTCGGACGCACCGGGTCTCGTGTCCGAGGTCTCGAAGTCTGCGCTGGAGGATGTCGAAGGTCAGGTACACCTGAGCGTGGCCGAGGTGCGCCGAGTCATAGGGGGTGATCCCGCACGAGTACAGCGTCACCAGTTCGCCCGGTTCGAAGAGGACGACCTCTTTGCGAGCGGTGTCGTAGAGGTGGATCACCGCTCGACGATCCGCGTCATGAGTGCGACACGTGCGATCTGTGCGACACGTGCGATCACGCGTCGGGGAAGCCGGCCAGCTGCACAGCGGCGTGCACCTTGTGGCGGATGTTCACCGTGATGAGCACCGCGGTGAAGGCCTCGATGGCTGCCGCCTGGGACAGGCTCCCGGCATCGATGCCCCGCAGCCCGTCGATCCGGTCGACCAGGGCCACGGTGGCCTCGGCCGCCTCACGGTGGTCGGAGCACACCAGTACGTCTGCGGCCATGGGAGTTGTCAGCTTCTCCATCTCGGAGGCAGGCAGGTGATGGAACGAGGCCGACACCAGTGAGTGAGGAAGCGCGGCCTGCACCATGGCGGCCACCGAGCCTCGGGGCGGCATCAGGGCCAGGAACTCTCGGCCTTCTTTTACCAATGCGTTGGCCATCGACACGACAACCTTGCCAGCCAACTCGTCGGCCAGGGGCCGCACGGTCGCCACGGCGCCGTCCCACGGAGTGGCCATGACTACGATCTCGGCCCCGGCACACTCCTCATTGGTGCCTCCAGTGATGGCCAATGTGTGATCGGGCCACGCATCGACCAATCCGGCAGCCACGCCCGCCGCACGTTCGCCGTCCCGTGATCCGAGTACGACCTCATCGCCTACCGCTGCCAGTCGCACGGCCAGTCCACGTCCGGCGGGACCGGTGCCTCCAAGAATTCCGATTCGCATGGGGCACACCTTAGGCACAGTGGCCGTGGGCCCAGGCACTTCGGCTCCTCGATCCGCCAAGCCGATCCAACGCATCAAATGGATCGCCAGAGGCGAACAGATCGACGCCCGGTGCCGGACACGGCAGTACCCTTTCGACGCATGGGACTCCTCGAAGGAAAGCGCATCCTCGTCACCGGCGTACTGACTGACGCCTCCTTGGCCTTCGCCGTGGCTCGGACGGCCCAGCAAGAAGGCGCCGAGTTGGTGCTGAGCGGGGCCGGTCGAGGACTGTCACTCACTCGCAGGACGGCCCGCAAGTTGCCCGTCGAAGTCGAGGTGCTCGAGCTAGATGTCACCGACCCGGCCCAGGTGGCGGCAGCCGCCGAACAACTCAAGGCCAAGTGGGACCGGCTCGATGGCCTCGTGCACGCCATCGGCTACGCCCCACCCGAGTGCCTCGGAGGCGACATCTTCCAGGCCGACTGGGAGCAGGTCCAGGTCGCGCTCCATGTCTCCGCCTACTCGCTCAAGGCCCTGGTGCAGGCGTTCCGGCCCATGCTGGTGGCGGCAGGAGCAGATGGTCGTCCCGGTGCGTCGGTGGTCGGACTCGACTTTGATGCCACGGTGGCCTGGCCCGCCTACGACTGGATGGGGGTGTCGAAAGCTGCGCTCGAGTCGTTGTCGAGGTACTTGGCGCGCGATCTCGGCGCCGACCGGGTCCGGGTCAACCTGGTAGCGGCCGGACCGATCAAGACGCTGGCCGCCAAGTCCATTCCTGGATTCGGTGCCTTCGAGGACACCTGGGCGGCCCGGGCCCCAATGGGATGGGACGTGCTGAACACCGACGTGGTGGCCAAGGCGTGCTTGGCTCTGCTGTCGGACCTACTGCCCATGACCACAGGTGAGATCCTCCATGTCGACGGC
>CAIVIS010000034.1 GCA_903906055.1 uncultured Acidimicrobiaceae bacterium
CGACATTCCTGGCCGGTGGCTACGTGCATGACAGGGTGGCCCAGTACATCCACAATCCTCCACACATCATCGAAGGGCCCCTCTGAGCGACGTCGGCGACTGGCCCCCGTCCAACGATCTGAGTTGACACCCAGAGCCCGACACGATGACCATCAGTCGGGGATAACGCTGGCCACTTCGTCGAGGTTGGCTCGTTCGACTTCCTCGAGTTCATCCCTGACTCCCGGTTGGGCCTGCAGCCGACCGGGCAGGAGCATGGCGGGCAGGATGGCGAGGGCACACACTCCGAACGACCACCAGAACGAGGTGCCGAACGCCGAGGCCAGACGATCGACCACGGTGTTGCTCAGGTGTCCGGTACTGAGAGTACTGAGCGAGGTGTCCGTCCCCGGGAACTGCTTGGTGATGGACTGCTGGAGCACCACGGCGAAGATGGCCACACCGATGGAGCCGCCCACTTGGCGGATGATGTTGGTCGCCGTCGTGGCCCGCGGGATCTCTTCGTGGGAGAGGCCTCGATAGGACGCGGCGAACACCGGCATCATGCCGAATCCGAGGCCGATGCCCCGGATGAACAGGGCGATAGCCAAGAAGGTATAGCTCGTCGTGCCCGACACCTGGGTGTAGGCCAAGGTGCCGATGGCCAACAGGGCCATGCCGATGGGCACGGTCGTCCTGGTGCCGTAGCGATCGGACATCTTGGCTGCTGGCCGCATGACCAGTGCTGCCCCGATGCCCTGGGGAGCCATCAGCAGCCCGGCCATCCACGGAGATTCGCCACGCACGATCTGGTAGTAGAGCGGCAGTAGGAACATGGTGCCGTACAAGGTGGCGCCCGTGAGGAAGATGCAGATGGTGGCAATGGAGAAGTTCCACCGTTTGAACAGCCGCAGGTCCAATAGGGGCTCGACGGCTCGGAGCGACCGCAGGATGAAGGCCACGATGAGGAGGACGCCGAGGACCAGGCTGATCTGGACACTCCGAGCCGAGAATCCGCCTTCGTTGCCCACTTCGGACAGGCCGTAGACCACCAGCGCCAGTCCCGGGGCGAGAAACGAGAATCCCAGGATGTCGAGCTTGTGATCCTTGTCCCGTCCACTGCCAGGCAGGAACTTCATGGCGAAGTAGAGCGCCACGATGCCGATCGGGATGTTGACGAAGAAGATCCACCGCCACGAAAAGTTGGTCACGATGATGCCGCCGATGACCGGGCCGAGGATGGGTCCGAGCAGGGTGGGCACCCCGATGAGGGCCATGACCTTGTTCATCTTGTCGGGACCGGCGCTCCTCGCCATGATCGCCTGGCCGACCGGCATGATCAGCCCGCCGCCGAAGCCCTGCAAGAAGCGGAAGGCGATCAGTGCCGTGGCCGACCAGGCCAACCCACAGAGGATGGATCCTCCGATGAAGAGAACCAACGACGTGATGTAGACCGGCTTCGCCCCGAAGCGGTGCACACTCCATCCACTCAGTGGGATGACGATGGCCAGGGCGAGCAGGTAGCCCGTCGTCACCCACGAGATGGTGTTGATCGTGGTGTGGAAGTCACGGGCCAGGGTCGGTAGGGCCACGGCCACGATGGTCGTGTCCAAGATGGCCATGATCGTGCCGAGCACGACGACGACCCCGACCTTCATGACCTCAGGGCTGAGCTTGTCGTCCGTTGCAGGTATGGCTGGTGCTGACATGACTGCTTTCTGCGACGGGCGGGTGTCCCTGATGGAACACCGAGTACGGCCGGGGTATTCCGAGGACTTCGGTCACACCCACCCGAGGCGGCCCCTTACGAGGCGAGTACGACAACCACCGTCTGCACGATGATCTTGCCGTCGCGCACAACCAAGGTGTCGCTGCCGAGTTCGATCCCGTCGGCCGTCCAGGTGACGAAGTGCGTGTCGCCCTCGGTGTACGCAGCGGTCTCCATGAACCCCGGCATCGTGCCGGAGGCCTCGAAGAACGGACGGATGGCATCCTTGCCCTTAAATACGCCCCCGAGGTTGATGATGAAGACGGAATCGTCGGTGTAGTCCTCCATCACACGATCGATCTCGCCAGCCTGCAGTGCGGCCATGTGCCGATCCACCACGTTGCGGGTCTCATCTGCGGACATGGGTCCCCCTTCGTCTTCAGAGGTGCATGCACCCCGGCTCGAACGACCATTGTGCCCCAGGGTCCCGATGTTGACCAAGATGCAACGCACCCGACAGAGGGTGACGACCCAGATGGACGTTCTTCGGATGCTCGACGGGGCGGTGTCCGGGCAGCATGGTTTGGTCGAGCGGGCGGGGCCAACAGGGCAGGCCGAACGCCTAGTCGCCGGCCTCGACGTCTGTTCCGTGCAGCATGGCGTGCCATGCCACGGCCGGGGCCCCTTTCCACCCTCGGTCCTTGACCGCCTGGCCGAACTCGGTACCGGCGATGGCCAGCCCGGTGATCCCGAGGAGTATCTCCACCGTCCAGGCTGCAGTCAGCCACAGACCACTCATGCCGAAGATCCAGCCGTAGGGCACCCACGACAGCATCCACAGGGTGATGCCCAATCGAAGTTTCACCC
>CAIVIS010000035.1 GCA_903906055.1 uncultured Acidimicrobiaceae bacterium
CAGCCACTCGGCCAGATCGACGGCAGCCACCGACGAGCCGTTGGCCGCGTCCTGCATCCGCTGAGCATTGATGGTGACAGTGGACAGCAGGCCAGACATGGCAGCCAGGGCCAGGTGGGTCTGGTCGACAGAGTCGAACAGGGGCTCTTTGTCCTCCTGGAGGTCCCGGTTGTAGGCCAGAGGCAGGCCCTTCAGCGTCACCAGCAGCCCGGTCAGGTTGCCGATGAGCCGGCCGGTCTTGCCTCGGGCCAGCTCGGCCACATCCGGGTTCTTCTTCTGCGGAAGCATGGAGCTTCCGGTAGCGAAGGCGTCATCGAGCACGATGAACCCGAACTCCTCGGTCGACCACAGCACCAGCTCTTCGCCCATCCGCGACAGGTGGACACCCAGCAGGGCCAGGTCGAACAGGGCCTCGGCCACGAAGTCGCGATCAGACACGGCATCCAGCGAGTTCTCGAACCGGGCGCCGAACCCGAGGTCCGATGCCGTGCCGTCCGGATCGAGCGGCAACGAGGATCCAGCCAGTGCGCCTGCCCCGAGCGGAGACACGTCGAGCCGGGCCACGGTGGCCACCAGACGGTCCACATCGCGGGCCAGGGCCCAGCCGTGGGCCAAGAGATGATGAGACAGCAGCACCGGTTGCGCCCGTTGGAGGTGCGTGTAGCCGGGCAGGTAGATGTCGCCCGCCTCCTTGGCTCGGGTGAACAGGACGTCTTGGAGTCCGAGCACCTCGGTGGCCAATGCGGCCAGCTCCCTCTTGGCATACAGCCGCAAGTCGGTGGCGATCTGGTCGTTGCGGCTCCGTCCGGTGTGGAGCTTGGCCCCCGCGTCTCCGGCCAACTCAGTCACCCGGCGCTCGACGGCGGTGTGGATGTCCTCATCGTCAGGCACGAAGGCGAAGGTGCCGGCACTGATCTCTTTCTCGACCGCATCGAGCGTGTCGAGCAGCAAAGTCACTTCGTCGTCAGATAGCAGCCCGCCCCGGCCTAGACCCCGGACGTGCGCCCGCGATCCGGCAATGTCATCTCGAGCCAGACGCTGATCGAAGTGAATGCTGACCGAGTAGTCCATGACCACATCGGCGGTGCCGCCGCTCAAGCGGCCGTGCCAGAGCGTCATCGTCCGGCGCCGTCGGTACCGCCGCGCCCTTCTTGCACGGCGGACCAGGTGGCGACCCCGAGGCCCCACAGGCGAACGAAGCCCTCAGCATCCTGGTGGCGGAAGGTGTCTGAGGCGTCGTAGGTGGCCAGTCCATGGTCGTACAGGCTGACCGGGCTGCGACGACCCACGACCCAGCACCTGCCCTGGTCGAGACGGAGGCGCACCTCGCCGCTGACGTGCTTCTGGGTCTCTTTGAAGAATGCGTCGAGAGCCTGCTTGAGCGGCGAGAACCACAGACCGTCGTAGACCAACTCGGCCCACCGGGGCTCGAGGCGCACCTTCTCGTGGTGGACGTCGCGCTCCAAGGTGAGGTCCTCCAAGTCGGAGTGGGCCATCAGCAGGGCCAGAGCGGCCGGACATTCGTAAGTCTCACGGCTCTTGATGCCGACCCGGCGGTTCTCCACCATGTCGAGGCGGCCGTAGCCATACGAGCCGACCACCCGGTTGAGCTCGGCGATGAGCGGCTCGGGCGACAGGGTGCGTCCGTCCAAGGAGACCGGCACGCCGGACTCGAACCCGATGGTGATCTCGGTCGGCTCCGTGGCCGTGGGCACGGTCATCGTGTAAACGTCCTCGGGCGGCCGGTTCCACGGGTCCTCGATGACGCCGCACTCGATCGCCTTGCCCCACAGGTTCTCGTCGATGGAGTAGAGCTTCTCCTTGGTGACCGTCAGCGGAATGTTCCACTTGGCGGCGTACTCGATGGAGTCCTCACGGGTGAGTCCCCACACCCGGGCCGGAGCCAGGACGTTGAGGTCGGGGGCGAGTGCGCGGGTACCGACTTCGAAGCGGAC
>CAIVIS010000036.1 GCA_903906055.1 uncultured Acidimicrobiaceae bacterium
CGCCGGCTCGGTCGGAGGATCCACCGCACTGGTGGCCGCTCACCTCATCTCGTCGGGCATCCACAAGCGGGTGTTGACCGTCGCCTATGAGAAGCAGTCGGACTCGGACGCTATGTGGGCCCTGTCGGTGCCCCAGCCGTTTGCCGCGCCGCTGCTGGCTGGCGCCGGGGGCTACTTCGCACCGCACATCCGGGCCTACATGCGCCGGTCAGGGGCTCCTGACCACATCGGGCGGATGGTGGCGGTCAAGGACCGCCTGAACGCCATGCGGAACCCCTATGCCCACCTGCACATCCCCGACATCGACATGAAGATGGTCGAGGACTCGATGATGCTGTGGGACCCGCTGCGCTACCTCGAGGCGTGCCCTTCGTCGGACGGTGCGGCTGCCATGGTGCTGTCATCGGAGGATGCCATCTCGGGTCACTACCCGCCAGCATGGATCCATGGCATGGCCATGCGGTCCGAGCCGACCATGTTTGCCGGGCGCGACCAGATCAACCCGCAGGCCGGTCGGGACTGCTCGGCCGATGTCTACGCCCAGGCCGGCATCACCGACCCCCGTGCGCAGTTCGACTGTGCTGAGGTCTACGTACCGTTCAGCTGGTACGAGCCGATGTGGCTGGAGAACCTCGGCTTCTGCGCCCAGGGTGACGGATGGAAGCTCACCGAGGCGGGGGCCACGGCCTTCGACGGTGACATCCCTTGGAACGCCTCGGGCGGAGTGCTGTCGTCCAACCCGATCGGCGCTTCGGGCATGCTCCGCTTCCTGGAGGTGGCCATGCAGGTACGTGGGCAGGCAGGTGAGCATCAGGTCGACGGCGCCAAGCTGGCCTTGGGCCAGGCCTACGGCGGCGGCTCGCAGTTCTTCTCCATGTGGGTGGTCGGGAGCGACAAGCCCTGATCGGGGCGTCAGATGCAGGCCGTCGACTTCGGTGCCGACTCGGGGCGGACTGCTTCGATTCGGACGACGGAACCGGAAGGGCGCACCATGGGTGACGAGCACGCACACGAACCCGACACCACTGTGTCGTCGGGTCACTTGGTCGAGGTGGTTGACGGTGTCTACGCCTGGATCCAGCCGGACGGAACCTGGTGGCTCAACAATGCCGGTGCGGTGACGGGCACCGACGGCACCCTGATTGTCGACACGTGTGCCACCGAGGCCCGTACCCGCCGGTTCCTCGATGCTGTCCAACTGGCCACCGACGGTGCCCCCGTGCGGTTCGCCGTGAACACCCACGAACATGGTGACCACACCTACGGCAACTCGCTCCTGCCAGACGAGGCCGCCCTCATCGGTCATGAGGCGATGCGGGCACACCTGCTGGTCGACCCGATCTTTGACGCATGTCCACCAGCGTGGGAGCCGGTGCCCGACTGGGGCGCGGTGACCCGGCGGGTCCCCACAATCGTGACCCGATCCGACTTGACAGTGCACTCGGGGACCCGGCGTATCGACCTTATGCATCCTGGGTATGCCGCCCACACCGAGGGCGATCTGGTGGCCTGGCTGCCCGAAGAGCGGGTGCTATTCACCGGCGACCTCCTCTTCGTGGGCCTGACCCCGTTGGTGTTCGCCGGCTCGGTCGACGGCGCCCTGCGAGCCCTGGAGTGGATCACCGGCTTCGGAGCCGAGGTGATCGTCCCGGGACACGGACCCCTGGCCGCCGCCGCTGATCTCCCCGGCATCCTCGACGACCACGAGCGCTACTACCGGTTCCTGTTGGAGCTAGCTGCGGCCGGCCGTCGCGACGGGCTGGCCCCGTTGGAGGTGGCCCAGGGAGCAGACCTCGGGGAGTTTGCCGGGTGGCCCGATGCGGAGCGGGTGGTCCTCAACCTCCATCGGATCTACGCCGATGCGCTGGGGCGTCCCATGGACCTGATGGCCGCCGTGGTCGATGCCATGACCTGGAGCGGCGGGCCGCTCACCACGCACGTCTGCTGTCTGGGCTGACGCAACAGTGGGTGCTGCACGGGACCACGGCGTAATGCCGCTGGTGTTGCCGGGCTTGGCGGCCCCGTGAATCCTGAGGATGCTCGTCGCGAGCATGCGAGTGATCCACCTCTCTCGGACGTGGCCAGAGTCTGGCTTTTCTCACGCTGAGCACCCACCCGCTCATTGTGCGTGGTGATCGGTGCTGCCGAGTTGTAATTGGGTCGCCGATCGGGTCCAATGTCTCCGTGGTCAAGGTCGTCCGGTAGGGCGACCGCCTAGGTAGGGGGAGCAAATGAGGCATCGGAGTGTTCGTATCGCGGCTGCAATTGCCGTGGTGCTTGGAGCAGTCGGGGTAGCTGTCGTGGGGAATGCCACACCGGCCGGGGCGACAGCACCTTCTTTCACCAGCACCGTCAACGGCGGGTCCTCGGCCACCATCGCGTCTACGGCCAATGCCACGCTGGCCACCGTGGGGCTTCCCGTCGATGCCACCGGCACCGTCGACTTCTCCTACGGTGCAACCCTGTTGTGCACGGCCACCCTCACTGCCGGTGACGGCTCTTGCGGAACCACTGGGCTGACGTCGGGTAGCTACACCGGCATCACCGCCACCTACTCGGGCGACACGACCTACGACTCCTCTGACGCCACCAACACGGTCGATCTCACCGTCACTGTGGCCACATCGTTCACCAGCACCGTCGACGGCGGGTCCTCGGCCACCATCGCGTCTACGGCCAATGCCACCCTGGCAACCTCGGGACTTCCCGTCGATGCCACCGGAACCGTCCACTTCTACTCCGGCGTGACGCTGCTGTGCACGGCCACC
>CAIVIS010000037.1 GCA_903906055.1 uncultured Acidimicrobiaceae bacterium
CTCCGCTGGTCAGCCGTCATGGGCCAATTCCGGACGACGATCACGCATCACACTGGAACCGTGTCCGCTGACGCCGTGGAGAGTCCTCTGGCTGCTAGCTATTTGTGGCCATGGACAAATCCGATGCTGAGCCTCGCCGTCCGATCGAGCGCTGACGACGCGGTCGTTGCCAACAGCGCACCATTTGCATCTATCACCGTTCAATCGGCCGGCATAGTTGTCCCACCTGCCTATCGGTGGGGCAAGTAAGCCATCGCACCGCAGGTTCTGCTGGGCTGCTGGTAGGTTCTTCCTTGTCCGGGGCTCTCCCGACCATCCACGGTTTGGAGATTCGCCATGGCCTACATGCTCACCCACTTCTGGCCCGGTGCCACCGAAGAGAACTACCTGGCGGAGATCGCCGCGGTGCACCCACCGAATGCCCTACCTGAAGGGCAGATCTACCACGTCGCTGGTCCGGCGGAGGGCGGATTCCTGATCGCGGCTGTCTGGGACTCGAAGGAGCACGAGCAGCGCTTCGTCAATGGGATCCTGCTGCCAGCTCAGCCGGTGGAGGGCGGATTCCCTAATCCGGTGGTGGCCTACGAAGCCGAAGTCTTCAACCTTCAGACCGCCTGAGCCTGCAGGCTGCACGCTGCACGCTCCCGGACCCTAGGGTCCAAGAAGCGGGGAACCGTCGCTGATAGCGTTCTGCCGCCACGCACCGGTAGATGGTGACCCGAAAGACCAGAAGATGAGGACCCCCACATGATGATCTCCGTGAGAGCCGTCGCTGTCGGCTGTGCCGTGGCTGCCGCCGCTGTGCTCGCAGGATGCAGCTCTAGTTCGTCGTCCTCGACGACCACGTCGGCCCCCGCGGCTTCCACGACGACCACGGTCGCTCCTGCCTCCACCACCACGATGGCGTCGGGTCCGCCCTGCACCGTGGAGGCCCTGCAGGCGGCCCTGCCGGCAGACGAGACGGTGGTGACCACTGATTTGGGCTACAAGTGCGCGGGCAGCTACGCCGGCGCCGAAATCAACAAGACGGCGGCCACCGGAGGCCCTCCCGGGGGGATCACCACCGACACCTTGTTCCAGGCCGAGGGCTCCAAGTGGGTCGACATCGGACGCTCCCCGGAGAACTGCGCCAAGGTCCCCGCCGAAATCCACGTGTACTGCACCGTCAGCTGATCGGTCGGCTGATCGGTCGGCTGAGGGGGCTCACCCGCTGGCCATGATCATCGGGTCGGTGGAGTCCGACCCTTCGGGCTGGCCGAAGCGCAGGTACAGGGCGATCGCCCCGCTGGCCACTGCCGCATAAAAGCACCACAGCGAGGTGAACCCGTCCGCCGACAGGCGGGCCAGCACGGCGATGGCGACCAGGTTGGACACGCCGAACCAGAGGATGTGTCGGAACCCCGATGCCAGCATGGCCCCGCAGGTAGCCACGATGTACAGACCGACGACCAGTGTTCCGTGAGCCAGCCCGATCGAATAGGAAAGGTGATAGGAGCCGATCCGAGCCGTCGGTTGGCCATGGAGCAGTGCGGCCAACTCGACAGCTCCGACCACGGCCCCGAGAGCGACGAACGGGATGATCCGCCACCGCCTGGCCGGTGTGCGCTCCAGCCCGAGCACCAGCAGGGGTGCGATGACCGGCAGCAGCACCAGGGCAAAGACCAGGTAGATCCACATGGCTGCCGTTCCGACCTGGGCCGGGACGAGGCCACGGAGGCCCCACCACACGAAGGCCTCGTCGATCTGATGCAGCCCGAGGAGGACGGGCAGGGCCGCAACGAACAGGTACTCCCGCTTGTCCTCGAGGTGGAGGCAGGCATCCACGCCGATGGCCACGACCACCGCTCCCACCACCAGATCGCCTTCCGCCGAGAAGCACACTCAGATCACGACGTCTCTCCCTGTTGTTCGTAGTGCGGAGCCGGTCGGCTCAGCCGAACTCGATGGCGCTGTACTCGGACAGCTTGTGCAGCGGGTGTCGGGCATCGATGAGGCGGACCGTGCCCGACTTCGACCGCATGACCAGGGACTGGGTGTTGGCCCCGAACTCGTCGTAGCGGACGCCCTGGAGCAGCTCACCGTCGGTGATCCCGGTGGCGGCAAAGAAGCAGTTGTCGCCTCGCACCAGGTCGTCGGTGGTGAGCACGGCATCGAGGTCATAGCCGAGGTCGAGGGCGGCGGTGCGCTCGGTCTCGTTGCGGGGATAGAGGCGGCCCTGGATCTCCCCACCCATC
>CAIVIS010000038.1 GCA_903906055.1 uncultured Acidimicrobiaceae bacterium
CAGAACTGGACGATGTCCCACACGGTGAGGAAGTAGCCCGGGAACCCGAGGGCTCCGATCACCTCGAGCTCGTGGTCGATCTGGGCGTACGCCCCCGGCACCCGCTCGGCTCCCGGTACTCCATACCGTTCGGCTGCCCCCCGACGAGTGAGCTCGGCCAGCCAGGTCTGTTCGGTGTGGCCCTCGGGCACCGGAAAGTCCGGGAGCCGAGGTGCCACCAGTCGGAGGTCGAATGCGCACTCGGCGGCGATCTCCCCGGCCCGTTCGACGGCACCGGGCCACCGAGCGAAGCGGCGGTGCTGCTCGGCCTCGCTTCGCAGGCAGGCGCTTGCCGACGAGGGGAGCCATCCATCGAGCTCCTCGAGCGTCCGTCTGGCCCGCACGGCGGACAGGGTGGTGGCCAGGGGGAACCGGGCCGGGGTGGCGTAGTGGACGTTGTTGGTGGCCACCGGGGTCACCCCCCGCTCGACGGCCAGCACGGCCAGGGCATCGTTGCGGGGCCCATCCACCGGGGTGCCGTGGTCCCACAACTCCACGGCGAGGTGCTCTCGACCGAAGTGGTCGATGAGGTGGTCGAGGGCCCGGCCAGCTGCCGCCGGCCCCTCGCGGGTCAGGGCCGAGGCCAGCGGACCCTTCCGGCACCCGGTCAGGATCTGCCAGTGGCCCCCGTGGCGGTCGGCCAGGGCATCCAGGGTGAGGATGGGCCGGCCCTTCTGTCCGCCGTCCAAGTGAGCCTCGGCGATGGCCCGGCTGAGGCGGGCGTAGCCCTCGGGGTTGCGGGCCAGCACTACCAGGTGGGTTCCGTCCGGGTCGGGCATGCCGGTGCGCAGATGGGGGCCGTCGGCATCGGACAGCGTCAGTTCGGCCCCGAACACGGTGGGCAGACCGAAGGCCCGGGCCGCCACCGCGAACCGGACCGCCCCGTACAGGCCGTTGTGGTCGGTGAGGGCCACCGCGGACAGCCCGAGTCGGACTGCTTCCGCGGCCAGCTCTTCGGGGTGGCTGGCTCCGTCGAGGAAGGAGAAGTTGGAGTGGGTGTGGAGCTCTGCATAAGCCATGGTCGTGGGTCCTCTCTTCTCTTCGTGATCTCAGCCGTAGGTCGCTTCGACCGACCAGCAGCCGCGTTCGACGACCAGCAGGTGGGCCGCACGTGCGGTGACGGCCTGGAGGCGGGCACCGCGCCGGTGGGCCCGTGACCACCAGCGCTCATCGGCGGGCCACGGCCCGGCCCATCCCGACAGCGGCTCCCACGGGCCGCCTTCGATCGACAGGCGGTCCGGCGAGGTGACGAGCAGCCCCCGGCCCGTCACGCGCACCGGCTCGCCTTGAGCATCGGCCAGGTCGGCCCGCATCGACTCGGGATGGACGACGGCGGGGGCCGGCGGCGGTATCTGCCCCGGCCACGGGGCGCCCGGGCCCGGTCCTGCACGGCGGGCGGTGTCTGGGCCGAGTCCTTTTGGCCGTGCCGCCGTGGTCCACGTCACGAACCGGGCTCGTTGCGTCGGACCCCGGCCCCCTTGCAGGCGGGCGATCACCACTCCATCGGGGCCGAGCAGATCCTGAGCGGCAGATAGGCAACGAGCGGCCCGGGCATCGGCATCGCTCACCCCGCCCCAGAACCCAGGTTCGGCCACTACCGGGAGATCGTCGTCACTATCGCCATCGAGCAGTCGAGCGATGCGGGGCTGGCGCAGGTCGGCCAGCTCGCCACTCCTTCCACCCGCCACCCGGTGGGCGTGGGCACCATCGGCTCCGAACCGGCCGAGGATGTGGGCATCGGGGAGGGCGGCGAACTCACCCAAGGTGCGGATGCCGAGCCGGTCGAGCAGTCCGGCCAGATCGCTGTCCCCGAGGATGGACACCGGCAGCGGGGCCAGGAACTCCCCGGTGGCGCCGGCTGGGACGATGCGGCCCCTACGGGCGGCCAGTACGGCGGCGAACAGCCCGTCGGCCACGCCGACTTCGGCCGGTGTGATGGAGTCGGCAGCCCGCTGCACCAGTTCGACCAGGGCATCCTCGCCACCGAAGTAGCGGGCAGGCCCCCGGGCTGGCAGCGAGCAGATCCCGGGTCGCACCGGAGTCACCCACGGGCAGTAGACCTCGACGGCATCGATCAGCTCGGCGAAGGTGCGGAGTACGCCGCCGCCCTCGTCCTCGTCGAACAGGTCGGGGCAGCGCACGACGAGCAGGCGGTCCACGTCAGGCCGCCGGGTCGTATGGGCTGGGATGGTCGAGCGGGCCGCCGGGCCCGTCGGGAGCCTCGGCCAGCGTGCCGTCGGGAGCCGGCAGCCACAGGTGTCGGCGGATAGGACGGGCAGCCGAGCGTCGTCCGGTGGAGGTCACCGTCATCCGACGGTGCCGGAGATGACCCTTGCCCGCATCGACCCCCTCCCAGGTGACATCGGTCATATGCAGTTGCAGGTCGGGGGGCTCGGGCCAGCCGGCTCGGCCTGGAACCACCACCAGCACGGCCCGCCGCTCGCGGGCCCGAGCCACTAGTCGGCGGGCCATGGCATGGCGGGGAGCGAACGGCGGGCACAGCACCACCAGGTCGACCCCTTCGAGCACGGCGGCAGTGGCCTCGGCCCATGCGACACCGGGCCGGGGGAGGATGGCCAGGCGCGTGAGGTCGATGCCAAGGTCGGCGGCGGCCACCGCGCCGAGGCCGGGGTGGCCGATCAGAGCGCACCACGAGCCGGTGGCCGAGGCGGCAGCCACCAGGGCCAGGGCCACACTGAGGGCGCCGTCGTCCCCGGGTGCGCCGACGGTCACGGTGGTTCCTCGACGAAGGGCTCCGTCAGGCAGTAGCCCGGCCAGAGGGGGAGCTACCGGAAGGAGGCGGGTCTGGCTGGCGGCGATCGGTCGGGTGCGCTCGGCCACGGCAGCCAAGGCGGCCAGGGCCGCCGGGTCCCTGTCCCGGGAGGTGCGCTCACGAACGAGGCGTTGACGGGGCGGAGATACGAACATATGTTCGATAGTATCGACCCAGGGACATTCGGGCCAACGCGATCATCGGCGACCGCCGAGGGGCGGCCTGGGTCGATCGGCAGATGCAGACGCAGACGCAGATGCAGACACGAAAGAGCGAGGAGTGTGGGAGGTGGCATGGCAACGAAGAAGGTGACCATCACGCTGGACGAGTCGGCACTCGAGCGGGTCCGCCAACTGGTGGAGCGAGGGCAGGCCTCCAGTATCTCGGGCTTCGTCCAGCATGCGGTGGGCGTGGCACTCGATGATGTAGACGGCTGGGCCGCACTGCTTGCCACTGCACTCGAGGAGACGGGTGGTCCCGCCACCCCGGACGAGCAGGCCTGGGTCGATGATGTCCTGGGCACACCAAGCCCGTCCGACCGCTGAAACCTGAGCTAGTCCCTCGATCTGAGCCGTCCCTCCTCATGGGCGGTCCAGGAGGGCGGCTCAGGGGCGGTGGCGGCGGTTCTGCTCGCGGTCCCGCAGGCGGCCGGCGGTCGATCGGGCCGCGACCAGAGTGGCGCGATCTTCGACGAAGACCAGGTACTCGGCCTTGCGTGCCGCGGTGAGCTCCCCGTCGGACATGGCTCGGTCGAGCGCACAGCCCGGCGCACCGCGGTGGGTGCAGTCGCTGAACCGGCACTCCTCGGCCAGCTCGTCGAGGTCGGGGAAGCGCGACACCACTTCTTTGGTGTCGTCCTCCTCGTCCTCCCACACCGTGGCGGCCCGGATCCCCGGCGAGTCGATGATGGCGCCGCCGCCGGGCAGGGGGAGCAGTTCGCGGCTGGTGGTGGTGTGTCGCCCCTCGCCGCTGCGACCGACATCCCCGGTCTCCTGTGCCTCGACGCCCAGGAGCAGATTGGTCAATGTGGACTTGCCTGCGCCTGACGATCCGAGCAGCACAATCGTGCAATCCGTGGTGAGCTCTCGCAGACGGTCGAAGCCCTCGCCGGTCACCGCGCTTGAGGTCATCACTTCGACGCCGTCCAAGAATCCGTCGAGCTCAGCCAGCAGCTCGTCAACCCCGGTTCCCACGTCGACCTTCGACAGCACCAGCACCGGTCGGGCGCCCGAGTCGCGGGCCAGGACCAGCATGTCGCGGCACCGGCCGCTGCTGACCTGGGTGTCCATACCCCAGGTGACGAGCACGACATCGACGTTGGCCGCCATCAGCTGCGGTTCGGCCTTGGCCGACACGGCCCGACGGACCAACAGGCTGCTGCGCTCCAGTCGAACCAACGTCCCGCTGTCGTCTTCCGCCAACCAGTCACCCACCACGATGGGCGGGCACTCCCGCAGCCGGACCCGTCGGCTGCCGTCCGTCCCCTGGAGGGTGGCCCAGCCCCGGTCCATCCGCACCACCCGGCACTCGGAGCCGACCTGCCAGCCGCCAGCGACCACTTCGGCCGCCCGGGCATCGTCGAATCCGATGTCGGCGAGCGGGTAGGCGTCGTGGTCGTCCGGTCCGGTCATCAAGACGACCCTAGGCCCGGAACCTGCCCCCAAGAATCACCGTCGAGATCTGCGCCCGATGTCATGGCCGCTATCCGAAGACGAAGTCGGCCGGGTCGGGCTCCTTGGTCCACGTCCAGTAGTCGACGAGGCGCCACGGGCTGAGTATGTGGATCTCCCCGGCCGAGTTCTTGAAGAAGGAGCTGGTGATCGACGGCTGGGACCACACCAGGCCGGCCATCTCGGCCTGGGACCGCTGGTGCCAGTCGTCGCAGCGCTCTTGGAGCGGCTCCATCGTGCGGTGGCCGCCGACGATCAGCGACTCGATGCACTCGGTGATGTATCGCATCTGGCACTCGGAGTGGAAGATCAGGCTGCCGCCGTGGGCCAGGTTGGTTCCGGGCCCATACATCATGAAGAAGTTGGGGAAGCCGGGCACGGTGATCCCCAGATATGCGGCCGGCCGCTCGCCCCACAGGGTCCGCAGGTCCACTCCGTCCCGGCCGGTGATGCCCAGGGGGGCCAGTACTTCGGTGGCCCGGAACCCGGTGGCGTACACCAGCACGTCGGCCGGGTACCGCTCGCCGTCGACGGTGACCACGGCGTCGGCCTCGATGTGGTCGATCCCGGTGCGCACCAACTCCACGTTGTCGCGCATCAGGGCCGACAGCCACGCCCCGTTGTCCTGCAGGGTGCGCTTGCCGGTGGCCGGGTAGTCGGGCACCACCTTGGCCGCCAACTCCGGGTCATCGGCCACTTGGCTGAGGATCCAGTCGGTGAACATCTGGCGGGTGAACTCGTTGGTTTCGCTGACGGCTCGGTGCTGATCGGGGTAGTCCGGGTCCACCCGGGCTGCCTCCAAGCCCTTGTCGCATCCGGGCCAGAAGATAAGGAACCGGTACCACCGGCCGTAAAAGGGGAGGTGGCGCAGCGCCCACAGCACGCCGGGGCCGACGGTGGCGTGGTAGTTCGGGTTGGGGAACATCCACTGGGCCGTCCGTTGGAACACGGTCAGGTGGCCGACCTCGGGGGCAATCGTGGGGGCGATCTGGAACCCGCTGGCCCCGGCCCCGATCATGGCTACCTGCTTGCCGGCGAGGTCGACGTCGTGGTCCCACCGGGCCGAGTGGAAGGACGGCCCGACAAAGGTGTCGGCGCCCTCGATCACCGGCAGGTTCGGGCGGTTGAGTTGACCCACAGCCGATATCACGGCCCGAGCCACCAGGACGTCCTCGGTGCCGTCCGCGGCCCGGGTGCGCACCGACCATGTCGAGGACGCGTCGTCCCAGGCCGCACCGAGGACTTCGGTCTCCCACCGCACGTGGGGCTCGATCCCGTGCTTGTCCATGACCCCTTGGAAGTAGCGCTGCAGCTCGGGTTGTTGGGCGTAGTACTCGGTCCAGTGGTCGCTGGGCTCGAAGCTGTAACAGTAGAAGTGGTTGCCGACGTCGACCCGGGCCCCGGGGTAGGAGTTCTCCCACCAGGTGCCGCCCACTCCGGCGTTCTTCTCCACGATGGTGAAGGGGATGCCGGCCTCCGACAGCCGGATGCCGGCCAGCAGACCGGACTGCCCACACCCAATGACCACCACTGGGAAGGCGGCCCGGTCGTCTGGGTCGCCAGCCGGCTCCACCCGGCGGGCATCGCGACCGTCGAGCTCCATCTCCTCCATCAAGAGCGGGACGTACTCGGCGGGGACGTCCTCGCACACCAGCCAAGTCATCATCTCCTGGAGGAGTTCGGCGGACACGGGCTCCGGCTCGGGACAGCCGCGGTCGCGGTAGTCCCGGATGACCTCGAGGGCCAAGGCCCGGGCCTCGTCCTTGTCCTCCTCGGTCATGTAGCCCTGCACCTCGTTGAGGAACAGGCCGGCCGGCCGCAGCCGGCCCCGGATGATCTCGGGGTCGCCGGACATGTGGACCAGCGAGAGGAGCAGCGTGGGGATGCTTACGTCCAACAGGGCGGCCGCGATCTCCTCATCAGTGGTGTCGAACGGCTCGCCTGCATGGGGGTTGCGCATGGTCGGCACCTTTCGTGGCCAGAGGGTGATCTGGCAGCGGTCGCGTCCGCTCAGTCGTGGATCGGTGTGCCACAGTACTCAACGACGTAGCGTCGCCGACTCCGGTCGCTGACCAACCACACCAGGGGGAACCGTGCTGCACGTGATGATCGAAGGACCGGGCCAGGTCCGCGTAGTGGAAGCACCCGACCCAGCTGTTCCGGGCCCGGGCGGAGCGGTCGTGTCGGTGGATGCCACGGCCATCTGTGGCTCTGACATGCACTTTTACGACGGGGACATCAACCTCGGCATGGGGATCCCGGTCGGACACGAGTTCCTCGGCACCGTGCTCGAGGTCGGCCCCGACGTGAAGCGCTTCCGAGTGGGCGACAGAGTGCTGACGGCATCGGTGGCTGGCTGCGGGGCGTGTGACGGGTGTGCCACCGGCGATCCGGTCCTGTGCATCGAGGGACCCAAGGTCTTCGGCTCCGGCATGCTCCCCGGGGGCCAGGCCACGGCCGTGGCGGTGCCGGCGGCCGACTTCCAACTGCTCCGCATCCCCGAGGGGATGGACGACGAGGCCGCCCTGTTGCTGACCGACAACCTGTCCACCGGATGGGCGGGGGCCCAGCGGGCCGACATCCCGCCCGGGGGCACCGTGGTGGTGCTCGGCCTCGGGGCAGTCGGTCTGTGTGCGGTGCGGTCGGCCCTGGCGCTCGGGGCAGGCCGGGTGCTGGCCGTCGATCCGGTGGCCGGCCGCAGAGCGAGGGCTGTGGACTCGGGAGCAGAGGCCATCGACGGCGAGACAGTCGAGGCAGTGCTGGAGGCCACGGGTGGACGGGGCGCTGATGCAGTCATCGATGCCGTGGCTCGAGACACCACGTTGGATGCGGCGCTGTCGTGCGTGCGCGCCGGTGGCACCGTGTCGGTCATCGGGGTCCACGATCTGGAGCCCTATCCGTTGCCGGCGCTGATGACGCTGTTCCGCAGCATCACTCTGCGCATGACCACCGCACCGGTGCACCGGACGTGGAAGGAGTTGGTCCCACTAATTCAGCACGGCCGCCTGCGCACCGACGGGATCTTCACCCACGAGTTCGCCCTGGCCGATGCGGCGGCCGCCTACGCCGCGGTGGCTGAGCGCAGTGCAGAGTGCATGAAGGTGCTGCTGCGACCCTGAGCCGGCCGGTGACCTCGGACCTTGGCCGTTGGTCGACCCGGCCCGGTCCGGATCACGGAGTCAGGCGCCGTCGCAGTTCTACGTACACAGCGGTGCCAGCGATGGCCTCGAGCTCGTCGGCCAGCGACTCGACCACCGGGCGGTCACCCTGGTAGGCCAACTCGCCCTCGGTGCAGCACCAGGCCATGGTGTCGCCTTCGTCGCCCCAGTCGCGCCGTGCCCACGGTCGCACCGTGGCCACCTCGCCGCCGTCGTCGCGGGCCACCCAGTCGACCTTGATGGGCAGCTGCCAGCACACCGACGGTTTCCAGTCGATGGCCGGCTCGTCGGCCTCGACTGCGGCCAGGTGGAGGGCGCAACCGGCTCCACCGGTGAAGCCAGGGCGGTTGAGGAAGATGCAGGCCCCGTTCACCACCCGAGTGTTGGTCATGGCGGAATCGCTGAACACGCCATCGGCGATGGCAGTGGCGTGGTGCTCGAAGTGCTCGGGCCCCATCGTTGAGGCCAGGGCGGCGATCCGACGGGCCTCGTCGAGTCCGTCGATCTCGGCGCCCACCGAGCAGCAGCCCATGCCGAGTTCGGCGGCGGGCTCGTCTTCGATGCCGAGGCAACCCCGTCCCCAGATGCAGGTCCAGTTGGAAGTGAGGAACTCGGTGTCGAAGCGCCAGGTGGTGTCCCCATCCGCAATCTCGACGACGTCGCCGACTAGCGGATCGGAGGGTCGAGACCCGGACGGCGGCCCTGACGACTGCTCGGACGACGACCCGGACGACGACCCGGTCGACGACACAGACGGCGGCGGGGACGGTTCCATATGGGGACAGCGTAGAGGGGGATGCGGGGGTGTTCGGGGGGCTGGACCGCAGGAGTTGTGACTTGGTTGCACAATGCCGAGATGACTCGAATTCGCGCATGGCGTTGGTACCATGATCAGACCAGAGAGAGGAGGTGGTCCAACTGTACGATCAACGTGTAGGGACCCTGGAGGTGGCTGGTCGCTGAGGCGGCTCGCTGTACTACCTGGCGAATCTCAGCCAGACACCCATCGGGCGTCCTAGCCGGACCGTGGTCCCATCCGGCGTTTCTTGGCCGACCGGTGTTTCACACAGCATCTAAAGCGTGCGATGGGCGTCTCTCCGGAGGCGCCCATCGGCGCGTCTCGGAGTGAGGCGCGGTAGCTCCATCCGTCCTGATCTGCCTGATGGGCAACGTGTCAGGACGTCGGATGAGCGGACGTCACCGCTGGCCTGCCGCCACCGCCGCGTCGATGAGTTTGTTGGCCCAGACGATCGCATCGATGTCCTTGGAGAAGCGGGTCGTGTGTTGACCCCCACGCAATGAGATGGCGGTTCCCCCCTTGACGACTCCGCCGCGCAACATCTGGGCAATTACGGTCATGCTGACCGTGTAGGTGAGGCGATCTTCGAGGAGGTCCTGGGCCCGAGCGATGTTCCTAATCCGTGCCCTCAATGCGTTTGCATGCCGGGGTGGTTGGTCGTACGTGTGGCTCACGTTGGATGGCTTGAGAGCTCATGGCGAAGCTCGGCCGCCTCATCTGCGGTAAGTAGACCAGCATCTTCAGCCTTAGGGATTGCCTCGAGCAGTCGGTTGGTCATGACGGTATGCATTGCGTCGCGGATGGCTCTGCATACCGTCACTGCCGGTATCTGCTCCACGACGGTGAGGTCATCGGCCCCCACCTGTTCTTGGACCACTTCTAGCCAGCCTGGCACTTGTCCCCGGTAGCGCTTTGCTGTGCCAACTCGGATCCGGCGGGGACTTACCATCGCCAGGCCGTGGATGGCCAGGACAGAATCCGAGGTGAGGTGGGCATCGCCCCCTACGCGCCGCACCGCCTCGTAGTACTGGTCGTACGGAGTGGTCGGGACGTCGTCGAAGCGGTAGAGGCCATAGGAAACGTTGCGCAGGCGACCACGCGCTGCGAGCTTCGCCAATTCACCTGGAGGGATTCCCTCCTCCTTTGCATCTGCAGAGGAGATGAATCCGTACTGCCCCAGAGCGATCTCTCGGGCTCTATCTCGGTAGGTCGCCATGAGTCCTTCCCTGATCTCACTTCGTGGCACAACTATACCGAAAACGGTAGCATTGTGACAGAGGACCTACTCCTCAACCATTCCGCAGTTGGCCTCGATCCTGCCCATGACGACGTGCTGTAGGCATGCTGCATGGCCAGAGCGGTCAGGGCCGCATGGTCGTCTCGTCGATGTCGAGGGCAGCCCGTACTTCCTCTGCCACCTGGAGGGTCACCTTGCGCCGGGCCACCATCCGGTCGAGCTCGTCCCGTTCGACGGCGATCACCCGGGCCCGCAGGTCCACCTCGGCCGCAAAGGCTGCCGTCAGATCCTCGTCCTGTCCGTCAACGCCAGCAGCCCCGGCTGTCTCGTCCACTCCGCTGACGCTCAGCACCTCGAGCCGCCGGTCGACGTGATCGAGGAGCGACTCATATCCCGTCCGCAGCCGGTCGGTCACTTCGGTGGGCGTTTTCCCTTCTGCAGCCAGGTCATCGATCCGGGACAGAGCCAGCACGACCAGCCGGCGCCGGGCCTCGGTGGCCAGCAGCAGGTCCTGCTCGCCCCGGCTGATCAGGCCGAGCCGGCGGATGAGCGGGGGCAGCGTCAGCCCCTGGCCGACCAGCGTGACCAAAATGACGGAGAAGGTGAGGAAGAGGATCAGGTCCCGGCTGGCGAACTCGATAGGAAGGGCGAGGGCGGCAGCCAGGCTGATCGCCCCTCGCATGCCGGCCCACCCGACGACGGTGGTCTCCTTCCACGTCCCCAGGGTGCCCTGGTTGGCGCTGAACAACTGCTTTCCCCCAGGGAGGGCGGTGACCCCGAACATCCATGCCAGGCGCACCGCGACCACGGCACCCACCACGGCCAAGGACTCGATGCCCAACGACCCCGAGTCATGGGCGGTCAGTTCCTCGAGGACGGGGCGCAGCTCCAGGCCGACCAGCAAGAACGACAAGCCGGTCAGGAGGAAGACGATGAGGTCCCAGATCTGGTGCTGCTGCAGGCGTGCGGCTGCGGTCAGGGAGCGGGCACCATACCGGCCGAAGTAGAGGCCGGTCGCAACCACGGCCAGCACGCCGGATGCATTGAGCTTGTCGGCCGGAAGGTAGGCGGCAAAAGGGAGGATGAGCAGGACCGTGTTCTGGATGACCGGGGTCTCGGTAAAGCGCAGGAGGCGGGTCCCGATCCACCCGATGGCCACTCCGATGGCCACGCCGACGACGATGGCCCAGGCGAACCGGGCCGTCACGTTGGCCACGGTCACCGTGGTGGCCACCGAGGCCACCGCTACTTGGTAGGCGGTCAGGGCGGTGGCATCGTTCATCAGCCCCTCACCCCCCAAGATGGTGACCAGGCGACGGGGGAGCCCCAGCTTTCCGGCGATCTGGGTGGCTGCTACCGAGTCGGGGGGCGACACGATGGCCCCCAGGGCGAACGCCTCGGCCCAGTTGGATCCGGGGACTAGGTGGTGGAAGACGACGGCGACCGCCGTCATGGTGGCGACGACGAGTCCGACGGCGAGGAGCATGATGGGCCGCCAGTGGGTCCGCAGCTCTCGGGCTGAAGTATCCAGGCTGGCGTCGTAGATGAGCGGGGGGAGGAAGACCAGCAAAATGAGGTCGGGCTCCAGGGTCACCCGATGGGCGAAGGGCAGGATGGCCACCACCAAGCCAGCAATGACCAGCAGGATCGGATAGGCGATACGCAACCGGTCGGCAATGGTGGCAACTACCACCACGGCCATCAAGAGGCCCAGGATCTCAGCGATGGTCATGGGAGCGCGCCGGCGACAGGGGCGGCGATATGGGTGGTCACTGCCAGGGACCGAGGACCGGTAGGTCGGACCGGTCAAGCCGTCCATACAGCCAGGCCAACTCGTCTCGGGCATCGATCGACCCCGGAGAGGGAGCCGCGGCCCCGACAGGAAGCCTGCTCGGGAGGTCGGCCCGCATCATGGGCAGGCGTGCGTCGACGAACGCATCGGGCCAGTCGCGGTAGGTCGGGCCGATCCCTAGGTCGACCAGGTGGACCTCGACTTCCTGCCACCGGCGACCGGGCAGTTCGTCGAGCCGGCGTTCTTTGCCGGTGGCGTCACGGGTGATGCCGGCCCAGGCGTGGTCGGGCACTACTGCCCACGCCTCTTGCATCAGGGCCGAGGATTCGGCCAGATCGGCCCGCAGGGCCGCCGCGCTCCGTCCGGCACCGGTCTCGATCTCGGTCGTGCGTTCGTCCATACCCCCCGGATACTGGTCGACGACGACACCCTCGATGGCGGCTGCCGTGCGGCGACGGTGGCTGTCGGCATTACGGGCCAGGTGGGTGAGCAGGTGGCCGATCGTCCAACCACTGAGGAGGGATGACGACCCCACGGTCTGGTCGTCGAGCCCGGCGACGGCATCGAGCAGACGGGCCTCCGCTTCGGCCATGTGCGCCAGATCGTCGCCACGGGCAGCCGGTGATGTCGCCATGGGGGACAACCTACGCGTCGTTGCCGCCAGGGACCATCACCGGCCAGCGATCTACCAGCCGCTGGTGCCGGGATCACCCTTGAACGGGCCGGTGATGTCGGTGGTGATCCAACCGCCGTAGAAGTCGCCAGGCTGCGGGGTGGCCTGCTCGTCACCTACGAAGCAGGCATCCATGGCCCCGGCGTATACGGCCACGAAGCCAGCTATGGGAGTGAACCCCGGAGTTGGGCGGTCGTACCCCCACGCTGCGTCAGTGGCAGTTCTGCCCCCGGCCACTACATCGAAGTAGTGGGCCTCGCCCTTCCACTCGCAGTACGTGCCCTGCCGGGTACGGAAGAGTGCGCCTGGCGAGAAGTCGTCGGCGGGCAGGTAGTAGTTGGGCGGATGGCTGGTCTCGAGCACCCGGTAGGCCCCCGTGGTGTCGGCGATGGTCTCCCCTGCGAACACGATGCGGATCCGGCTGGTGACCGGCTCGAG
>CAIVIS010000039.1 GCA_903906055.1 uncultured Acidimicrobiaceae bacterium
ACCGACCGGCCCCGGTTGCGAGTGACGGTGACCATGATCTCGTCGCGATGTCGTTCCACCAAGTAGCGCAACTCACCCATGACTCAACGAAACCGAGCCGCACGAAAACGGCAAGGCCGTCGGCCTTGCGGCGCTTCAACGAGAGCGATCGGCTCAGCTGATGACAGCAAGTCGGTAGACGTTGGTCTCCCGTGCCTCGAATCCGGCCCGCACATACAGCCGGTTGGCCGCGTCTCGGCTGGGCCGCGACGTGAGGTCGACGGTCTTGGCCCCGAGGCCCCCCGCTCGCTCCACGGCAGCGGCAACCAGGGCTTCCCCCACTCCGCCACCTCGGGCCGAATCGTCCACGACCACGTCTTCGATCCACGCCCGCACCCCGGTGGGGATCCGGAACACGGCAAGGGTCAGCGAGCCGACGACGAGGCCGGCCGAGTCGCGAGCCATGAACAAGATGCTCGCCACCGACGAGGTGATGGCCTCGAGGTCCTCACGACTAGTGGGCGCCGATGACGTCGACAGCTGGGGGATGAGCCGCCGGAACGCCTCGACCAGTTCGTCGGTGACCTCGGTCGCCTCATAGATCTCAACTGTGCCCGCAGTGCGGCCCAGCCCAACTGCCGAGGTTCCAGAATCGTCGGTCGAGGCTCCGGAGTCGGAATCGGTGGTCACGGTTGGGGAGTGTACTCACCAGTCGACAAAGATCCCGAGGAACCCTGCGACCTACCCTGCGGCCGTCCTCGCAGCAGGACCCGATCAGATGCTTTCGGGGTCGCCTCGCCAGACGTGCTTCCGCTTCGGGTGGTAGAGCACCTCGACCGGGTCTCCCCGGATAGCGGAAAAGACGTGGTTCCCCCACATCTCCACCCCGGCCATGGGGAACGGCAGGTCATCAGGGGCGAACCACCCGACATCGGCGCACTCGAGCGGGTGGGCCTGGAGCTCACCACCGGTCGGCTCGCACAGGAACACCAGCGAATAGAAGGGGATCCGGCCCATGCCGGCCCGCATGCCGTCGAGCACGGCGATCAGGCGGACGACCTCGACCTCGATGCCGGTCTCCTCCTTGACCTCCTTGACCACCACCTCGGGAGCGGAGTAGCCCACGTCGGCCCAGCCGGTGGGGTAGAGCCACACGCCGGAGTCGGCTCGCTGGACCAGAAGGATCTCCCCGTCAGCGTTGCCCACCACCGCGCCAACCGCCACCTTGGGGGTGACATATCCAGGGACACCGTGGCCAACGGAAGAGAGCCACTCCTCGACGATCCCGTCGACGTCCTCGGCACCCTCGTTGCCGTCGATGGCGGCCCGGATGTCGGCGGCCACGTGGAGCACCTCTTCGAAGCGCTCTTGTTCGTAGAGGGACTCGGTGAAGCCCAGACCGGTCCGGGCGATGCCGGCCAGCGTCTCACTCCAACGCAGCAATTGCTTGAGCGTGGGAGGGCTCTCGGGGGGGCCGCCGGTGGAGGGAGTGGGATCCACAGGACCGACGCTACCGCACTGGTCCCGCCGACCGTCCGCCATCGGGCAGAATGTGGCGTGGCCGTACTCGAAGACTGTCGTCACTACATCATGCAGACCACCGCGCGCGAGGACAAGCTCGAGAAGTGCCGTATGGGCGCCAACGAGCAGCTCCCCTTCGCCTGCCCAGAGGGCTGTCTGTTCTACGAGCCGCGCAAGGTGTCCGGCGCGGGCTGGACCGTCCGGAACCCGGACGATCCTTCCATCTGAGTCGACCCTCCAACCGAGCCAGCGCTACCCACTGAGCGGATCCGGGCTCCTCGTCGGCCCGCCGGGCCCGACGTGGGTGCCTGCGCCGATCAGGCCTTGGTGGCCACCAGAGTGAACGAGAGCGGAATCCGTAGGCGGTCGGCCGGAGTGACAAACTCCTCCTCACCGTGCTGCACTAGCCATGGATATCGCTGGAAGCTGGTCCAATCGTGCTCGTCGAGACGGTCGATGCGCAGCCCGTGGCTGACCACCGCACCGACGATCTCGCCCATCCCGTGGTTCCAGGTGTAGGTCGGATCGCCGGGGAGGGCCTCGGTGGCCGACACGTCGGCGTAGGTGCCGGCCTGGGCATCGACGACCGCGGCCGCTTCCTCGAAGTAGGGATAGACCATGGTGAGGTCGTCATCAGACAGCGAGGCGCTCACCGGGTGCACCTCGTGGAGGAACAGCCGCCCACCGGGGCGGAGCAGACCGGCCACCTGGTCGGCCCACTCGTCGATGCTCGGGAGCCAGCACAGGGCACCCAGGCTCACGTAGACCACGTCGAAGGAGTCCGCCCCGAGTACGTTGACGGCGGCGGACAGCGGCGCACACACGAAGTCGGACACGTCGGACAGCCCGGCCCGTACGGCCAGATGGCGGGCTGCCTCGATGGCGGGAGTAGAGAAATCGAGCCCGGTCACCTGGGCCCCCACTCGGGCCCACGACAGGGTGTCCTTGCCGAAGTGGCACTGCAGGTGGACCAGGTCGAGCCCGGTCACATCGCCGAGCACCGCAGCTTCATGCGCCCTCGGTCCTCGCTGGTCGGCCAGCCAACCTTCTACGTCGTAGAAGTCGGAGGCGACGTGCACGGGAACGGTGGAGTCCCACCAGTGCAGGTTGGCCGCCAACGGATCAGGGTCGCCCCCGGGAGCAGAGCCGCCAGAAGTGCCAGCCGTGCCATTCGCCCCGGTGCCGGCCGTCACTCTGGTCAGCTCTCGACGATATCGCCGAGCAGGTCGACCCGGACCCCCTCGACCCGCAGCCACTCGAGTGCCTGGTCAACCACCGTGGCATCCCCGTCGAGCTCGCACACGATCCAGCCGCCCTGCTCGCCGACGTCAGCCTTGCGGATGTTGGGGACCACTGCGAACGCGTCGGTCATGCGGGCGATGATGGGCTCGCGCACCAACTCCTCAGGAAACGTCAGCTTCACCCGGACTCCGATCATGCGGTCGCCTCCATCGTGTTCGTACGGTCTGTGGGAACGTCGGTCGTGGTATCGGTGCGGTCAGTAACGGTGGCGCCGAGCGCGTCGTTGAGGTTGCCCGAACGGAGCCCGTCGAGGTCCAGGGTCACATATCGGTAACCGGCATCATGCACGGCCGTAGCCACTGCTTGGCGCGCTTCGACCACACGGGCCAGGTCAGAGTCAGGAACCTCGATGCGGGCGGTGTCGCCGTAGTGGCGGACCCGCAACTCGTCGAACCCGAGGGCGCGCAGGCCCGACTCGGCCCGGGCCACGGTGTCCAAGGTGGTGAAGGTCACTCGCGTACCGTAGGGCACCCGAGAGGCCAAGCAGGCCGCCGCCGGCTTGTCCCAGGTGCGCAGGCCGAGCATCCGCGACCACGCCCTCACGTCGGCCTTGGTGAACCCGGCGGCCACCAGAGGGAAGACCGCCCCACGTTCGGCTGCGGCCGACTGGCCGGGGCGGTGGTCGGACAGGTCGTCCACGTTCACACCCAGCACCACCGTCACCCCCGGTCCACCAACCGCCGACACGGGGCCGAGCGCGGCCATCAACGACGACTTGCAGTGATAGCAACGACTGCCGTCGTTGACGGCGTAGGCCGGGTCGGCCAGCTCGTCGGTAACTACTTCGAGATAGCGGAGCCCCCACTCGCCAGCCAGGGCTCGGCAGTCGGCCAGCTCTTCGGGTGCCAACGATGGCGATACCGCCGTTACGCACAGGACTCGATCGGCTCCCAGGGTATCGGTGGCCACCTTGGCCACGAAGGCCGAGTCGGCCCCCCCGCTGAAGGCCACCACCACGCGATCCAGTCGGCGCAACTCGGCCCGCAATCGGTCGAGGTCGGCACTAGTTCGGCTGTCGTCGCCTGCCCCCCCAGCACCAGCGACGGCATGCACGACAGCGCCCGATCGCAGTGGTAGCGCCAGATCAGTCATGTCGCTGCTCAACCCTGAGGGGCGAGTTGGGCCAGCACGTCTTCGACCGGGGCGACGATGCCGGTCAAAAAGGGTCCGAACTCGGCGAAGCGGGCCGAGCCCTCGTCGAAGCGCATGGTGTAGACGCACTCCTTCAGGTCGTCGGGATGGACGGCGAACAGGGTGACCCCCCACTCCCAGTCATCGATGCCGGTGGAGCCGGTGATGACCTGGACGATGCGGCCGGCGAACTTCCGCCCCGCCGCCCCATGGCCGTACATCATCTCCTTGCGCTCGTCGAAGGGCATGGTGAACCAGTTGGAGCCCTCAGTATCGCCACGGCGCTTGGACATCGGATAGAAGCAGAATGCCGTCTTCCCCTCGGGCGGCAGCACGGGGTAGAGGCGGGCCTGCTTCATCTCTTCGGGGACGCCAGCGGCGTACTCGGACACCTCGGTCAGAGACACGTAGGAGTCGACGACCACCAGACCAGCGGCCTGGAGATCGGACTGGAGCCGACGCAGACGCCACAGGTCGGCACCTAGTGCCATGACGCACAGATCAGACTTATGGCCCAACATGGCCACAGTCACCACCTGCACATCGTCTGCCTCAGCATCCTTGACGGCCTGGATTACCGCGTCGGTGTCCCGTCGAGGGTCCGCGCCAGCATCGTTGCCGGCAGTGATGGCAGGGGTGAACTTGCAGAAGAGGTGGAGCACACCCAAACCGACGGAGGGAGCCAGGGGATCGATCACGGCCACAGTCTAGGGAAACAAACGAAGGGCGCCCCCGAGAGGGCGCCCTTCGTCAGAACTACTGGTCGCAAGAGGGACTAGAAGTCGTCCATGCCTCCAGGCATCCCCGAGCCGCCCTCTTCGGGCTTGTCCACGATGACGGCCTCGGTGGTGAGGAAGAGCGCGGCGATGGATGCCGCGTTCTGCAGTGCCGAGCGGGTCACCTTGACGGCGTCGATGACGCCAGCCTTGACCAGGTCCTCGTAGACGCCGGTGGCGGCGTTGAGGCCCTCGGAGGGCTTCTTCAGGTTGCGGACCTTGTCGATGATGACGCCACCCTCGAGACCGGCGTTGATGGCGATCTGCTTCAGAGGCTCCTCGACGGCCTTGGCCACGATGCGGGCACCAGTGGCCTCGTCACCCTCGAGCTTGTCGGCAGCCTCGAGCACGGCGGCCTGCGAGCGGAGCAGGGCCACACCGCCGCCGGGGACCACACCCTCCTCGATGGCGGCCTTGGTGGTAGAGACGGCATCTTCGATGCGGTGCTTCTTCTCCTTGAGCTCCACCTCGGTGGCGGCTCCGACCTTGATCACGGCGACGCCGCCGGACAGCTTGGCCAGACGCTCCTGGAGCTTCTCCCGGTCGTAGTCCGAG
>CAIVIS010000040.1 GCA_903906055.1 uncultured Acidimicrobiaceae bacterium
CAGATCGAGATGCTTTCCGCTGAGGAGGCCCGCAAGGCCACCGCCGCAGCCGCAGCCGTGGAGATCGCAGCAGATGCCCCTGTGGCCGCCCCTGTGGTCATCCGCTCCGAGCCGATGACGTACACCGAGCACAGTGGTTCGTCGTACCTCATGGACCTCGCCGCCATTCAGATCCCCCAGGCTGGCATGAACGCCGAAGCCGCCCGCAGCCGCATGGCTCGCCACGGCCAAGAGGTCGAGGTCGAGGCCCGGAGCAATCCCCGCCTGGCCAAGAACCTTGCTGCCGCCCAGCGTGAAGCCCGCGCTGCCACCAACACCGCCCTTACCGGTGGTGGCGACCTGGTGCCGCCTCTGTACCTGATCGACCAGTGGGTGCCGGCCTTCCGTCCGGGACGCATCATCGCCGGGCGCATCCGCAACATGGAGCTGCCTGCTGGTACGGACAGTGTCAACCTGCCCAAGATCTCTGTGGGCACCGTCGCCAACTACCAGGGCGCAGCCGTGGTCGGAACGAATGCGGGGCTTAGCTCCACCGACCTCACCACCGCCAACATCTCGGCCCCGGTCAACACCTACTACGGCCAGCTCGAAGCCAGCCTCCAGCTGCTCGAGCAGTCCCCGGTGTCCGGCGGCATGGACCAGGTCATCTTCCAAGACCTGCAGGCCGCCTACGACTACAAGCTCGACTCCGACCTGTTGGCCGGCGCTGGCACTGGTGGTCAGCACCAGGGCATCCTGACCTACGCCGCTGGCGTAGCCGGATCGGTGACCTACACCGGAGCCGCTGCAACGGCGTTCACTGCCAAGGGCGGCGTGTTCACGTCGGTCGTGTCGGCGGTCAACTCCATCGAGACCAGCCGGTACGCATCCCCCACGGCACTCTGGGTGCATCCTCGCCGGGCCAACGCCATGGCGGTCGCAGTTGACACCGCCGGCCGCCCGCTGTTCGTCAAGAACAGCAACGGTCCCTTCAACACGTTGGGCAACCAGGACGACACCAACGTCGCCCAGGGCATCGACGGCGAACTGTACGGCCTCCCGGTCATCAAGGACGCCTCGATCCCGACCAACTGGCTGTCGACCACGTCGGCTGTCGTGCAGACCGGTGGCGTCGCTGGCTCCACCGCTCAGGACGTGATGGTCGCCGTCAAGGAAGATGACATCTTCCTGTGGGAAGGCCCGACCCGTCTGCGTGCCCTCGCAGAAGTGTCGTCCGGCACGCTCGGCGTCCGCTTCCAGCTGTTCGCCTACTCGGCGTTCATGCCCAACCGGACATCGACTGCCGTCAGCATCATCACTGGTCCGGCGCTCAACGCCACCAGCCTCGGCTTCTAGCCGACAGTGATTGCCGCACTTCTGGCTCGGCGCCGCAAGGCACTGGTTCTGGACGACGACTCCATCCTCGTCGATACAGAAACCTCCATCAGTGACCTGTTGGGCACCGAGCCGGAAGTAGCGGTACCTCACACCATGCAGCGCGCAGTACCAGCCCGACCACGACCGAAGGACTAACCATGGCAAGACTCGGAACAGCGGGCGGCGCTCGAGGTATCACTACCGCCTCGGGCGCATTGGCGTCTGCGATCTCCACCTACATCTCGCTCCACACCGCAGACCCCACCACCACTGGCGGATCTGAGGCCACTGGCGGCTCGCCCGCCTATGCCCGCAAACTCGTCACCTGGAACTCAGCGACGTTCTCTGCTGGCATTGAGACAGTGACCAGCGCAGTGTCGGCCACCTTTGACGTGCCCGCTGGCACCTATGCGGTCTTTGGCATATGGGACGCAGCGACCGCTGGCAATTACTTGATGGGCGGCACCTGCACCAGCCAGGTGTTCAGCGCTCA
>CAIVIS010000041.1 GCA_903906055.1 uncultured Acidimicrobiaceae bacterium
GCTTCCCCTGGTCAGCCACCGATGCGGCACGGTCGCACAATGGACCGGTGACGCCCGCCGGGCACGGCAGGTCGGGTGGGGAGAGGACCAACTCGAGGTTGAGGGGAACTGTGGCCTTGGAGACCGGAACGGTGTGGAGCACCAGTGAGTCCTTGACCGCCTTGTCGCCGATGAGCAGGTTGTAGTGGACCTGGATGATGACCAGGCTTCCGACCGGCAGTGGGATCCCTGTGCCCTTGGTCAGTACGTCAGCTCCGTGTCCTGGGGCCCAGATGCTGAGAAAGGGCGACTGTAGGAACTGGGCGAGCGTGGTGCCAGGCAGCGCGGCCTCACCAAAGCACGTCCAGCCCTTGCCGATGGTGTGGTTCTTCCGAGCGATGGCCGCTATTGACGGCGGCACCAAGAACAAGGCGGCGTGATGGTCCTCGTTGCTGCCGGGTGCGAACTGACTGGAGAGGATGTAGGAGCTCTTCGTCACATGGGGATCGAGGAGCGTGCAGTGATAGTCGTCAGTCGTGCCAGGTTGGGCGTGGGGCTGGTAGGCCTTGGCCGACTTGAGGGTGATGGTGCTGACTTGTTGGGCCGGCGGCGAACTCGTAGAAGCACTGGCATCTACCTGGGAAGCCAGCAGTGTGGTGGCAGCAAGAACGGCGGCGGTCAGAACCAGGGCGAGGCGGGGGTGTCGCACCGGGACAGGATACCGGCACTGATCCACCGATGTCGGGTCGCCACTGGCATTGCAACCGTGGGCGACCGTGGGCCAGATCCGAGGCCGCTGATGGGTACCATCCGCCCGTCATGCGGCTACATGCATAGTGCATGCGCTGACGGTAGTTTACGTATATGGCCAAGTCGATCACGATAAGAGATGTCCCCGACGAGGCAGCGACGCAGTTGGCAGCAAGAGCCGCCGCCTCCGGCCGGTCGCTGCAGGAGTACCTGCGGTCCCGCCTCATCGAGTTGGCCGCCGGACCCGACGCCGACACTCTGGTTGCAGCCATCCGAGCCCGGAAAGCAGCCACCGGAAGTCAGGCCTCGGTCGCTGCAATCCTCCATGACCGCGACGCCGACCGGCGATGACAGTGGTCGTGGACGCCTCAGTGGTGGTGGCGGCCCTGGTGGACTCCGGTCCGACGGGCACCTGGGCCGAGTCGGTCCTCCTCAATGGTCCGCTTGCCGCGCCGCACCTCCTCTTGGTCGAGACGGCCAACATCCTGAGGCGGATGGCTGCGAGCGCAGCCATCACCCCAGACACGGCGGCACTGGCCCACTGCGACCTCCTGCAGTTACCCGTCGAACTGTTCCCCTACAGCCCGTTCGGTCCGCGTGCGTGGGCGCTACGGGAGACCGTCACCGCCTACGACGGCTGGTACGTCTCCCTGGCGGAAGAGCTGGGCGCTCCATTGGCCACGTTGGATGCACGGCTCAGCCGTGCGAGCGGTCCGACGTGCCGGTTCCTACTCCCACCCGACACCGTCTGACGCTGCCTGACAGCGCCTGCGGTGACGTCGCACAGTGCGAGCCGACGTCGCGGTCCTTCACTCATCCACCGCACGCCACTGGTCGCGACCACTGCGTTCCCAGCCATGGGAGATCTCTCCCGTGCACACCCGGTTCGGCTGGTCACCCATGGGCAGACAACAGCCGCCGAGAACCACCTCGCCTCGCTCTGCCTGCTCGAACAGGTCTGAGGCCGGCAGCCCGTAGATGATCGGCAAGGTCGGCGCCCCACACGTCGGACACTTCATACTGCGCTGCTTGATCACCGGTCGTGGCTCGGCCGGACTGCCATCTGCATTCCAACTTCCTTCGAACACGGACAGTCCATCTATCGGTGCTGCTGGCGACATCTCCATGGCACGACCCCTCGTTGTTCCGGCGCCACCCGACTGGTGAGCGCGACCCTGCTCCACCTTCGCATGCGGCTGTGACATCGACTCGGGGCCATCTCCAGGCCCGCCACCGCGTATCACCGAGAAATCAGGCTCCAGGCCTGGTTGACTAAGGACATGACTACGACCGCGAATCCCCAGGCAGCGTCAACTGCTTCAACAGCCTCGCCTGCTTCACCTGTCCCGATCGCTACGACGGCCGACACGCTGCGGGTCGCCTACGACGAGGGGCTCACCCTTCCGCTGGCCTGGCGCCGTCACCAGCTCCAGCAGATGGTCCGGATGCTCGAAGAGAATGAGGAAGCGTTCCTCGACGCCCTCCGGACCGACCTGGGCAAACCCACGGTCGAGGGGTTCATCACCGACATCGCCTTCGTGACTGGAGAGATCCGGTTGATGCTCAAGAACCTCGGCAAGTGGA
>CAIVIS010000042.1 GCA_903906055.1 uncultured Acidimicrobiaceae bacterium
CTGAAGACCTGTCCGGTGGTCAGTGTCGTGTTCGTGGGCACCAGATCGGCGGCCAGCGGCTTGCCCGAGCCTGCGCCGTTCAACACGGCGAGTGCATCCGACCCTGCGCCGTATCGGACACCCACGGCTGACTGCCCATCGGTGATGAGGCGAACGGTGGCCGTATGGTGACTGGCGGCGACGACTTGGCCGACCAAGCCCCCCGCTCCCACCACCGGCATCCCGAGCTGCACGCCGTCGCTGCGCCCTGCGTTGATGTCGACGGTGGCGGCGAAGTCACTGGTGCCGAAGTCGGTGACCTGGGCCGGCACTGTCTGCAAGTTGGCGAGATACGGCAGGTGCAGCAGCGCCGACAGCTCCTTGAGCGACTGAGCCTCATTGGCCGCTCCGGACTGCTCCATCTTCAACTTGGCGATCTCGGCCTGGAGCTTCTGATTCTGCTCTCGGACGGCTCCGTAGTGGACCGACCCGGCCAGGAAGCTGCCGATCGGCTCGACCACTGCGTTGACTCCGGACCGGATCGGAGTGAACGCGTCCGACGCCACCGATCGGGCCCCCGAGGTCACCACGTGGAGACCGCCACGTGCATCCAAGGTGATGACGGTTACCGCGGCGAGGACCAGCAGCAGGAGGGTTGTTCGAGGGCGGCGGGAACGCCGCGGCATTGCCACGAGAGTGCGGGTGCCCCGGCGGTCAGCGACCCGACGAGGTGATGAGGACCTGCTTGAGGGCCTCGAACTCCTCGAGGCACTGACCGCTGCCGATGGCAACGCAGTTCAGCGGGTCACGGGCGACCACGATCGGCATACCCGTCTCATGGGTGAGGCGGCTTTCGAGCCCGTGCAGCAGGGCCCCGCCACCGGTCAGGACGATCCCCTGCTCCATGATGTCGGCGGCCAGCTCTGGCGGGGTCCGGTCCAGGGTCACCTTGACGGCATCCACGATGGCCGACACCGGCTCCTCGATGGCCTGTCGGATCTCCTGGGTCGAGATGACCACGGTCTTGGGCAGTCCGGTGACCAGGTCGCGGCCACGGATCTCGGCATGGAGCTCCTCTTCGAGTTCGTAGGCCGAGCCGAGGGCGATCTTGATCTCTTCGGCCGTGCGCTCGCCCAGTGCCAGGCTGTACTCCTTCTTCACGAAGGCCACGATCGCTTCATCGAGTTCGTCCCCGCCGATGCGGATGGACTGGCTGGTCACGATGCCGCCCAACGAGATGACTGCTACCTCGGTGGTACCGCCCCCGATGTCGACAACCATGTTTCCGGTGGGCTCGTGCACCGGGAGTCCGGCACCGATGGCGGCAGCCATGGGCTCCTCGATGATGTACGCCTTGCGGGCCCCGGCATACTCGGCCGCCTCCATGACGGCGCGCTGCTCAACTCCGGTGATACCGGAAGGAACGCAGATGACCATGCGGGGCTTGGCGAACCTCCGCTGATGCACCCGATGGATGAAGTAGCGCAGCATCTTTTCGCAGATCTCGAAGTCAGCGATGACGCCGTCCTTGAGGGGACGGATGGCCTGGATGTGGCTCGGGGTGCGCCCGATCATCCGCTTGGCCTCAGCACCGACAGCCAGCGGCCGTCCGTCTTTGGTGTTGACCGCCACAACGGAGGGCTCGTTGAGCACGATGCCGCGACCACGCACGTACACCAAGGTGTTGGCGGTGCCGAGGTCGACGGCCATATCGCGTCCCAATAGGGAGAAACTGCTGTCGCGCATCAGAGATGCACTCCTCTGTAGATCATCGGTCTGGCGGGCGCAGCGGCGCGTGAACAGTCCGGGCTTCCGCTGCGCTGATAGATCGGGGCAGCTGGCATGTGACCGCAAGGCTACGGGAATCAGCAGGTGGGCACAAGGGGCACCCCTTCCCCTGGCAAGGAAGAACCGTAGTAACCCCAGTTCAGAGGCTACTTAGGCGGGTGGAACCCGGTATCGGGATTCCACCCCCTACGGGGCTTTCTACAGGCCAGGAAAGAAGATCTCGATCTCCCGGGCGGCCGACTCGTTCGAGTCCGAGCCGTGCACCAGGTTCTCGCCCATCTCGAGGGCGAGGTCGCCCCGGATGGTTCCTGGAGCGGCATCCACCGGGTTGGTGGCACCCATCAGGTTGCGCACCGCCTTGTAGGTATCGTCGGGTCCTTCGATCACCATGATCAGCACCGGGGAGCGGGTGATGAAGGTGACCAGCTCGCCGAAGAACGGCTTGCCGTCGTGCTCGGCGTAGTGCGCCTGGGCCACCTCGGCCGTCAGAGTGCGCAACTCGGCAGCGACCAGGCGGAGGCCCTTGCGCTCGAGGCGGCTGATGATCTCACCGGACAGACCGCGTTCTACGGCGTCGGGCTTGGCTATGACTAGAGTTCTTCCCACAAACGGGGCAGGCTAGCCGACTTCTCGGTGACGGTCGCCATGGACAGGTGAACCGGTGGCTCAGCGACCGTCGGCAAGTAGGGCGGCCCGAGCATCGGCCACCACGTACAGCGATCCGCAGACGACGACCTGATCGTCCGGACCGGACTGCTCCACCGCATGGCGGACAGCCTCGGCCGGGTTGGGGACCACGTCGACCTCCATCCCCAGCGATGTTGCCGCCGCGGCCACATCTCCCACCGGCATGGCCCGCATGCTTTGGGGCGCGCACACGATCACTGACCGCACGCCGGCCGACACCAGTGCATCCAGCATGGCGGTCGGGTCCCGTCCGGTCAGCATCCCGACCACGGCGATGGTCCGCCCCTCACTGGTGAACTCCTCGGCCAGCGACCGGGCCAGTGCGACCATCCCCCCGGCGTTGTGGGCGCCGTCGACGAGTACCAGCGGGTGACGGCCGATGACCTCCATGCGACCCAGGATCTTGGCTGATCCCAGACCCTCCTCGACTACGTCCTCGGGTAGAGGGGCGCCGAAGAATGCCTCGGCGGCGGCCAAGGCGCAGGCGGCGTTGTCGCCTTGGTGGCTCCCGTGTAGCGGGATCAGGATCTCGCCGTAGAGGGTCGTGGGTGTCCGTAAGTCCACCAAGCGGCCTCCGACCGCCAGGCGGTTGGAGGTACAGCCGAAGTCATTTCCACGGACCCAGAACTCCTCGCAGCCTGCCTCCGTTGCCGCGACACGGAACAGGGACACCAACGTGGGGTCTGCCTCCCCCACCACCACGCGGCCTCCAGCCTCCATGATCCCGGACTTGTCTCGGGCGATGTCCTCCAGGGTCGGGCCCAGCACCTCGGTGTGGTCGTAGCTGATGTTGGTGATGACCGATACCGCGCCGTGCACGATGTTCGTGCAGTCCCACGTGCCACCGAGGCCGACCTCGACGACAGCGACGTCGACGGCTTCGTCGGCGAACCACGTCAGGGCGGCGGCCGTCAGGAGCTCGAACCGAGTAGGCGGCTCGTCCATCAGGAGCTCGATACGGGCCAGCGAGTCGAGCACCTCGGTGAAGGACTCGTCATCGATCGGCTCACCGTTGCGGGCGATCCGCTCGTTCACCCGTGCCAGGTTCGGGCTGGTGTAGGTGCCCACGCTGAGACCCATGGCCGACAGGAGGGATGTGGTCATGGCCGCCGTCGAGCCCTTGCCGTTGGTCCCGGTGATGTGGATCACCGGATAGGCCGTCTGGGGATCCCCGAGCAGACCGGCCAGGACGCGCATCCGGTCCAACGACGGCAGGGTGCGATTGGTCGGCATGGCCGACTCGAAGTCGACGTGCCCGTTCAGCCAGTCCAGCGCCTCGGAAAGATCAGCAAAGGTCACGGGGCCACGGTCTGATCAGGTTCGGTGGAGACAGTCGGCGACAGGAGCGGGTCGAAGCGGTTCGCTACGACGCGGCGCGACGAGTGCGGGTCGCCTTGGCCGGCACGAGAGGAACGAGGGTCGGGTGGACCTTGTCGAGTACGACAGCCCGGTCCACCACGCACTTGGAGATGTCGGTCCGACTGGGGAGGTCATACATGACCTCCAAGAGGACCTCTTCCAAGATGGCTCGTAGTCCACGGGCGCCCGTGCCGCGGAGCAGAGCCTGCTCGGCCACGGCCTCGAGGGCATCATCAGTGAACTCGAGCTCTACATTGTCGAGCTCGAAGGTGCGCTTGTACTGGCGGCTGAGCGCGTTCTTCGGCTCCACCAGGATGCGGATCAGCGCTTCCTTGTAGAGGTGGGACACAGCACTGACCACCGGGAGCCGGCCGATGAACTCGGGGATCAGGCCGAACTTCATCAGGTCCTCGGGAAGCACGTGACGGAGGAGCTCGGAGTCGTCGCGCTCAGAGGCCTTGCTCACCTCGGCGCGGAACCCCATCCCCTTGCGACCGATCCGGTTCTCGATGATCTGGTCGATGCCGGCGAATGCGCCGCCGCAGATGAACAAGATGTTGGTGGTGTCGATCTGGATGAACTCTTGATGCGGGTGCTTGCGCCCGCCCTGGGGCGGCACCGATGCCGTGGTCCCCTCGAGGATCTTGAGCAGTGCCTGCTGGACACCCTCGCCAGAAACGTCACGCGTGATCGACGGGTTTTCTGACTTGCGGGCGATCTTGTCGATCTCGTCGATGTAGATGATCCCGGTCTCGGCCCGCTTGACGTCATAGTCGGCCGCCTGGATGAGCTTCAGCAGGATGTTCTCGACGTCCTCGCCGACATAGCCCGCTTCGGTGAGCGCGGTGGCGTCAGCGATGGCGAACGGAACGTTGAGCATTCGCGCCAGGGTCTGCGCCAGCAGAGTCTTGCCACAGCCGGTCGGCCCCAGCAGGAGGATGTTCGACTTGGCCAGCTCTACCTCGTTGTCATGGGCTCCGTTACTACCGGCCTGGACACGCTTGTAGTGGTTGTAGACGGCCACCGACAAGATCTTCTTGGCGTAGTCCTGCCCGATCACGTAGTCGTTCAGGAACTCGTAGATCTCCTTGGGCTTCGGCAGCTCCTCGAAGCTCAGCTCCGCAGTATCGGCCAGCTCCTCGGCGATGATGTCGTTGCACAGTTCGATGCACTCGTCACAGATGTAGACACCCGGGCCGGCGATCAACTTCTTGACCTGCTTCTGCGACTTGCCGCAGAAACTGCACTTGACCAGATCGGCTCCGTCTCCGAATTTCGCCACGTGGGTTCCTCGTGTTCTTCTGTCGTCGGGCCTTGCGGCTCGACTCGTGAGCAGTGCCTGTGTGAAGTTGTTATGGACGCCCCGTGCCGCTGGGTCCCAGTCTGCGGAACATGCCTTGCGGTGCTCCGATGAACCGGCACCGACTGCGGGCCTGTCCGGACCTCCAACCCTAGTGGCTGGGGTGGCGCGAACCGGTCCTCGTCGCTGGCCCTACGCCGCGCCGATGGCGTCGATGGGAAGAACCTCACGACTCGAGATGACCTCGTCGATGAGTCCGTACTCGACGGCCTCTGCTGAGGTCATGATGAAGTCCCGGTCGGTGTCCTTCGACACCCGCTCGGCAGTCTGGCCAGTGTCATCGGCCAACATCCCGTTGAGCAGGTCTCGCATCCGCAGGATCTCTCTGGCCTGCAGCTCGATGTCGCTGGCCTGGCCCTCGACGCCTCCGAACGGCTGGTGGAGGAGGATCCGAGCGTGGGGAAGGGCGAAGCGCTTCCCCTTGGTTCCGGCACCGAGGAGCACGGCGGCAGCAGACGCCGCCTGGCCGAAGCAGAACGTGGACATGTCCGGCTTGACGTACTTCATCGTGTCGTAGATGGCGAAGAGGGCCGTGATGTCCCCACCTGGTGAGTTGATGTACAGGTGGATGTCCTTGTCCGACTCTTCCGACTCGAGGAAGAGCAACTGGGCGCAGACCAGATTGGCCACCGTGTCGTTGATGGGGGTGCCCAAGAAGATGATCCGCTCACGCAGGAGGCGAGAGAACAAGTCGTAGTTGCGCTCCCCCCGGCTGGTGGACTCGACGACCCACGGCACGCTGTACGCCTGCGCATCGATCGACCTGCTTGCCTCTGTGAAACTCACTCCGAGTCCTCCTCGCCCTGGTTCACCTTCAGGTCGGCCCGCGATACGGGCTTCCCATGTTCGTCGACCAATTCGACTGAATCCATCAACCATCGCATGGCCTTGGCCTTGCGTCGGTCCGAGCGTACCGCCGCGAGGCGCCCGGCCTGTTCCAGTTGGCTCCGTACCTGGTCGGCGTCCATATCGAGGCGGCTCCCCATGGCCGTCAGCTCCTCGTCGAGCTCCTCGTCGGAGATCTCGATGGCCTCGGCCTCCACCAGGGCGCGCAGGGCCAGGTCGGCCTTGACGCTCTGCAGCGCGCCCGCTCGGAGCTCGGCAAGGAACTCCTCTTCGCTGCGCCCGGTGACACCGAGGAACTGGCCGAGGCTCATTCCCTGGCCTTCGAGGCGGTGATTGAGATCGTGGATGCGCTCGCGGAGCTCTTCGAGCACGAGCTGCTCGGGGATCTCCTCGGTCACCAGCTCCACCAGGGCTTCGACGGTCTTCTGCTGGAGGGCCATCTGCGCTTCGACGATGCGCCGCTGGCGCAGACGCTCGGCGACGTCGGTCCGCAGAGCATCGATGGTTTCGAACTCGGATGCTTCGGCTGCCCACGCGTCATCGGCATCAGGAAGCGAGAGTTCCTTGACGTCCTTGACGGTGACGGTGAAGGACACCGTCTGCTCGAGCGCCTCGATCTCGGAGTCGAAGCTCAGCGTGGCGCCCGCCTTGGCTCCCATCAGTTGATCGTCCATGCCTGGAACCACACCGTCGGTGCCCACTTCGTAGAGGAAGTCGTCGGCGGTCAGATCGCTGTCGTCGCCATCGGCATCGGCATCAGGCCGCGTGCCCCGGATGTCGATCGTCACCTGGTCGCCGGTCTGGATCGGTCGAGATACTTCGACGAGCTCACCTGACGTCGCCCGGAGTCGATCGATCTGGGCGGTGATCTCCTCGGCAGGGACCTCCAGGCTCGGCATGGTGACCACCAGGCCGCCATATCCCGGGATGGCCACTACGGGCCGGACCATGACCACGGCCTCGAACGACAGCGGCCCCGACTCTTCGCCGGAGGTGATGTCGATGTCGGGCTGGTCGATCGGATCGACCTCGGTCTCGGTCACGGCCCGGGAGTAGAACTCCGGCAGGGCATCGCGGATGGCCTCGCCGCGCAAGACGGCGGCTCCTCCCATCCGAGTCTCCAGGACCTTGCGGGGAACCTTCCCCGGTCGGAACCCGGGTACCCGGATCTCGCGCGACAGACGTTGCATGACGTCGTCGAGGGCTTCGTTCATCTCGGATTCGTCGATCTCGACGGTGAGACGGACCTTGTTGCCCTCCTCGGGCGCTGCTGTTGCTCGCATACGAATAGAGGAGTGTACCGGCACCTAGAGCACCGACTTTCCGGATGCCCATCCGACCGTGCCGAACCGCTGAACCACTGGCCGCGGCACCTCGACGGCCGATCGGTGATGGGCCAGATCGCCGTTGGGACCGCCGGCCGTGCTCCAGTGGCGGACGCTCCAAACCGGACCCAGGTCAGCCGGGCAGGTCAGCCTCGATGGCGGCGACCAACTCGGGGGCCTCTGGATCCACCATGGGGCGGAGCCGGGTGATGGTCGTGCCATCCGAGGAGACCAGGAACTTCTCGAAGTTCCACTGGATGTCGCCGGATTCGCCATCGGCATCCGTCGTCGTGACCAGTTCTGCGTAGATCGGATGACGATCGTCGCCGTTGACGTCCACCTTCTCGAACATGGGAAAGGTGACCCCGTAGGTGGCCGAGCAGAACGTGGCGATCTCCTCTGAGGTGCCCGGCTCCTGGGCGCCGAACTGATTGCACGGGAAGCCGAGGACGGTGAACCCCTTGTCGCCGTAGGTCTGCTGCAGGCGCTCGAGACCTTCGTACTGCGGGGTCAGGCCGCACTTGGACGCCACGTTGACGAGCAAGAGCGTCTTGCCTCGGTAGTCACCGAGGGACGAGGGGTCGCCCTGCAGGGTCTGGATCGGGAGGTCGTAGATGCTCATGGGCCGATTGTAGGGCGATGCACGCCCCGTGGGCCCGGCGCTCCGACGGGGCTAAAGCACAGCCGCCCACCGGACGATGAGACTGGGTACGGGTAGCGGTGACGCGATCCCTGATGGAGAAAGGCGGGACAGCACGCATGGCGTTCGAGGTCGACGACGTGGAGCAAGCCGACACGCCCCATCAGGGGGTATCCGGTGCTGTCATCCAGGCGCTGGTGGCGTATATCCGGGACGCATCGGGAGATTCCGGCCTGGCGCAAGCGCTGGCTCTCGCCTCGGAGAACCGTTCGTTCCTGTCGCTCGGTGACGACAGCACATGGACGCCGGTGGACGAAGCCGCTGCGCTGTTCGCCGCTGGAGCACTGGTCACCGGGGACGATGCGATCGCGCTGCACGTCGGCGAGGAACTGCTGTGGGGAGGGGTCGGCGCTGACTTGGCCGCCCGGATCCAGTCCCTCGACTCCCCCGAAGTCGCCTTCCGCCACGTCGGGGCCCTGGTCGAGCAGTTCGAGGGAGCGACCGATGCGGTGGCGCTCGAGGTCGCCCCGGGATGGGCGCTCATCGAAGTCTCGACAGTAGATGGCGGGGTGCGCCATGCCCACCTGTGCGAGTTGACACGGGGATTCCTGTCCGAGCTGCCCGCCCTCTTCGATTTCGAGCCGGCCGTGGTCTCTGAGCACGAGTGTGGAGCCAGAGGGGGCCGGGCGTGTCACTACGCGCTGCGATGGGAGCCTGCTGTCGGCATCTCCTTCCCAGATGACGACCGCAGTTCGATCGATACCGATCTCGGACGCAGGGACGAACAGTGGCTCGACTACACCGTCGAGTCGCCCGTTCCTCGAGTGCCACGAGGATACGGGGCAGCCCGCGACGAGTGGAACCGCCCCCAGCCACCGACCAGCAAGCAGGGCTCCGGCAAACAACTCTCCGGGAAACAGGGCTCTGGCAAGCAGGGCTCCGGAAAACAGGAGTCTGGCAAGCAGGGCCCTGACAAGCAGGAGTCTGGCAAGCAGGGCCCTGACAAGCAGGGCCCGGGAAGGCAGTTGAACCGCAGGCACGGAAGTGCCCGACACGGCAACGGCGGCTACCGGGGCACCAAGGGGGCTGGCGGACAAGGACCTGAGTCCAAGGGGCTGGCAGACAGTGGCCCGACCGAGGCCGAGATCCTGGCCGAGCAGCTGGCCGCGGCACGTGCCGCACTGATCGAGGCAGTGGCCACATCGGTGCAACGAGAAGCCGAAACGGCACGCATCCGGGCCGACGAGGAGCACGCCAGCACGCGCCAGCGAGCAGAGGCCGAGGCCGCAGCCGCCCGGGCTCATCTCGAGGTCCAACGGCTCGAACATCTGATGGAGGGGACGTCGGTGGCCACGCTCGGCCTCGTCGAGCAGGACCTGACGGGGCTACTCGGCGATCTGGCCAGCCGGGCTGACCAGGTAGTGGGTGCCGAGCGCTTCCTTCTCATGGTCCGACCCGGCCCTGGCATGCCGATCGAACTCCACCACCGAGGGCTCGGCGAAGATGCGGCCGGCGCCTTGGCGGCAGAGCTGTGGAACGGCGACGTCGATCAGGTCAGCACCCGCACCGTGGTGGACATCGCCTCCCCTCGGCGCCGCTACGGCCGCCTGGCCGTGTTCGATGCCCCCGGGTCTCAGCGGTCCGCTGGGGACGAGCGCATCCTGCGGCACTTCGCCCTCTATGCCGCCAACGTCCTCGACGTCTATACCGTCGTTTCCGATGCCCGGCGCAGCGACACGACAGCTCGGACGATCCTCTCGTTTTTGGAGCAGCTGTCCGGACTCACAGATCTGACCCAGGCCCTGCGGATCGTGGCCGATGCCGTACCTGGCATCACCGGGTGCGCTCAGGCCACCGTGTACCGGTGGGACGAGGTGACGTCTCGCCTGGTGTTCAGCGCATCGACCACCGGCATGGCCGCCCCGGACGCCGATCTGGGACCCATCGCTCCCGAATGGTTTGCTGCCCGTTCACTGTCGGTCGACCTCGTCGCCCCTATGGGCACTGACCCATCCGAGGACGGAGTGACCGCCGACGCCACCGAACCCTCCCCATCAGGAGCCAGTCACCCGCACACTCGTCGGATGGCCAGCGGCCACCAGATCATGGTGCTCGACCGCTCGAGCATCGAAGATCCACAGCTCCAGGTCCTGATGGACCGATCGGGCATGCCTGCTTCCGTGATCGCCCCCATGATTGCCGCCGGCACGTTCATCGGTGTCATTGCCGCCAATTTCTCGCAGGAGAGCGGCCCTGGCGTCATCCATGACAACGACATCCATGAGCGGCTCTGCGGCTTGGCCGACCAGGCGGCGGCCGCTATCCAGAACATCGAGCTGTTGGAGAAGGTGTCCCACATGGCGTGGCACGACGCCCTCACCGGGCTTCCGAATCGACGCCTGTTTGAGGACCGGGTCGAACAGGAGCTGGTGCGCTCCCGGCGAGTCGGCGAGCCCGTGTGCATGTTCTTCGTCGACCTCGACAACTTCAAGACCGTCAACGACACCCACGGACACGCCACCGGCGACATCTTGATCAAACAGGTGAGCCAGCGGCTGCTCGACACCGTCCGGAGCCAGGACACCGTGGCCCGAGTGGGTGGCGACGAATTCGCCATCCTCCTCCCCGGACTGGTCGACCAGCTCTCGATCAACCAGTTGGCCGAACGCACCCTGGAAGCCATGCATACGCCCTTCTCCATCTTCGGCGAGGAGGTGACCACATCGGCTTCGATCGGGATCGCCATCGCCCCCGAGCACGGTGACAGCTACGACGACCTGCTGAACCGGGCGGACGAGGCCATGTACCGCGCCAAGGATCTCGGCCGTGATGCCTTCGAGATGTTCCGCTACTCCCCAGATCCATCCAATGTCGGGCGCCGGGCCATAGACGACCGGGAGCTCTACACCGACATGGTCAGTGCTCTTGATGCTGATGAGTTCTTCCTCGTCTACCAGCCCTATGTCGATCTCCGCACGGCCCAGGTCGTAGGGGTAGAGGCACTGGTGCGCTGGGATCATCCGACCTTGGGAATCCTGGATCCGCCCCGGTTCATCCCCATGGCCGAGAAGAGCGACCTGATCGTCTCCCTCGACAACTGGGTGTTGTGGCAGGCGTGCCGCCAGCTCCGCTCCTGGCAAGACCACGGGATCGACCCGCTCCGCCTGTCGGTCAATCTGGCCTCGCGTGACCTCGCCAGCCCCGACTTCTTCGACAGCGTGAAACGCACACTCAACGACACCGGTATCGATCCGGCCCTACTGGAACTCGAGATCACCGAACGCGTGGTGCTCGACAAGACCGGTCCCGCCATGGGCACGATCGAAAAGCTCCGCAAGCTCGGGGTGAAGTTCACCATCGACAACTTCGGCACCGGGAACTCCTCGCTCGACCGGATCGGCACGTTCCCGGTCAGCACCCTGAAGATCGACCAGTCGTTCGTACAGGTGCTCGGCCCCGAAGACGAGGAGAACGGTCTGGTCTCGGCCATCATCGCCATGGCCGGAAAGCTGGGGCTCTCGTGCGTGGCCGAAGGCGTGGAGACGCTCACCCAGAGCCGGGTACTGCTGCAACGGGGCTGCACGACCGCCCAGGGCTACTACTTCAGCCCTCCCCTGCCGGCAGACGCCATCGAAGAGATGCTCACGTCTGTCAACCCGGCCGAGGTCCCCGACTCGTTCGGAGACCCGGCGTCCGACTAGCCCTCTGGCCAAACCTCGATCGGGACCAACGACCAGGCTGGCGAGCGGCCCGCTGGTCCCGAGCGCTGCTCCGTCGGTCCGCGAGCATCTGCTAACTCCAGTTAGCACTAGGGGCTCCCATCCCCCTTTCCCACGAGATGGCCCGGTACCGTCGATTCCATCAGGCGTTCAGATGGGCGCCGCTCGGAGCAGGAGGAGTATCCATGGCTACATACGAGGGCTACTGCGTCAAGTGCCGGGAGAAGCGTGAGTTCGACGGCGAGGTGGTCGAGATGGCCAACGGCCGTCGCTCAGCCAAGGGAAAGTGCCCGATCTGCGGCACCGGCATGAACAGGATCCTGGGCAAGGACGCTTGATACGAGGAGAGGCGGCGGAACCGATTCCGCCGCCTCTCCTCGGGCATCACCCCGTCACGTGATCGACGGGAGCACTCGTTGGGATCGGGGCGGCAGGGTCAGATCCCGGCGGCAGGGAGCGAAAGCCCGTCAAGCACGGCGCCTTCGCGCAGACCCCACTCGCTCACCACCAGACCAGGTAGTCCGAGGTGGTCGACGAGTGTCGACAGAACCACTGCACCGATAGGCAGCAGCGGGGCCCGACGAGCTTGTATCCCCGGTAGCGCCATACGCGCATCGGGGTCCATCGTGGCCAGTCGGTCGGCAAGGTCGCGCAACTGTCCAGCCGGGACCTCGATCTGATTGACCGAGGTGGCGCTCGACGAGCCTGACTTCGAGGCCGGGCGATGGAGCCCCAGGGCCAGTCGGGCCAGTGCCCGGACCGTACCTCCGCTGGCGATGACTCGTTCGGCGGCTTTGGGGCATCCCGCCAACATGTCGGCGATCGGCTCCGATCGTTGCAGCGTCAACTCACGAACGGCCGCACGTTCTCCCTCCGACAGCCGATCTCCTGTGTTCAGCTCGCCACGAATGCGGGCCGTACCCAACGCCACGCTCGCCACTGCCGTAACCGAGTCGATGGTTCCGATTCCGCCTTCGAGGCTGCCGCCGCCGAGGTCCAGCCCGAGTACCGGATCCTCGCCCACCCACACGCCAGCCCGTTGACCCAGGAAGCACAGGCGTGCCTCTTCTTCCCCTGAGAGCAGGTTGATGGGGCTGCCCAGTATCCGCTCCATGCGGGCGATGAGATCCCTGCCGTTGTCGGCGTCCCGCAGTGCGGCGGTAGCCATGGCGACCACCACGTCGGCTCCGGCGTCCTCGGCATAGGCGTGCAGACGCTTGACGGTGCGGACGGCCAGCGCCGACCGGTCGCCGGGCACGCCACCGGTGCGAGCCACCTCGGTGCCGAGGTGGAGGAAGGATCGGCGGCGTAGCACCGACTCCATTCGGCCGTCGCGGAACGCGTCGACCACCATGAGATGGAACGAGCTACTGCCCAGGTCGAAGACGGCTACACGGACGGTGGGCATCGGCCAGACGATATCCCGAAGCGGGGGTAGCCAAGGACGGGTCCCAGATGCCCTACGCTGAGGCGGTGCCCTTCGGGGACGAAGGAAGACGGGACGTAGCGCAGCTTGGTAGCGCACCTGCTTTGGGAGCAGGGGGTCGCAGGTTCAAATCCTGTCGTCCCGACCAATGGAACGCCCGTAGCGTCGTCGAAATCTGGCGCCGCTACGGGTGGACCAACTATCGATTGACGCTGACCGACACCGGATCCGATGTGACAGCCAGAGTAGAGGCCGTCTGCGGCAGCTGCGCGGTGACCGCGTAGGTCCCGCCCTGCTTGAACGAGTGCGACAGCGTCGCCACTCCACTCGATGCCGTGGACTTGCCAACGCTCATTCCGTCTACGAAGAAGGCAACTCTGCCGTCGACCGTGGTGGTGGCGGTCAGCAGCACCGGGGTATTCCGGTCGACGGTCGTCTGGTCGGCAGACAGGGCCACGGTGGGTATCCCCCGAGCCACGATCGAACCGGTCTCGACGGAAGGACCCGGACCGCCCGCATTGATTGCGGCCACGGAGTAGACCGCTTTGAAGCCGTTGGCGACGACCACCACGCACGAAGTGTCCTCGGTGACCAGCATCCCCTGGACGGGCTTCTTCCACTGCACCTTGTAGCCGGATACCGGCCGTCCGTTCGAGGTGTCGGGCGGGCTCCACGCCAGGCTCACCTGGCCGTCTCCCGGGGTGGCGGTCAGGTTCGTCGGCGCACCGGGAGGGCCGATGCGGGGCCCCACCGAGGCGAACGTGGCCTGGTCGAAGAGCACGGACGCACCCGTTGACTCGAAGGTGATCTGAGCCGACACGGCATCCGAGGGGGCGGGCACGGTGGTAGTGCACTTGGACAGTCCCGCACTGGTCCCGTCGAACGTGCCGGTGGCCAGCGCCGAGGCGATAGAGGTATCGGTCGAGTCGAGGAAGTCGACCGTCCAATTGAGCGACCCCTGGGCGAAGCAGGTCAGCACGTGGTTCCGACCGCTGGCGACCCCCAGCGCCTTCTGGCTCACCGTCCAACCGGGGCCGGGGATCTTCAGCAGGTTGCTACCTGCCCCAGTCGGCTCGGCCACGCCTTCGGCCGTGTACGTGGTTACCGTCGGCCGGGCGATGAGTACCAGATGGAGGGTGGCCTCCTTCTGGATGTTGTAGTCGGCGAGGGTGCGGCCGTCCTGCAAAGACTGGCCAGCGAAGATGAGGCGTTCCACATCGGGAGGTATCCCCTCCTTGTCCTGGATCTTCTGCTTGACGTTCTCGATCGAGTCTGAGGATTCGACGTCGAGCGTGATCGTCTTGCCCGTCAGGGTCTTGACGAAGATCTGCATACCGCTCATCAGTCATGCTCCATTTCAGTGCGGGTCGTTCATCGGAGGAGTGGACGGGCTCACGAAATCCATGCCGGGATGATCGAGGTGAGGCCGTCGTGCCAGTTCAGCACAGTTCTGTGCATTTCCACTAGGGCCGATACACCATGACTGCCACGTGAGCGGCCGCCTCGAGGTCGTCCATGTAGTTGGGGGCGTCCTGTGCTTCGAAGCTCATGGTCTTGGTACGTGGCGTGGTCTCGACCTCGTAGGTAAACCCATGACGAGCAAGTCTGTCCAGGGCCTCCCACAGAGGTGCTCGACCGTCGGTGTAGCGCAGGTCGGCACACAGCAGCACGAGTCGCCCCCGCTCCGACAAGAGTTTGGCCCCCTCGATGAGGAAGCGCAACGGTAGTTCGAACCCGGTGGGGCCGCCGTCGGCATAGGTCTGCCGTCCAGCCATCGGAGACGGCACCCAAGGAGTGTTGGCCACGACCAGGTCGAACGTCCCCGTCGTCAGGCCGGCGGCCACATCGTTGACAGACAAGGCCAGGCGTTCCCTGCGGTCATCGTCGAGCAACTCGCGGGACAGGGCAGCGGTGTCGACTGCGACCGGCAGGATGTCTGTGGCCTGCACCCGCTGGTATCGGCTGGTCAAAAAGGTCGCCACCAGACCTGTGCCCGTCCCGAGGTCGACGGCCCGGTCGCCACCGAGGCCGAACCGCCAGGCCATCTCCAAGAGCACCCAGGAGTCCGAACTCGAGTACACCTCGTCGGCCAAGAGGCCCGGACGCGGGAGGACGGCGACACCGCCCGCTCCCGACAGCACCTCGAAGCGAAGGGTGACCATCCCCTCGTGGGTGCGCTCCGCCCCACCCGTGGCGACGAGTGCGTCGACCGCATCCGGCCCACCCAGCCACTGGGCTGCCACGTCGCCTTCGACGGGCTTGCCCGCGGCCAAGTCGATCAGCCCGACGGGGCCTTCGACGGTGGCGTTCACATTGAGGAACCCGTGCGCCCTGATTCCCTCGCCCAGGCAACGCATTGCACCCATGGCAGTTGCGTCGTCCAGGATCGCCCGAGGGTCCCACCCAACGCTGAAGCTGTCAGTCACAGGAGAGTCAGGGCTACGCGATCGCCCAACTGGGCAGGGTCCAGACCGCAGTCGACTTCGTCGGCGTGTTCAGGCTTCCCACCTCGAACGAACCGTTCCACAGCAGGTTGGGATTGGTCTGGACTGGCGCCGTACCGGCCGCACCAGCCACGTCGCTCGAATCGAGTGTCGGCACCACCAGGGCGCCGGCGATGCCAGCGACTCCGAACGCCATGAACTTCCGTCGACTGAATGCTGCCCCCATGTACGAAGCGCACCCGGGGCCGTGCGCATCGGGCAACGGCACCGAAGCGGACCGTCGCGCCAAGGCGGGATATCGCGCACCCCGGACGCCGGTGCTCACTCCCCCACCCTCCCCTCTGCCTGGGGTTCAGACGCTCAGATCCTCGCCGAACAGTCCGCGGAGTTGGTGGGCCGGCACCGGACGCGAAAACAGGTACCCCTGGGCGAAGTCGCACTCGAGGGTGCGCAGGATCTCGAACTGCTGCTCGGTCTCGACCCCCTCGGCCACCACCTGAAGGTCGAGGGCGTGCGCCAACTTGATGACCGCCGAGACGATCTCGTCGCCACCGGCATCTTGTCCGAGTTCAGCCACGAACATCCGGTCCACCTTCAAGATGTCGAGCGGGAAGCGCTGGAGATAGCTCAGCGACGAATAGCCGGTCCCGAAGTCGTCGATGGCCAGCAGCACGCCGATCTCCTTGAGGGCCCGCAGCACCACCAACGCCGAGGCCGCATCCTTCATCAGCGCACTCTCGGTGATCTCCAAGGTGAGGTGCTCAGGGGCCAGACCCGTTCGCGCCAGGACCTCTTCCACCGTGCGCACGATCTCAGGATCGTCGATCTGACGGGCGGACAGGTTGACTTCGATCGAGCCACGAGGGCCGACCGGTCCCCGCTGGTGCCAGTCGCGCAACTGGTGGCAGGCCTGGTCCAGGACCCACGCTCCGATCGGGATGATGAGCCCGCTCTCTTCGGCCACCGAGATGAACCGCACGGGGGGAACCAGCCCCTGGTCGGGATGCTGCCACCGGATAAGTGCCTCGACACCGACGGTGGTCGCTCCCTGCATCTCGACTACCGGCTGGTAGTGCAGCAGTAGCTCGCTTCGCTCGACGGCCCGGCGCAGTGCGTGCTCGGTGGCCGGTCGGTCGAGTGCTTCGATCCGCAATGTTTCCCCGAAGGTCTCGACTCCGAAGCCCCCCCGGCGCTTGGCCTGATACATGGCCGCCTCGGCGTGGGCCAACAGTTCGTCAGGGTCGTTGGCGCCGAACGTGTTGAGCGCCACCCCCACTGAGGCATCGAGAAAGACCTCTGCTCCCTCGACCGGGAACGGCGCCGAAAAGGCGAACTTGACCCGCTCGATGAATGCGGCGGCCCTCAATTGCGCACCGTCCTGATCGACCACGAGTCCGAGGAACTCGTCGCCACCGAAGCGCGCCAGCAGATCCACGCCAGCAGCTACCTCTTCGAGCCTCCGAGCCACGGCAGCCAGCACCCCGTCCCCCAGGACATGACCCATCGAGTTATTGATGGCCTTGAACCGATCCAGATCCAAGAGGATCACGGCCACGCTGCCCGGCATGCCGCTGTGATCGGCTGCGGCCGCAGCCAACCGCGTCGAGTAGGCAGACCGACTGGCCAGTCCGGTCAATGGGTCGAGTTCGCCCGACGGATCGACGTGGGTCGAGGCCTTCGCCGGCGGCTCCATGGGAAGTGCTGGGGCGGGCAACCGCAAGAACCCTGCCACCGACCGGCCCCGGCCATCCCCGATGATGACCAGGCGGGACTCTGCCCGCACCCGATGCCCAGCCTGGTGCCGCAGCTCTAGCACCAGGTCGAGCGTGCCGCCATTGACGGATCCGGCCACCGGGCCGATTGCCGTACCGGAGGAGTGAGACATCAGCAGCCCAAACGGTGATCGAGCGAACGGGCCGGTCAGGACGGTGTCGCAGATGAACTTGCCGAGCACGTCATCGCGGCTCCAGCCGAAGCGCTCTTCGGCCCCGTCGTTCCACTCGACGATGACCCCGGTCCGGTCGACCTCGAGGTAGGCGTCTGGACATCCTGCGATCAGGAGCTCGAGGCGGTAATCGTCGGCGACAGCTGCCTGCTGGTCGGCATCGACAGCAACGACAGCAACGACAGCAACAGAAGGCGCGGTGGCCACCGCATTGTCGTGCTCCCGGGCGATCTGTTCGGCGTGAGCCGGCAGTGTCACCATGGGCAGATGACGCTGGCCCGTGCCTGTAGCCATCCCCGTTGATCGACCATGGCCATGCGCTCCAACCGGCTTCCGTTGCTCCACGCCCCGAACGAGGAGTGCACTGCGGATCAATCTAGGCAGTGGAGTCACCGCATACAAGGATTTGGCGTGTTACGGCCTTCGTCGCCGCTGTGGGGATGATCAGCCCCGATCGGGGCTGATCGGGGCTCACGGCCGGGCAAGTACCGTGCCTGACGTGGTCGTGTTCACCAGGACAGAGTCGCAACACGCACCCGAGGGCCACCTCAGGCCTTCCGTGGGGCGAGTGTGCCCTGCCGTGGGGTCGCCCCAGCGGACCAGGAGTCGGTGCCGCTCCGCTCCCGCTGGGAGATATCAGGCCGAGTGCACCTATCGGCCGATGCACCCGCCCTATTATTTCTGACGGAGGACTAAGGAGAACTGTGGACCGAAAAGCACATCGAGAGTTGCGCGCTCTACATCGGCGTAGGCGGATAACCGTGCTGACGATCGCCGTGGTGGTCGTCGTCGCCCTGGTGGTAGGAGTCATGTCGATGTCGAGCGGCGGATCGACCCCATCGGCATCATCGTCGCCCACCTCGACATCTTCGCCATCGGGCACCAAGGCTGCCGGAGGTGCATCTGCAAGTGCAGCCAGCCACAAGGTGCAGGAGGCAAGCAAGGGGCCTGCCTCCATCGAGGCCGGCGTCGAGGCTTGGCAGATGCCGGTGGCTCTCTCCCGCGAGTCCGTCACCACCAACGGAAACGACCTGACCGTCCTAGGCGGCTTGGCCACGTCGCAGTCCTCGGTCAACACCGTCTACACCGTGGACCCGGCGGCTGGCACGGTGACTTCGGCTGGCACTCTGGCCAATCCGGTCCACGACGCCGCCAGCGTGTCTCTCGGGCACTCGACATTCGTGGTGGGCGGCGGCTCCCCCAACACGGTGGCCACCGTCCAGTCCATCCCGACACCGGCCACGAAAGCCACGCCGGCCGCTGCAACCGGCACTGTGGTCGGAGCGCTGCCCACACCCCGCTCCGACCTAGCCATTTCCACCATCGCCGCAGGGCGCGGCAGTTCCACCGCGTTCATCGTGGGCGGGTACGACGGAACCACGTATACGCCCCACGTGCTCTCCACTCCTGATGCCATCCACTATTCGACCGTGGCCGATCTGACGATCCCGGTGCGCTACCCGGCCCTGGTGGCCCAGGACGCGATGCTCTATGCCTTCGGAGGCCAAACCGCATCGACCGGCACGACGACGACAGCCACCGATGCCATTCAGGTGATCGACCCGGCCAGCAGGCACTCCAGCGTGGTCGCTCATCTTCCCCAGGCGCTGTATGGCGCGTCGGCCTTCGTGATCGACGGCACCATCTACGTTGCCGGAGGTCAGGTCCCCGGTGGCCCCACGCTGACCACCATCTACGCCTACGTGCCCGCCACCCACAAGGTGTTGAACGCAGGCCTGCTTCCCCAAGCCGAGGCCTTCGGCGGCTACACGACCGTCGGGACCGGCAAATCGGCCATCGGCTACATCGTCGGGGGCGAAGTGGCGGCCCAGTCGGGTCCCAACCAGGCCGGGATGGCCTCAGGCACGCTGCAGACGGTCATATCTCTGCGTCCGAGCCCCTACGGGGGTCCAGCCGGCAAGCCCGGGGCAGGCGCACCTTACGTGGGCACTCTGCTCATCGCGGACCGTGGCAACAACCGACTGATCACCCTCGACTCGAGTCGCAACATCACCTGGGCCTATCCATCGCCGTCGATGCCCGCTCCCCCGGGCGGCTTCTACTTTCCGGATGACTCCTTCTTCACCCACGGTGGGACCGGAATCATCTCCAACCAGGAGGACAATCACACCATCGTCCAGATCGGTTACCCCTCTGGCAAAGTGCTGTGGCAGTTCGGCCATCCGCTCAAGTCGGGATCGGCCGCTGGCTTCTTGAACCAGCCCGATGATGCCTTTCTATTGAAGTCCGGCATCATCTCGGTGGCCGATGCATCGAACAACCGCATCTTGTTCATGACCCAGGCAGGACAGGTCTCGGGCCAGATCGGCAACGGAGTGGACGCCCACGTACCCAACGTCTCGATCGCCTACCCGAACGGTGACACCCCGCTCGCCAACGGCAACCTCCTGATCTCGGAGATCGATGGCTCCTGGGTATCGGAGTACACCCTGGCCGGGAAGATGGTCTGGGATGTGCACATCCCGTCGGTCAACTACCCGTCCGACCCGCAGCAGCTCGGTCCTGACCTGTACTTGATGACCGACTACAACCCGCCAGGTTCGGGCAAGGTCGTCGAGTTCACCCGTGCGGGCACTTTGCCGTGGGTGTACGACGTGAAGGCTGGAGATGCCATGTTGAAGAAGCCGTCACTGGCCGAACGACTGCCGAGCGGCATGATCTTGGTCAATGACGACTACCGGAACCGGTTGGTGGCCATCGACCCGGCCACCAACTCGATCGTCTGGCAGTACGGACTGACCGATGTCGCTGGCACTGCACCGGGGATGCTGGCTATCCCCGACGGGTTCGACAACCTCTTGGCTGATGGGTCAGCGCCCCTGCACCCGTTCACTGGCTAACTGCTTGGCTGGTCGGCTGCAGGGCGTGCTGGTCGACCTCGCAGTGGCCACTCAGAGGCTGTCCCGGCCGCGCACTTCCGGTCCCATGTCGGGAGGAGTTGTGCCCTAATCCATGCCGGAGACAGTGCTCACGATGTCGGCTCGGTGGGCGGTGGTGCTCCGTTGACCTCGACCGACGAATCCATGCCGGTCCCCTCGTCCTCCATATCGGCAAGGTCGCGTTCGATCCGGCGTTTGCCCTTGCGATGCCGCCGCACCTCGAACACGACCACACCCGTCCCCAGGACGGCGACGACCGCCAGCGTCCATAGGCCGATCTGGCCCAGCACGTGTTCGAAGGAGACGCCGACCGCATAACCGAGGAGCGTGTAGCCGACACCCCACACGATGCCCCCGAGCACGTTCCAGAACAGGAACGTGGGATACCGGAGGCCGCTCATGCCAGCCAACCCGGGGATCATTGCCCGAGCGAACGCGGTGAACCGACCGAGGAACACCGCCGGTCCGCCGTAGCGCTCGAGCATTCCGAGCGTGTACTTGACGGCTGTCTTACCCTTGAGCGGCCGGTGCTCGAGCAGCCATGGGCCAGCCTTTTTGCCCACCTCGTATCCGACCGAGTCCCCGGTCACCGCACACAGCACGACGACGACGATCATCACACCGAGGTTCACCCGCCCCAGACCGGCCAGCACGCCACCGATGACCACCGCGGTTTCGCCGGGGAAGAAGAATCCAACCATGAGGGCTGCCTCGGCAAAGGCCAGGAATCCGATCAGTGCGTAGGCCGCCGTGCCGTTGAAGTTCAGGAGATGCCCGGTGATCCCACCAGGATTCGACGCGCTCGATACGGCTGCGGACAGGAACGAGGCCGTCACCGGAACAGTGTGACGCTCATCCAGGAACGCTTCCGACACGAGGGACAGGTCATCCACCGGTCGAATGCACCCCTAGGCAGCCAAACGCCGAATGGGAACTGCAGAAGGAAGAACCCGACCACCCCTACTTGCGTCACCGACCTGCAGCGCGAGCAGGCGACGGACAGCGACCCCCGTGGAGGGAGCGGATCCTCCGAAATCGCCGAAGCCCGGTCACGTTCGGGTTCGTCGGCCGGCGTTGCCTGGGAGTAGAGCGCGTGCTTGCCTGCCGGACGGGCATGACGCACTTCCTCACCTTTGGGTCGCCTCTGGGTCAGCGTGTCTGCTCGCTGTCCGCCCACGTTCCTGCTCACAGATCCCAACTCGAACTCTTCGCCAGCACGGATCTGGACCCCGGCATCGACCGGCATCCAGAACAGCGCCCGCTTTCCGAGCGGATCTGGTCCGTCCGTCATCATCCAGAGGTACCGGCGACCACGCTCGGTTCGGCCAGAACGGCGGCAAGTGCACGGTAGGCCTGGGCTCCCGGTGAGTTGGGGGCGTGCTGCAGGATCGACTTCCCTCGGGCCGGGGCCTCGGCGAAGCGGATCGACTTGCGCACGGGCGGCTGGAGGACCGGGATGCCGTACCGGGTCTGCACCTCTTCGAAGATGTGGCGGGAGTGCTTGGTCCGATCGTCGTACATCGTGGCGATCACTCCCCTGACGGTGATGGCGCTGTTGGCAAAGGCCCGGACATCAGCGATCGTCTCGAGGAGCTGGCCTACGCCTCGATGGGAAAGAGCCTCGCATTGCAAGGGGATGAGCACCGAGTTGGCTGCCGTCAGCCCATTGATGGTCAATACGCCGAGTGAGGGCGGACAGTCGATCAGGATGAGGTCGTACTGCTCATGGACGGGCTCGAGCGCACGAGCCAGAACGTGCTCGCGTCCCGTGCGGGTCAACAGGTGGACCTCGGAACCTGCCAGGTCGATGGTGGCAGGCAGCAGGTCGAGCCCAGGGACCCCAGGGACAGGAAGTAGTACTTCTTCCACATCGAGGCGACGGACGAACACGTCGTGGAGCGATCGCTCCAGCCCATCAGGATCGAAGCCGAGCGAAAAGGTGAGGCACGCCTGGGGATCGAGGTCGACGACCAGAGTCCGCCGACCGAGCTCGGCAGAGGCGACACCGAGGGAGTGGACGGTGGTGGTCTTGGCCACACCGCCCTTCTGATTGGCCACAGCCAAGACGTCGGTCACGATTGGGAGTCTACGCGGTCCGCCGCTGAAGACCGGAGTCGGGCCGCGGTGAGCGGCCAACGCCCCCGCGAGGGTAACGCCGCCTCGAGAGGAGGGGTCCATTCGCGATCCTTCATGCTGCACCGATGCAGTGCCCCCCGGCAGAAGTCGAACTCGCAACCTGGACGATAAGGGGGTGCACGGAATGGCGCTTGGCCATGGGGGAACCTCTAGGTCGGCGATGCATGGACTGCACTCGTGGATTCCGACAAACCTCCTCCCACATAGAGCATCGGCTGATCAGATGATGGACCGTCACCGATGCCGCTCTCGGATCAGGTGGTGACTATGGACCTGACCGGATGCATTTCGACTGCATCGACGATGGCCCCAGCGTGTAACCGCGTGCCACAGCGTGGTAAATTCGAGGTATGGCCGACCACTACACCCTCCGGTTAGCACCAGGAACGAGAGATCGTCTGAGCGAACGTTCGGTTCGTGCCCAGATACCCGAGCGGACCCTTGCACAGCGCTACGTCGAGGAAGGGTTGCGGCACGACATGCACCCGCTGATCCAGTTCCTCGATGGCCCCAGTGGGCGACGAGCCGGCTTGGTGGGACGCGGGCTCGATGTCTGGGAGGTCATAGCAACGGTGCGGGACAACGAACGCTCTCTGACACTTGCCGCCGAGTACCTCCAGATCCCGGTGGGCCTAGTCGAAGCTGCCGTTGCGTACTACGGCGAGTTCAGCGAGGAGATCGACCTCGAAATCACCAGCAACGAGTCCGAATACGACCGCGGGTACGCCGCTGCCGTCGCCGGCCTACGTGCTCTCCATAGGTGAAAGCCCTACTAGATGAGCAACTTTCCCCTCAGATCGCCACGCTGCTGCGAGCGGCCGGCTACGACGTCATCGCCGTGGTTGACCGTCCTGATCTGATCGGCCGAAGCGACTCGGAGGTTCTTGAGATCGCGACCAGCGAAGGACGCTCCGTCGTGACAAACAACATCAAAGACTTCCGGCCGCTTGCCGCATCCCGGCTTGCCCAGGGCCGGATTCACGGCGGCCTCATTCTGGTGCCGTCAGCCCGGACTCGTACCCGCTCGGCATCCGTCGCACTGACCAACGCCATCGGAGGGGTGATGGACGATCATCCCGATGGATTGGAGAGCCGCGAGAGCTGGATCGGACCCCTCCCCAACTCCTGAAGGACTCTGGCTTGACATCGATCGCGACAAGCCAATTTGCCGTGGCGGTCACAACTGGTGCATCCACAAAGGAGTTGATGCGACGGGCTGGCATCCCAGGCCACAATCACCTCCACCACCCAGGCTCGTGCGTCGACGTAGCGTTTCGCTATTGCCCATAGTTGTCCAAAGCCCCAGGATGGAGCGGGGCCGCAAGTCTTTGGCCTGATCTTCAGTGCCCCCGGCAGGAGTCGAACCCGCAACCTGATGGGTAGAAACCACCTGCTCTATCCAGTTGAGCTACAGGGGCGAGGCACTGTGGTCGCTACATTGTCGGACCACCATCGGCATGTGCCACACTAGAGGCTCCTTGGTGGCCGTAGCTCAGTTGGTCAGAGCGCCGGGTTGTGATCCCGGAGGCCGCGGGTTCGAACCCCGTCGGTCACCCTCAGTCCCTGGGGACGCAGACGACTCATCTGTGTCCCTCGGGGAACTACCGTAGGTTTCAGCAGCAGGCGCCTCTAGCTCAATGGCAGAGCAACGGACTCTTAATCCGCAGGTTCTGGGTTCGAATCCCAGGGGGCGCACCAGTCAGAGCATGTGAGCGGCCGGCGCTTACAGCGGCTCAGTGTGGCTGCTTCCGATGAGGGTAGACAGCCGCCGAGCCGCAATGCCATCACAACAACTCAGAGTCCAGCGATCACCTTCGTGACGGGGACGACTCCGTCGCCGACGAGGGTGAAGGTGGCCCCGTTGAAGGGATGGACCCCGTCGAGTTCATCACTCAGGATCGCCGCTCCCGTGGTCGGGTTGAGATAGGCACTCGCCAAGAGCACGCCGTCCTTCCAGGCCTGCACCACTTGGGTGGAGTTGGCGGGCAACTTGGCAGTCGTCGAGACGGACACCGACGACTGCCCGGAGGC